>CAZAKT010000001.1:0-86764 GCA_964486135.1 uncultured Mageeibacillus sp.
TTGTTGATATGATCGGGAAAAAAGGAGAAGGTGCGGGTGAAAAAACTACTTCATCTTTTACTGCCGAAATGATTGTCGGCTGGTACAGTGGCAAGGTGCAGACAGGGAACCGGACCCTGGTCAGGAAGCCCTGGGTAACTGAGGGGCTTGATACCGAGAATCTTCCTGTTTTTGATCCCTCCTTGCAATGGGAGGTCTATCCCCAGGATACCTTCAATGTCTTGGGCAGCCATGTCTGCTATCCGACCCGGACCTTGAGCTTTGACTGTGCGGGTGGAGAGGCTATCCAGCCGATCGAGGCCAACTATGGCAGTGAGATTGACCCGCCGGCAGATCCGGTCCGGACTGGTTATCTTTTCCTGGGCTGGGATCAGCCATTTCCCCAGGTCATGCCTACGGCCAGTATGACCTTGACGGCAAATTGGAAGGGCTTGCCCTATACACTGACCTTTGACAGCTCCGGGGGAACAGAGGTGGCGCCCATCACCCTTGGAGCCGGTACCCTTGTTCTGCCACCGGCCGATCCTGTCCGGTCCGGCTATCGCTTCCTGGGCTGGGAACCGGCCCTGCCTGAGACCATGCCCGTGGAGGGGGGGAGTTTCAAGGCCTTGTGGGAAATCAATCATTACACCCTTAGCTTTGACAGCCAGGGCGGAAGTCCGGTGGCCCCTCTTGTCCAGGCTTATGACAGCTTGCTTGAGCGACCCACCGATCCCATCCGCGAAGGTTATGTCTTCAAGGGTTGGGAGCCTGCCTTGCCTGAGAAGATGCCCGCAGGGGATCTAACAGTCAAGGCCTTATGGGAAGAGCTGGGTCCGGTGCCCGGGGAGCCGGAAAAGGTGCCTGCGACGGGTGAAGGGTCTGTCTTCCTCTTCTCTCTCTTGTCAATGGGTCTTGGAACAGGATTTGCCCTGGTGGCAAGACGCCGTTTCCGGACCGGGAGGGCTTGAGCGCTGGGGGCGGGCGTCCGGTATCAGGGCGCTTGACCCCCTGCTAAAACCTGATATAATGGACTCCACGGCGGATTTTGTATGAAAGAGCGGGGTGCCCCGCTCTTTTCGTCGTAAGATCTGTTTCGAGAGGAAAAGATGAGCGCGGCTAAGACAAATATAAGAAAAATTGAGCAAGAGATTGCGCCCTTGGCGGAGTCACTGGGACTGGCCCTGCTGGACGTCCTCCATGTCCATGAGGGCGGGAGGACGGTGCTGCGCCTGATCATCGATAAAAAGGGCGGTGTCGGCATCGAGGATTGTGAGAAGCTGAGCGGCTTGGCCGATTCACTGATTTCAGATCAGCTGGGCTTTGACGATTTCGATGTCTTTGAGGTCTCATCTCCCGGTTTTGACCGGCCCCTGACCAGCTTGGAGGACTGCCTGCGCCACGAGGGAGAATGGGTGCGGATCAGTCTCTATCAGAATGTAGAAGGCGGTAAGCGCTTTCTCGGCAAGCTGCTTGTAGATGGAGAGCAGGTGGGGGTGGAAACGGAAGAAGGGGAGATCAGGCTCTTTCCCTTTGAAGCGATCGCCCAGGTTAAACGGGAAGTTGTCTTTTAACCGGTGTCCTGGTGTTTGGTAAGGAGAATACATGAACCACGAATTTATAGAAGCGCTTAAACTTTTGGAAAAAGAGCGCGGCGTTGAAATGGAGACGCTTGTTGAGGCCATTGAGGATGCCCTGGTGGCGGCCTATCGCCGTGAGTTCGAGATAAGATCCAAGGACCGTGAGAAAGGTCGGGACCGGGAGGGACTTCCCCTTCAGGAGAGTGAACCGAAACCGGTTGAAAACGATGGTATTACGGCCCATATTGACCGCAGGACGGGTGAGATGAGAGTCTACCAGCCTATGACGATTGTCGAGGAGGTACAGGATCCCAACAGTGAATTGTCGCTGGAGCAGGCCCATGCCCTGTCAGAGGATCTGGAGCTTGGCGATCAATTGGTGCGGGAGGTCGACCCCTCCCATTTTGGCCGCCTGGCTGCCCAGACCGCCAAGAGTGTCATTAACCAGAAGCTGGCCCAAGCCGAAAAACTAAGGATTCAGGATGAATTTTTAGGGCGGGTTGGCGGACTGGCCAGTGGGATCGTGCAGCGTCGCGACCGCAATGAGGTCCTGGTGGATATCGGGCGGGCCCAGGCTGTCCTGCCCTACAACCAGCAATCGAGGCTGGACAACTATACCTTCAAGAAACATATGCGTTTCTATATTTTGAAAGTTGACCAAAGGGACCACCGTCCCGTCATCATGGTCTCCCGCAGCCATCCTGGTTTGGTTCGTCGGCTCTTTGAGCAGGAAGTACCCGAGATCGGAGCTGGCATAGTTGAGATTGTCAACATCGCGCGGGAAGCCGGTTCAAGGACCAAGATGGCCGTGACCAGCCATGACAGCAATATCGATGCTGTCGGAGCCTGTGTGGGACAGCGTGGTACACGTGTCCAGTCGGTCATCACTGAGCTTAACGGCGAGAAAATCGATATCATTGAATGGAATCAGGATATTACGGAGTTCATCTCCAGCGCCCTTTCACCGGCGCGGGTTATCCGGGTTGTCCTTGACGAGGAAGAACAGAGCGCCCGGGTGATTGTATCCGATCATCAGCTGTCACTGGCCATCGGGAAAGAGGGGCAGAACGCGAGACTTGCTGCCAAGCTGACCGATTGGAGAATTGATATCAAGAGCGAGTCGCAGTATCGCGAGTTGCTGGAATCGGCCTGGATGTCGGACTTCGACGAGGCCGTCGCGGCCCATGAAGCCGAGAGGGGCGATGACTTAGAGGAAGAAGACCTTGTCTATCCTGAAGATGAGACCGGGGAAGTTCTCGTAGAGGATGAACAGACAGCCTCGGATTATCTGGATAAATTGTCGAGCACGATCGAGTCTTTGGGTGACGAAGAGCCGGAGGCGGAAGCGTGAAAAAAACGCCCCTGAGGACCTGTGTGGGATGCCGGGAATCCTTCCCGCAAAAACAGCTTTTAAGGCTGGTTGCCGGTAAGGAAGATGGTGTCACAATCGACCGCACAGGGAGGATGGCCGGACGGGGCGCCTATCTCTGTTTTAAGGGAGCCTGTGTCGAAAAGGCAAAAAAAAAGCAATCATTGCAGCGTGCGCTGAAGTGCCCTGTACCGGAAGGCATCTGGATCGAGCTTGACCAGGTCTTGGCGGATTTACAGGATAAAGGGGAGGAATGAGCTGAGCATGGCGAAAAGAGAAGAAGCAAATTCAGGGCTCATGTCAGGATTTATAACGGAAGAAGAGCTACTTCGGCAGAGGAAGGAACTTGAGTCACTCGAGACCTTTCTGGAGCAGGAAGAGCCCCTTCTTGCGCCTGCGCCGGAAGAGGAGCCGGAGGCTGATCTCCCGTCACCTGACCAGGAACTGAAAGACCTCCCGACTCCGTCTACTATTGACATTCAGGGTATTTCGGGGAAAGTTATCCCGGGCGTCATCAAAATCGTCAAAAAACCCAAGCTGGAGCCGCCGCCCGAGCAGGTGGCCGCCCCTCCAGCTGAGGAGCCGCCTGTGGAAAGGGTGGCTGAACCCGTGCTTGAGTTGAGTCCAGCGGAGGTGGAGACTGTACCGGTTGCGGCTGAACTCGTGGTGGAAGCAGAAGCTGAAGTCAAGGCGGAAGTAGTCAAGAAAAAGCCAGCCGCCAAAAAGCCAGCCGTCAAAAAGCCGGTTGAAGTGGCTGCAACAGCTGAGGTTAAAAAAGAGGAAAAGGTCGTCATCGCGAAAGAAAAGCCCAAGGCCAAGCCCAAGCTTACTCCCCCGGAGCCGGTCAAGCGCGAGCCCTTGAGTGTCGCGGAAAGATCCCTGCCCATAACGGAAAGGGCCAGGAGACCAGCGCCTGCCCCGCCTCCAACTGCCGCGCCGGCCAGACCCCGCCCCTTGACAACAGCCGATGGCAAGCCCTTGCGGGCCCAGCGCGGTAGCTATGTGGGAGCGGATCGCGACAAGCCGGCGGTCGAGCAGGGACAGGTCAGAAGAGCCGCGCCGCGTGAGGATCGCCGTGACCAAAGGCCGGCCCCTCAAGCCAGGCCCAGGCCGCAGGCCTTCGCCCCGCCTGTAGTTGCCCCACCCGTTGAGCAGGAAGCGCAAAAACCCGGGGCGGCAAGCCGGCGGAGCCAGCGTGGCCGTGACCGTCGGGCCGAGGACTTTCGGGACCGCAGCAGGCGTGAGCAGCAGCAGGTATCGGAACGTGGAGGCAGGAGGCGGAGGCAGCGGGTACCAGAAACCGTGGCGGATCAGCCCAAACGTCCCGTCGCCCAGTTAACCAAGGTGACGCTCCCGTCGACTTTGACCGTTAAGGAATTGGCCGAAGCCATGAAGAAGACGACGGCCGATGTCATCATGAAGCTCATGGGTCTGGGAATGATGGCCACCATCAATCAGGAGATCGACTTTGAGACAGCCGAGGTGATTGCCTCTGAGTTTGGTATTGAAAGCGAAAGGCTCATTGAGATCACGGAGGAGGATATCCTCTTTGACGATACGGACGACCGGGACGAGGATCTGAAGCCGCGTCCACCTGTTGTCGTTGTAATGGGGCATGTCGACCACGGTAAAACATCCATCCTTGACCAGATCCGGAAATCTTCCGTTACGGAAGGTGAGGCCGGTGGGATCACCCAGCACATCGGGGCTTATTCAGTCAAGCTGGATGGCAGGACGATCACCTTCCTCGATACACCGGGTCATGAGGCCTTTACGACCTTGCGTGCCCGGGGCGCCCAGGTCACGGATATTGCCATCCTGGTCGTGGCCGCTGACGATGGTGTCATGCCACAGACTGTCGAGGCCATCAATCATGCCCGGGCGGCCGATACGGAGATCATCGTCGCCATAAACAAGATAGACAAAGCCCAGGCGGATATTGAGCGTGTAAAACGCGAGCTTGCCCAGCACGGTCTTATGGACTCGGAATGGGGGGGGCAGACAACCATTGTTCCCGTCTCCGCCAAGACGGGTCAGAATATGGATGAACTCCTTGAGATGATCCTGTTGACGGCTGATGTCCTGGATCTTAAGGCCAACCCCGATCGTCAGGCCAAGGGCACTGTGATCGAGGCCAGCCTGGACAGCACCCGAGGGCCCCTGGCGACCATCCTGGTCCAGCGGGGAACCCTGAGACAGGGCGATATAGTCGTGGTCGGCAGCACAGTCGGCCGGATCCGGATCATGTATGATGACCGGGGCCAGAAAATTGACTCAGCGGGTCCTTCGCAGGCGGTTGAGATCATCGGCCTGAGTGAAGTGCCCGAGGGGGGCGACATCCTCTATCAGGTGGAGAATGAGCGCGTAGCCCGTGACCTGGTGGACAAGCGGCGGACAGAGGAGCGTGAGACGACCCTCCGCCAGACATCCCGTATGTCACTTGACACCCTCTTCGACCGTATGGGCGATGAGGAGACTGTCGACCTCAATATCATCATCAAGGGTGACGCGCAAGGCTCGGTTGAGGCCCTGACCTCCTCCATGGAGAACCTGTCCACTGACAGGATCCGGGTCCACGTCATCCACGGGGCCGTCGGCGCCATAACCGAGTCGGATATCCGTCTGGCAGAGGTCGCTGACGCCATCATCGTCGGCTTCAATGTCAGGCCTGCCGCATCGGCTGCCCAGGTCGCCGCCGACTCCAATGTTGATATCCACACCTACCGCGTCATCTACGAGGCCATTGAGGAAGTTGAGCGGGCCATGCGCGGCTTGCTCGGACCGGTCCTGAAGGAAGTTGTGGTGGGTCATCTCGAGGTGCGTGAGGTATTCCACGCCTCCAGCGTGGGGACCATCGCCGGCTGTTATGTAACCGACGGCCGGGTCAATCGTAACGACAGCGTCAGACTCCTGCGGGATGGCGTGGTCATCTACGAGACCAAACTGGCTTCACTCCGTCGTTTCAAGGATGATGTGAGGGAGGTCGCGGCCGGTTACGAGTGCGGTCTGAGTCTCGAAAAATTCAATGACATCAAGGTGGGAGACCATATCGAGGTTTACACCATGAAGGAGGAAGAAGCCGATGCGTAACCGATCCGGCCGAATGGGCGATGAGATCAGGCGGATCCTGGCGGAAATCATCCAGCGCAGGCTCAAGGATCCCAGGATCAACGAGAATGTCTCCCTGACAGGAGTCGATCTTACCAGGGACCTGTCGACAGCCCGTGTCTATTACAGCGTCTACGGAGACCAGGAGGCCCGGGAGGGTGCGGCGGACGCCTTCGAGAAGGCCAAGGGCTTCCTTAGGAAGGAGCTGGCTTCGCAGCTTCGTTCCCGCAAGGTCCCGCGCCTGATATTCCTGGAGGACAGGAGTATACGCGAAGGCGAGGCCATCGATGATCTCATCCGACGGGTGCGTGAAGAAGATGAGGCCCTTGCCGCAAAACGAATGGAGGAGAAGGATGAAACAGTCCCGGGAGGCGGGGAACCGACTGCTTGAGATTGTCCTCGACCTGGCGGCTGACAAAGGCCGTATAGGACTTTTCCCCCACGAACGCTTTGACGCCGACGCCATCGGTGCCGCCGTCGCCTTGTCCAGAGCCTTCCGGAAACTTGGCTGCCAGACAAGTGTGTTGACGGAAGAGCCTGTTCCCGAATCGCTCACCCACCTGCCTGGTCTGGACGAGATAATCGTCTACCCGGAGGCTGTCACCAATCCCACTTTGGATTTGGCGCTTGCGGTCGACTGCCATGAAGCAAGCCGCCTGGGGACCCGCGGGGACTGTTTTTTGCAAGCCCCGATCCGGGGGGCCATTGATCATCATGTCTTCCAGAAGGAAGCCGGCCCTCTCGAACTGATTGATCCGGGGGCCTCCTCATCCTGTGAACTCGTATTTGGGCTCATCTGGGATCTCGAACTGCACCTTGGTCAGGAAATCTTCGACTTGACATCAGCGATTCTGCTCCTGGCCGGGACCATCACCGATACGGGACGTTATTCCTACAGTAATACCACCCCTCTGTGCCTTAGACAGGCGGCCGCCTTGCTGGAGCGTTTCCCAGTCGATCTGACAGAACTCCATTACAATCTCTATGAGCGCACGACCCTGGCCCGCTTGCAGATCAAGGGCGATATCTTCGCCACCATAACACCTGTCGCAGGAGGCCGGATCCTGCTGGCCCATGTCACGCAGGCCATGTTGAAAAGGAGGGGGGCTCCGGATGATGAGCTTTCCAATCTGGCCGCTGAGATCCGTGCCTCGGAGAATGCCGCTGTCGTCTTCCTTTTGATCGAGGCTGAAGGGGGGGCCATCCGTGTCAGCATCCGGTCCAATTCCTGCTTCGATTCAGCTGCCTTTGCCCTGAAATTTGGAGGTGGTGGCCATGTCAAGGCATCGGGAATGACCCTGGAAGGACATACCATGCAGGAGGCACTGGCCTTGCTGGCGCGTGAATCTGAGGCCTGGCTCAAAACCTGTTCCAATGAGGGTGGCAATTGATGAGCCTGGTTGACGGCGGTCTGATTATTGTGGACAAGGAGCCTGGCCTGACATCCGCGGCTGTCGTTGCCAGACTGAGGCCCCTCCTTGGCATGAAGCGGGTCGGCCACACCGGCACCCTCGATCCCTTCGCTACGGGTGTCCTGCCAATCTGTTTCGGTCGCGCGACGGCGGCCGCGGGTATGATGCAGAGGCTGGACAAGGCTTATCTTTGTGAAATAAAGCTGGGCTATGCGACCACAAGCCTGGACCCTGAGGGGGAGATAAGTGAAAGGGCGTCGGATCCTGGCTTATACAGACGCTATTTGGAAGAATCCACCCGGAAGGATTTCCTGGAAGCCGCCGTATCCGCACTGACAGAAGAAAAAATCCAGAAGCCCCCCCTCTATTCAGCCGTCAAGGTCGAGGGCAAAAGGCTTTACAAGTATGCCCGGCAGGGGGAAACAGTCGAACGCCCTGACCGGCAGATCACGGTGTACAAGGCCAGGCTTACCGGTCTCCGTGAAGATGAGGAGGGCTATCCACTTCTTACGGTCGAATTCCTTGTCAGCTCAGGGACCTATATCCGTTCCCTGGCGGATCTCCTGGGGCGCAGACTTGGCTGTTTTGGGCACGCGGCCTCCCTTCGCCGCCTATCCGTCGGTCCCTTCAATCTCGAGCGGGCGGTTACCCTGGATCAGTTGAGTCGACTTTTCTTTGAGGCGGGGGAAAGGTCCCAGGCATTCCGCGGACTGATCCAGGAGAAGGACCTGGTGCTCCCTGTCGGGGAGGTCTTTTTCAACTGGAAGAAAAAGGAACTGAGCCGGGAGGAGGCTGTCAGCCTGGCCCATGGCAGGCCCATCCCCTGTGAGGCTGATCCTGAAGGGGAGCTGGCCTTTTTCCACCAGGACCGCTTGATCGCGATCGGCAGCGCTGCGGCCGGGACCTGCCGGGTCTCCCGTGTCTTTGCGGCCCCTGAAACGATCTAGGAAGTGACCGGGATGATGGCCAACTTGTATCGTGATCTTGAGGGAATTGAAAAGAAGGAACGCGGGATTGGGCTGGGTGTCTTTGACGGCGTACACCGGGGACATCTGGAGCTGATAAGGCGGCTGCGGGAAGCCTGTCTTGTCCACGGTCTTGTCCCCTCCGTCTTTACCTTTTCCTATGAGGCGGGTTTCTGGTTCAACCACCGCACGGTTGGCCATGATTTCCTGATGACGGAGGAGGAAAAAATCCAGGTATTGTCCTCGGAAGGCCTGGAGGATATCTTCATCATCCCGCTGACCGATGACTTTTGCCGTCTTTCAGCCTTCGAATTCCTGGACCGGGTGGTCTCCAGCCAGGCGGGCGGTAAAATCCTGGCAATTGGGGAAGACGGGCGTTTCGGTTTCAGGGGACGGGGAGACGCAGAATATTTGCTTGACTATGGGGGTTCGCATCCACTTACGCCCCTCATCGTCGAAGCTGTCTCCTGGCAGGGCGGCAAGGTATCGAGCTCCAGGATCCGCGAGGCGCTCCGGCAAGGCCGTCCCGAGGATGCCTTGGCCATGATGACGCGTCCCTTCAAACTGCGGGGCAGGGTCATCAGCGGGAAGAGGCTGGGTTCAAGGCTCGGTTTTCCCACAGCCAATATGGTCTATCCGCCGAAATCGACCTTGGTCCGCCGCGGCGTTTACCAGACACTTGTCTCCTGTGAAGGGGCCCTTTATCCGGCCGTCACCAGTGTCGGCGTCGCGCCGTCCGTCCGCCGGGACAGCCGGCAACTCCTGGTGGAGAGTTATCTCTATGATTTTGAGGGGGACCTCTACGGACGGGAGATATGCGTCGAATTCCTGTCCTTTGTCCGTCAGGAGCTGACCTTTTCGACCATCGATCAATTAAAGGCCCAAATAGACAAGGACCTGACTGCCGTCAGGAAGCTGCACGCCTTGTGATAAAATTGTACTGTTCCGGAGGTGTCCCATGTATACCGTATTAAGCTACAATGTTTCCTTTCCAGGACTCGGTATAGAAGGTTTGTCGATCAACCGTGTTGCCTTTGAGCTGTCCCTGTTCGGACGGCAACTGACCGTGTACTGGTATGGACTGACCTTCACGGTGGCCATGGTGCTTTGTATTTTCATCGCCATGGGCAGGGCCAGGAAGTATGACTTTTCCAAGGATGACATACTGGACTATTTCCTTTGGATGATTCCACTCATCCTGATCGGTTCCAGGATTTACTATGTCGCCTTTGAATGGGATCAGTTCAAAGGATCCCTGGTTTCCATTCTGGACTTCCGCCAGGGTGGACTTGCCTTCTACGGAGGCGTCATAGGGGGCATGGCCGCTGTCGCCATAGCCGCCCGCATCAAGCGGGTCAAACTCCACCGGATTCTGGACTTCCTGGCTGTTCTTGTCCCGCTGGGACAGGGAATAGGCCGTTGGGGCAACTTTTTTAACCAGGAGGCCTTCGGGACCAACACAGACCTGCCCTGGGGCATGATCAGTGAAGGGACCCGGCAGGAACTCGCGGCCTTGAACCCGAATGCCGCCAATCCACTTCCCGGCCTGGATCCCAACCTCCCGGTACATCCGACCTTCCTCTATGAATTCATCGCCAATATGATCATCTTTGTCCTCCTCCTGCTGGTCCATAAACGCCAGAAGCGACCCTGGACCACGGTGCTGACCTATTTCCTCCTTTACGGGATTGTCCGTTTCTTTGTTGAGGGGATCAGGACGGATTCCTTGGTATTCCAAGCCTGGGGACAGACCTTCCGTATCTCACAGGTCCTATCTGCCGCCATGGTTCTCTTTGCCCTGGTCTGCTTCGTCTTTTTAAGGCTGGCTGGGAAAAAGCGGGACGAAATGATAGCCTCACTCACGCCCGCCGCCGGTCTGGTGACTGTGGTCCAGGCTGCCCCGTCCGATGATCCTGAAGAGATGGCGGATTAGCCCTCCTGGCTTGTTTGGGAGCGCCAGACCATGAACTGGACAGACGGATCCATGAGACGGACAGGCGGGGAGACCAGGCAATCCCGCGCTGACCTCTTCTTCCAGTTGCTCGATTACAGGATGCTGGTCCCTGTCCTGGCCCTGGTCATCATCGGGCTGGTTGTCTTGAACACCGTCCTGGCCAAGGGATACGGCGCAGTCATCTTCGACTACCCCATGAATTTTTATAAACAAATCGTCGCCGTCCTGATCGGTTTGGTGGCTGCCTCGGTCCTTTGCCTCTTCGAGCCGCCGACCATGCGCCTGATCGGGGGCGCCATCTATATCCTCAGCATCTTACTCCTCATCTTTGTCAAGATTGACGGCTATCGGCCGGTGGCTGGGGCCGACAGCTGGATCCAGATACCGCTTTTTGGTTCATTCCAGCCGTCCGAGCTTTCAAAGATCGGCGTCGCCATGGTCACGGGACCTGTATTTGCTGACATGAAAAGGGGAGAAATCTCAACTCCACAAGCCTTCTTGCGGCTGGGTTTCTATTACGGGCTCCCCTTCCTCTTCATCGTAACCGAACCAGACCTGGGCACCAGCCTGGTCCTGATCTTCATGTTTCTTTGCACCGCCTTCGTTTGGGGGGTCAGGTGGCGGACCATCATCGTATCGGTCTCGGCGACAGTCTTTGTCATCCTTCCGCTCGCCTGGCAGTTTGCCATCAACCCTGCCCAAAAAGAACGGGTCATGACCTTCCTCTTTCGCGGTTACGACAAATCGGCCTCCTACCACATCGATCAATCCCTGGCCGCTGTCGCCTCAGGTGGGCTGGCGGGCAACAGGACGGGAGGGAGTGTCAGTGTCCCTGTCAAGGAATCTGATTTTATTTTCCCGGCCATCTCCGAACAGCTGGGACTGATCGGAACCACCCTGGTGATCCTGCTTGCCGTCTACTTCATTGTTCACACGCTGCGGGTCGCGGGCAAGCTAGCCAGACAGTCGCCTGATCAAGCCTACATTATGGTGGCCCTGATTGCCGGGGTCGCCTTCCACTTCATAGAGAACATGGGCATGGCCGTCGGCCTTTTGCCAATCACGGGCATCCCCCTTCCTTTTATCAGCTATGGTGGATCCGCCATGATATCCAACTTCCTCCTGCTGGGCGTCCTGCTGAATTGTTCTTTGAACTATAACGCCTATAGCTCACTTTAAACACCCCAGATCCTGATTCTTTATCTATGTCCGCCCCTTTATCGGATTATTTTGGGTGAAATCGGCCCAAATTCAGGTAATAATGTCAATTGGTGGAGGAAAGTGGCAGAGATTGACAATATAGTGGGGATATGTGGTAGAATGACTCACAAAGTAGGAGGAGTGTTTTGTGGCGCGTTATACCCACACCGTCGATACAAAAGGGCGCGTGATCGTTCCCGCCAAGCTCCGCGACAAACTCGAGGGAGCGCTTATCGTGACTCAGGGGATTGACGACGGTTTTCTGGCCGCCTACACCCCGGGGCAGTTTAACGCGATCAAGGACCAAATCCTCAACAATTCCAGTACAGGATACGAGATAAGAAAGTTGAAGCGGGACGTATTGGGCGCTTCAACGGTTTGTGAATTTGATGGACAGGGGCGTATGTCTGTCCCTGCCTTCCTCTGGAAACACATTGGCGTCGAACCGGGCGACGAAATATGCTTCATAGACGTTTTTGACAAAATTGAGATTTGCTCGCAGGCCTTCTTCGACGAAAGTCAGGAAAAAGAAGGTTCACTGGCTGAGATGGACCTGTCTGGCTATGACATCCGCGGATTATAATGCCTGGCATGTGCCCGTCTTGTTGGAAGAGACAATCCAGGCCCTGGCCGTCAGGGAGAGGGGTCTCTACCTTGATTTGACCGCCGGTGGAGGGGGTCACAGCCAGGCCTTGCTTGAGAAGCTTGGCGAGGGGGGCCGGCTCTTTGCGGCTGACCGGGACAGTCAGGCGCTCCAGGTCTGTGAATCCAGACTCCGGAAGCTTAAGACGAAGGCGGTATGCAAGACGGTACAGGCTGCCTTTTCAGACTTTCCCGGATGGTTGGATCCGGATGACTTTGGCAAGGTGGATGGCCTCCTGGCCGATCTGGGAGTCAGTTCCCCTCAGCTCGACCGCGATGAACGCGGTTTTTCCTATCTGAAAGATGGACCGCTTGATATGCGTATGGATCAAGAATCGGGAGAGACCGCGGCCCATATTCTCTCCTCCTTGTCAGAGGAATCGATTGAGGCCCTTCTGAGGCTTTACGGAGAGGAAAAATATGCCAGCTCCATTGCCGCTGCCCTTGTAAGGAGACGGGCGGAAAGGCCCATTATGAGGACTTTGGACCTGGCTGAAATCGTTGCGTCAGCCGTTCCAGCCCGTGCCAGGCGGGAGGGCAATCCGGCCCGCAGGACCTTCCAGGCGCTACGTATGGCAGTTAACCGTGAGCAGCAGGAACTGGCCCACCTTCTGCTCGAGATACCACAGGTTATGGCGCCGGGGGGCAAGGCCGCGATCATCAGCTTCCATTCCCTGGAGGACAGGATGGTCAAGCAGGCCATGAGGCGTTGGCAATCCCCCTGCGAATGTCCCCGCGACCTGCCAAGCTGCGTTTGTGGCAAGCAGCCACTGGGCTTTCAGTTGACCGGCAAGCCGGTGACACCGTCGGAGAAAGAGGTCGCCGCCAACCCGCGTTCGAGAAGCGCGAAACTTAGGGTTTTCGAATTTGTCGGAGGTGTCCAATGAGTTACTACCAGGAGGGAAATCTGGCCAGGCAGCTCGATAGTGCCATAAGCTACCCGGCTCCCGGTGTGGATCTCTCACCCCCCGGCCTGGCGGAGGAGAGGAAACGTCTCAGAAGAGAGCAGCTCCAGCAGGAAGCCGCCATCAGGCGGCAGTATAAGATGGTGGGCAAGGTCCATGCCAAAACAGTGGTCAAACTGGTGACCGTATTTTCATTGATTGCCGCGGTAGCCGGTTTCAGCGTCTGGCGAAGCGCGAAAATAACTGAGATGAGTTTTCTGAACGCGGGCCTGCGACGGCAGATCAATGAACTTGAGGAGCAGAATATCCTCTTGGAGGACCGGGTGTCCGGCAAGGCTTCCCTCCAGGTCGCCCGTCAGCAGGCTGTGGAGGAGCTGGGAATGCAAAAGGCCACAGCGGACCAGATCCTGCACCTGCCCTACGCCAGCCTTCAATTGGGCAACAAGGGCTACCATGACCTGCAAGCCTTGTTGACAGAGGGAGAGTGCGCGGCTCTGATCGAAGACTGGGTACTGGGTCGTTGAGTACCCTAAGGGCTTACTATGAAAAAAAAGGCCAGGAAAAAGTTACGGTTGGGCGGATCCACAAAGCGGCCGCGTTCCTTTTTCGAGGCCAAGCTGATCCTTCTGCTTACTTTATTCCTGGCGGCGGCAATCCTTTTTGTAAGTAATTTCTATCGTTTGCAGATCCTTGAACACGAGGTCTTGGCCGCCAAAGCCGCAAACCAACAATTTGTGACCCAAAAGGACAGCCCCAGGCGGGGCATGATCCTTGACAGGAATGGCTACCCCCTTGTCCTCTCCTCCTATGTATACCGGGTGGGGATAACACCCTCGGATGTCCAGTCTGGGGTGAAGGGTGTGACAGATACGGCCATCGTCGAAAAGATGGGCCTGTATCTTGACCTGGACCAGGAGGCCTGTGACGAGCTGCTGGACAGGATCCGGGCCGATCGGGCCAAGGGCTGGCCCGGTGTCAGCAAGCAACTGGCGGGGCATGAAGCCTTGTCCTATCTTACGGTGGCGACCGAGGTCCCGGAAACGGACGCCATGCAGCTTCAGCAATGGCTTAAGGACAAACGGGTCGGAGGTGTCCGCTTTGATCCTGAAGAAAGGCGGGTTTACAACAATGGAGGCCTGGCCTCGTCCGTCATTGGCCTTACCCGCGTGAATGAGGATGGCAGCCTGGTTGGGACCTCAGGCTTGGAAGGGGCCTACGATGAGCTCCTTTCCGGCCAAGTCGGCTACACCTATGAAAGAAGGAACAACTATACGACGAGAGGGACGATTCCCTTCACCCAATCTGTGACCAGTCCGGTTGAAAAGGGTCGCCACCTGGTCTCAACTCTCGATATGGAAGCCATGAACATCCTGCAGGAAGAGCTCAGTTCCGTCGCGGCAGCCGCGGGCTTGACCCAGGGCGTCCACGGCCTGATCATGGAGGTAAAAACAGGCCAGGTACTGGCCATGGGCCAGCTTGCCAGCTTTGACGGGGCCAACCCCACCGGCCGGCCCCTGGGTTTTACTGAAGCGGCCTGGGATGCGCTGACTGCGGAGGAGAGGACGGCCTACCTGTCTTCCAATCTTTGGAACAATATCAATGTCACCGATATCTATGAGCCCGGTTCAGTATTCAAAGCCATCACCCTGGCCATCGCCCTTGAGGAGGGTGTCGCCGATGAACAGACAGTATTTAACGACGACCCAGTCGAAATCCAGGGTGAGGAGATCTCCTGCTATTATGTGGCCGGTCACGGGAATGAGACCCTGACCGAGGCCTTTTACCGATCCTGCAACCCGGTCTTCGTCCATCTGGGCAACCGGTTGGGAAAGGATCTTTACTATGATTGGATTCGGAAATTGGGTTTTTACGGCAAATCAGGCATTGACCTGCCGGCTGAGGCATCCGGTTACCTGCATACCGATCCCATGGCGATTGACTTTGCCAATCTGACTTTTGGTGAGTCTTCGTCAATGACAGCTATTCAGATGGCAAAGGTATTTGCCTCGATCGGGAACGGCGGTTATGCCGTGACACCCAGGGTCGGTTTGGCCTGCATGGAAGATGGCTCTGATGAGAGGGTATCCTTTGAATACCAGGGGGGAACCCGTCTCTTCTCATCGGAAACCTGTGAACGGGTCCGGGCCCTCATGACAGATGTCGTGACCAAGGGGACAGCCGCCGGTACCTTCGGCGCCATGGGTTTCAGTATGGGGGGCAAGACGGGGACGGCCATCGATTCCCAGGATGACCGGCGGACCTTTTCCTTTGTGGGACTCGTCCCCTGTGACGATCCTGAATACGTCGTCCTGGTTTCCATTCATAAGCCCGAAACCAGCATAACCCTCAGTTCATCCGCCGCCCGGGCAGCCAACCGCATCGCGGCGAGACTCCTTAATCTACGCGGCCAGAAGCAGTCCTACACGGCAGCTGAACTCGACCAGCTTGGCCAGCTGGTTGAAGTTCCTGATTTATCAGGGATGAAGGTCGGTGACGCCGCCCTGGAGCTGCTCCAGCTCAACCTGAACCCCGTCCTGCCCCTTGATGCCTTTTACCCTGAAGCGCAGCTGGGCCGCCAGATCCCGGCTCCCGGCAGTATGGTTGGTGTGGGATCCTCCTTATGGCTTTACCCGGAGGGGGAAGATGAAGTAGAATGGGTAGCTGTGCCAGACTTCCAGGGGTGCAATTACCATGAATGTGTCTGGCTTGCCGCCGAGTACGGCGTGATAATCGTCCCGGATGGCCTGCCCTCCGGTGTTGCCGTGACACAAAGCCTGCCTGTAAGCTCCCGGCCGATAGCTGCGGATGAGGAGGATGTGACAGGCTCGCCCGGCGAGGAGATGGACGGATCAAGGGAACTATCCGGCAGGGTGAGGCGGGGTCAGATTATCAGCATACAATTCTCTTCAGCCGGCCCGACGGCGGAAAGCGGCGAGTAAACAGTTGAAAGACGCGCGAAGATGACAAGATTTTTGCCAATGCAGTTGAAGCTCTGGAGCGGGGGGGATCTTTACCAGACCAAGTCCCACGCGGCCGATCCTGAGCGGTATTTTCCATCCGTCTCGACGGATACGAGGACCATCCGGCCAGGAGAGGTCTTCGTACCGCTTCGTGGCGACAATTTTGATGGCCACCATTTCCTGCCGCTGGCCGTGGAAAAGGGAGCGGGTCTGCTGGTTATCGAGCGGGGAGCCGCGGAACTCAAGACCTGCCTCGATCGGATCAAGGAGGATGAGAAGGCTCCCGATGTTCTTGTTGTGGACAATACGGGGGATGCCTACCGGGATATTGCCCGGGGCTTCCGGACGACTCTGTCTGCCAACTTGATCGGTGTGACCGGCAGTGTGGGTAAGACGACAACCAGGCGTATGATCTGCCAGATGATAGAATCCCAGGTCAAGGCTGAACAGTCGGCCAAAAATTACAATAACCAGATCGGCCTTCCCCGGACCATTCTATCGACCAGCCTGGAAACCCAGGCCCTGGTTGCGGAGCTGGGTATGGCCCGGAAAGGGGAATTGAAAATCCTGTCGGAGATTTCCCTTCCCGATATCGCGATCATCACACAGATAGGTATGTCGCATGCGGAGTATCTTGGCTCCATGAGTGACATCCTGGAGGAAAAAATCTCCATAACGACCGGTATGAAAGAGAATGGCCTCCTCATTGTCAATGGAGACGACCCCATGCTCGAAAGCTGGGTGATCCGTGAACAACCGGCCCTGCCTGTCTGGTATATTGCCAGTCAGCAAAATGTCGGCCGCCTGGAGCGTGACGGGATCCCGGTCTTCTGGGCGGAGCATGTCAGGATGGACCGCGACGGCCTATCCTTCATCGGCCGGTCCAATCTGACCCCTGATGAGAGGTGGCCGATCTTTCTCAAGATGCCGGGCCTCCACCTGGTTCCCGCGGCGCTTTTCGGTCTGGCCGTCGGCTATGCCATGGGCTTGAACATGCAGGAGGCCGCAAGCTCAGCCAGCCGTTACCTGCCCGCGGAGAGCAGGCAGGAGCTTACACGGATTGGCTCCGTTGATGTTATGGACGACGCCTACAACGCCTCACCGGAATCACTTCTTTCAGCCCTGCAGACAGCCGCCCTCCTTTCTGAGGACAACCGGCGTTTTATCGCGGTGATAGGGGGCTTACGGGAGTTGGGTCGTTATTCCAGGGAGGCCCATGAGGATGCTGCCCTCGAACTGCTCAACGCCGGCGTAGACCGGGTTTTCCTAATCGGGGAGGAGACGAGGATAACACGTGACTACCTGCTCGGAAGTGAGGAGGGGTCGGGGATTTTCGCCGGCTGGTATCCTTCCTGTGAAGAGGCGATCCCGGATATCGCGGACCAGCTCAAGGAAGATGATTTTTTGCTCCTCAAGGCCTCACGCTTCTACGAGCTGGAAAGAATCACCAGGGCCCTCCGGGATCTTAACAAGGCGGGGGAATTCTGATTATGTTCCCCAGAGAGATCATAAACAGCTCACTTATCGCCTTCCTGGCAGTCCTGGTCGGAACGGTTGCCACCGGCCTGATCGGCCTGCCCCTCATCCGGACCAGGACGTCCGCCCAGCCAATCCGGGACAACGGCCCCCGATCACATAAGGCAAAGGCGGGGACACCGACCTTTGGCGGCCTTTTCTTCCTGATCCCGATTTTTCTTCTGGCCATAGCCGCCCCCCTTATCCGGAAGGACCTGCTTCCGCTCACGGCTACAGCAGTCTTCATGCTGCTCTTTGCCGGCGTAGGCTTTGCCGATGATTTTATCAAGGTCAGTGTCTCACGCAAGGGTATGAGTGTCAGCCAAAAAACCCTTGTCCTCGGTTTCTTTTCCTTGCTGGCTGGTATCTACTATTTGTGGCTGGCCCCTGTCCAGCCCTTCATACTTAATCCACTGACGGCTGAAACGCTGGCAGTCACAGGCGGATGGAAGTTCTTGTATTTGGCTTTTCTGGTCCCCTTCCTTTTCTATATGAGTAATTCGATCAACATAACCGATGGTCTGGATGGACTCCTTTCCAGCCTTATGCTGGTCGCCTCCCTGGGTCTTCTGATCGCGACCGGCTTGCTTTTCCCCCTCCTGCCCGGAGCCGGGCCGGCCATGCTACTGCTGGCCGCCATGACAGCAGGCTGCCTTGGTTTTCTTGTCTTCAACCATTACCCAGCCAAAATATTTATGGGTGATACGGGATCCCAAGCCCTGGGGATCGGATTTACTTTACTCACGGTCACGCTGGGACTTCCCTACCTGGCCCTCATCACAGGCTTCGTTTTCTTCTTTGAGGGCTTCTCGGTTGTCCTGCAGGTTATTTATTTCAAATCAACAGGCGGGAAACGGATCTTCCGCATGTCACCGATTCACCATCATTTTGAATTGGTGGGTTGGCCGGAGACAAAAATTGTCAGGGTTTTCAGCCTGGCAGGGATCCTGTGCGCGGGACTCGGTATCCTGGCCGTGTCTCTTCCCTTTTTCCTGAGGTAGGCGGTATGGTGGGGGCGGCAAATAATGCAGTGACAGTCCCTGACCCGGGCTTGCTTAAGACCGGCCGGATCAGCGCCTCCCACCGGCATATGTCGCTGGCCTTTCTCCTGGTCTGGCTGATCCTTGTCCTCTTTGGCCTTCTGACCATGTTCAGCGCCAGCTATGGAATCAGCTTCGTCCAATCCGGGGCCGAAATGAGAACGAACCTGGACGAGGCGGTCGGGATTGACGAGGAGCCCCCTGTCCGCGCCATCCTGGAGGCGGACGCCACTGCTTTGGCGCGAAAACAAGCCCTGCTCACCCTGATTGGTACCACGGCCGCCATCAGCCTGGGGGCTTTTATCAGTTTTCGCCAATTGACGCGGCCGGCCCTGCGGACAATCGTCTATTTGACTGTGACTGCCAGCCTCCTCTACTGCTGGTTGGGGGGTGTGGTCATCAATGGGGCCAAGCGTTGGGTCTATCTCGGCCCCATCCGTTTTCAGCCCTCTGAGCTGGCAAAGATTGGGGCTGTATTCTTCCTGGCCAGTTATTTCTCAAAAAGAAGGTCGATCCGCCAGCAGGAAGAGCAAAGGAGCCGTGCCAGGGCCACAGGCGGTAAGCTTGGACAGAAGACAGGCCTGGCCCGGCAAGCCTTCCTTGACGTCACTCTGCCCGGCCTGCTGATGACGGTCTGGATTGTCCTGACCCTTATACAACCTCACTTGTCCGGTGCCGTAATCATAGCCCTCATCAGCCTGACGGTATTTATCCTGGCTGACATCCCTGTGAAATCCAGGATAGCCGGCCTCTTTCAGTTGCTTGTCATTCTATGTGTCTTTGCGATTGTCCTGGGATTCGGCTACCAGCTTGTGACTAAAAAATCCACGGTCGACCTGGTCACGGATCGTTTCGCCCACGCCTTCAAGCGGGTCGGTACCTTTCAGGACCGGGAGGGGGCCAATCTGGATGACCGCCTTCAGATTGAGCAGGCGGAGCTGGCTTTGGGTTCGGGGGGTTTGACGGGAAAGGGGATTGGCAAAAGCGTCCAGAAGCTGAACTGGCTGTCGGAGGCGCATAATGATTTCATCCTGCCTGTCATAGGGGAAGAGCTTGGATTCATTGGCGTCGTCAGTGTCATACTTCTCTTTCTTGCCTTCCTTGTCACGGGCATCCTGGTCGCCCGGAAGGCGGCTGGCCATATGGCCATGTTGGTCGCTGCCGGCAACACCATCCTGATCGTACTCCAAGCCTTCCTCAATATGGCTGTATCCGTCAGCCTTATTCCCACGACAGGGATCTCCCTGCCCTTTTTCAGTTATGGCGGGACAGCCAGCCTTTTCTTTGCCCTTTCAGCGGGCCTTGTGCTGTGTGTATCAAAATCAGCAAGCAGGACGGATCCCCAGCTGGCCAGGATCGTGGACAGGCGGCAGCTGAAAGCGGGGAGGTCCCAAAAGCATAAAAACCGGCTTGAGGAAGACGACGCCATGCGTTACGCTGTATAAGGTAGTTCAGGTCAAATAGCAGCCAGCCTCCAGCCGGGGAAATGAATGAAAAGAAAGCGGTCCTACAACACAATCCTCATAGCCGCCGGCGGAACAAGCGGGCACATTTACCCGGCACTTGCCATCGCCTCAGCCCTTAAAGAAAGCCTGCCCTCGACTGGCCTTGTCTTTTGTGGGGTTCCCGGCAGCCTTGAGCAGGCCATGGTGGAAGCTGAAGGCTACGATTTTCGCCCCATCATGGCACAGAACATGCCCTCACGCCAAGACCGACGCTACTGGGGCTGGTTCACCCGAAATACCCGTGGACTTTTTAAGAGCCTGGCGATCTTGAGAGAAGAGCGTCCCCGTTTGGTGATCGGAACGGGCGGCTACGTGTCGGCGCCCCTGGTCGCAGCTGCCCGCTTCTTGCGGATTCCCTACCTATTACATGAACAGAATTCCGTGCCGGGGAGGGCCAACCGGCTCTTTGCCTCAAGGGCCAAAACCGTCTTCATCAGCTATGACGTAAGCCGCAGTTTTTTCCGGAGAAAAGACCATCTGGTCTTGAGTGGCAACCCTATCCGGCCTCTTTTCTCGACACTGGATCGTTCCAAGGCCAGGCAGGCACTGTCCCTATCCGAAGATTTGTTTTTGATCCTGGTCATGGGAGGCAGCCTTGGCGCCCGAACCTTGAATACAGCGGTCGCCCGCCTGGATGATGACGGCAGCTGGTCCTCCTTGTTGAAGGAGCATCCTGAACTCAGGCTGACCATCAGCGCGGGCGTTCAAAGCAAGGAGGCCTGTGTTCGTGAACTGGCTGGCCTGCCAGGTATGCTCCGGGCGGAAGCTTTTTTCCACGACGCGCCTTACTGGATCGCGGCCTGTGATCTCTTCGTTGGGCGCGCGGGCGCCATGACCTGTGCCGAGATCGCAGCCCAGGCCAAAGCTTCCATCCTGATTCCCTTCCCCTATGCCGCAGATGACCATCAGACGGCGAACGCACGCGCCATGGAGGAAGCCGGGGCGGCAATTGTCGTTCCCGATAAGGAATTTGACAGTCAGAAATTGCTGGAAACAATTAAGGTCCTGATTGATGATCCGGATCGGCTTGCCCGTATGGGTGAAGGCGCGGGGCGATGGGCCTTACCTGACGCGGCGGGGATTATTGCTGAAAACGTTTTGGCAATCTTGGGAAAATGAACCTTTCCAGGGGGAAAAAAACTGTAAAAGGCAGACAAGGCCAAAGCAGTTATTCAGGTAGACGGCCAGCTGCGTCCAAAAGGGGAGGTCGTGGTGAGGAATATCCAAGCCTCTTTCAACCCTCACCCTTCACGGAGGAGAGCCGGCGAAAACGTGCCAAGGCGCGCAGAAGGCGTGCCTTTTTCGGCTGGCCTCTCAAGCTTCTCACCGCGGTGGCGATCCTCCTTTCCCTGGCCACCCTGCTCATAGTCCTCCCCCAGTTCAGCCTGGAAACAGTCAGCATAGAGGGCACCCGACTGGTCAGTGAGGCGGAGGTGGCCGCCCTGGTTGAACCCTTGAAGGGAAAACACTTTTTTCAAGGTATAGGAGGGTCGGCAAAAGCCTACTTTACCCTTCGTTACGGAGCTGTGGAAGAAAAAATCAAGGACCTGTCCCCCCTGATTCGGGGAGTGGATGTCCGCTTCCGCTTTCCTTCGCAGATAAAGGTGACGGTGGAGGAAAAGGTGGAGGTCCTGGCCATCCGGGTTTCGGGAGGCTATGCCCTGATTGACCGGGAACACTGTCTGTTGCGGCTGACAGAAGTAATTGATTTCACCCTTCCCGTGCTTGAGGGGGTCTCGGTTTTGCAGGAACCGACCATCGGATCCGTGCTGGAGGTAGAGAATCCCAGCCAGCTTTTGGCCGCTGCCCGCGTGACGGCTGCCCTGATCCGTCATGATCAGATCAATGAGGCGGGCCGGAGTCTAATGGGGGATGTCCGGCAATTCAGGCAGATTTCCGGCCGTCTCTTTTATCTCTTCATACCGCTTTCTCAGGGGGGCGAGGTTCGTGTTAAACTGGAGGACAACAGGTTATTACAAGACAAGCTTATGCTGTTAAGCTACTTGCTTGAACGAGAGGATATCTTGAGGGGCTCGGCGGGCGAACTCGACCTAAGTGGAGAGACACCCTATTTTCGGCCCGATGCCAATTAAGCCCTTGACAGGGCAGACAGCATGTCATTACAGGATTGCTTTTGTTGGGAGGGTACCTAGGTGTTGATCATTATCGGCCTGCTCTTGGGTCTATTGTTCGGTCTCTTTGCGAACATACTTGTACCTGCCAGTCTGGTACCCTATCTGGCCGTCTTTACCCTGGTTGGAATTGAAGCCCTGACCGGCTCCTGGAAGGCGCTCAGGGAGGGTGATTTCGCAGCCGACAGATTCCTGCTGGAGTTCGGGGCAAACAGCCTGGTCGCCTTTCTCATGACAGCTTTGGGCACTCAGCTGAAGTATGATTTTTCCCTTCTCGTTGCCTTCATATTTGCCTATCGGATCTTTCGCAATATCAGTTATATTACGCGCTGGTTCTACCTCAAGCTGAAAGCCCGGACCCACAAGGAAGGAAGCCCCCTTGTGGAAGAGGAGCAGGTTTCGGAGGAGGCCGGCGAGCTTCCCCTTTGATCAGGCCAGGGAAGCTGACAAGGACCTGCCTGTTCTGGGCAGGCCCCCCATACTGCGCAGACAGGCCGCTTTGCTTGCGCCTGTAAACCGGTTAGGTTAGAATGTTACGAGCATACTTGCCTTTTGAGTCTTTTGAGATAATTGTGATCTTTCTTGCTTGTAAGCTTGTAATTACATCCATTGATAAAGAACACAATACCCGACAGGTGAAGGCGGAAGGAGTTGCAGGAAGTGACTGATTATTCTTTTGATATAGGGATGAGCCGGGGGGTCTACGCTACCATCCGTGTAGTCGGTGTCGGTGGTGGGGGCTGCAATGCCGTCAACCGCATGATTGACGATGGGGTACAGGGGATAGAGTTTATCGCTATCAACACGGATCACCAGTCCCTGCAAAGTTCGAAGGCGAGTGAAGCCCTTCAGATAGGTGAGAAGGTAACCCGTGGGCTTGGAGCCGGGGCACAGCCGGAGCTGGGACAAAAGGCTGCCGAGGAGAACATCGAGGAGATTTCGAAGGCCTTGGAAGGCTCTGACATGCTCTTCATCACAGCGGGAATGGGAGGGGGTACCGGTACGGGCGCCGCGCCTATTGTCGCCCAGGTAGCCGACAAGCTTGGTATCCTGACAGTTGGGGTTGTCACGACGCCCTTCAGGTTCGAGGGGTCGCGTCGTCGTCAAAATGCTGAAAAAGGGGTCCGTGAGCTCCAGCAATACGTGGACTCCCTGATTGTGGTCCCCAATGACAAATTACTCGAAATCGCCAGTGACGATACGACACTTGACGAGGCCTTTGGCCTGGCTGACCGCATTCTCCAGTATGGGGTGTCCAGTATTTCGGATCTGGTCGCCGTTCCCGGCCTGATCAACCTTGACCTGGCAGACGTCAGGCGGGTAATGACCAATGCGGGCGTTTGCCATATGGGGATCGGGCGTGGCAACGGTGAGAGCAGGGCGGCCACGGCCGTCAAGCAGGCCATGACCAGCCCGCTCCTCGAAACGACCATCGACGGGGCGAATAGCATCATCATCAACTTTACCGGCGGCCACGATATGAGGATCAAGGAAATCAACGAGGCGGCCTCACAGGTACGCGAAGCGGTTTCTCCTGACGCGGATATTATTTTCGGCGCTGTTGTCGATGAGAATATGCAGGATGATCTGGTGATTACCATCATTGCCAGCCGCTTCGGCGAAGGCGCGCAGTCCAGGGTTATGCGGTCCGTACAGACTCAGGTCCCGGCCCCTTCCTTCAGTATTCCCCAGCGCCAGACCCAGCCCGCAGCCAGTTCCAGGTCGACCATAGATGACCTGCCCGAATTCCTCCGGCCGCCAAGGGGCGGACAGCCTCAAACCCGCAGCCAGGCATCGGATCAGCGGGCGACCGGGTTCAGTCATAGCGGCCAACGTCAAGCTGAACAAGCCATGGCTGATATGATTGACCGGGCAACCGAGCATGCGACCAAACAGAATATTACGGCCCCACGCCTGCTTGACGAGGCGCCTGGAGACGATCCCGTGAGAGAACCGGCTTCGCGCCCGCGACAAAGCCGGCAGGAGGGGCGGGTGCTGCCCTGGTTCCTCCAGGACGATGATCTGGACCGTTCCTGACGCCTGGAGGCCAGGTCAGGCGGTCGACAAGCTTGTCTATCGAATATTTGAAAGCGCGGCCGGATTCCAGATCCGGCCGACTTGTCTGCCTACCAGGCCCAAAGCGGAAAGGAGGGGATGACAATCAAGTGTCCAAACTGTGAAGGCAATGACGACCGGGTTGTCGATTCGCGTCCATCTGATGACGGGAGCTCCATCCGACGAAGGCGGGAGTGCCTCTTGTGCGGTGGCCGGTTCACAACCTACGAGAAAATTGAAGACATGCCCCTTATGGTTATCAAGAAGGATGGAAGCCGGCAGGCCTTTGATCGGCAAAAACTCCTGAATGGGATCATGAAGAGCTGTGAAAAGAGGCCGGTGACGACAGAGCAGATAGAGGCTTTGATTGATAATGTGGAGCGGGCTGCCGGCAATGCTTTAAAACGTGAAATTTCGAGCTCGGAAATCGGCGAATTGGTTCTTGGTCAACTGCGGGGGATAGATGAGGTCGCCTATATCCGCTTCGCTTCGGTTTACCGGGCTTTTCGCGACATCCGATCATTTGTGTATGAGATTTCCCGACTTCTTGGGGAGGAAGGGGAGGACTTGGGTAAGGGGCTGGAGGGCTAGCAATGGAAGATGCCAGGCGTGTATTGATCGTCGACGACGATAAACATATCAGTGAATTGCTGAAACTCTATTTTGAAAAGGATGGCTTTGAGGTAAGTTCCTGCTACACTGGGGACGCGGTTATGCCCATGGTCCGCGCGGTCTCCCCCCATGTGATCATCCTCGACCTCATGTTGCCCGGAGTGAGCGGTTTTGACATCATGCGGGAGCTCCGCCGTGAATCTGATGTTCCGGTACTTATGCTGACGGCCCGAAGCGATACGCTCGATAAAATTATCGGCCTGGAGCTCGGGGCCGACGACTATATCCTGAAGCCTTTCGATCCCAAGGAACTCCTGGCCCGGGTCAAAGCTGTCCTCAGGCGCTTCCGTTCCTCGCCGCTCCCGGATATCCTGGAGGGCAAGAAGGATGATGTCGTCATTTATCAAGACCTCATCGTCGACCGGATCCGCTACACGGTGCGGATCGGTCAGGAGGAGGTCGATATGCCGCCCAAGGAATTGGAGTTGCTCTTCTTTCTTGCCTCCCATCCCAACCGGGTGTTCACCCGCGACCAGATCCTTGAGCACATCTGGGGCATGGATTACTACGGGGAGCAGCGCACGGTGGATGTCCATATCAAGCGTATCCGGGAAAAGCTCGATATCATTGAACATCCGCTCTGGCAGATCAAGACAGTCTGGAGCGTTGGCTACAAGTTTGAGGTGAAGGATCCGGACGGGACGTGAGACGAAGACTGTCGATCTACGCGCGGACCCTCCTGAAGATATCCGCGGCCATCCTGGTCATCTTCATCGTTCTGGCGACCGTTTATGGGGCTGTATACAGTATTTCATCAGATTATCAGAGGAAGGAGGAGCTGAGGCGCAATGCCGTCGAGCTGTCCAACCTGACGGAGGACAGGATGGATGCAGGCCATACGACCTTTACCAGTACGGACATCACCGGGCACATTGCCTTTGCGGCCCGGTCGACCGGCGCCTTTGTCTGGATCGTCAACGCCCATGGGGCCATCATCTACCATACCGGCATACCCGCCGATACCATCGCCCAGATGGAAAGAAGCGGTGAACTTCCCGGTGGAGACCCCCTCCTGCCGACCGAGGCCCGGAACTCGATCCGTGCCGTTTATTGTGAAGCGGGGAATAAGACGGGCTTTTCGTCACTCCTGACGGATTCGGCCGGCTGGCTTATCGCCAGTTCACCACTGGGCGTTCATGGAGACCTCTACACGGGTGAGGTCATCCTCTTGAAACACCAGCGGCCTGAAAGTCTGGTCTCCTTTCTGCGTGAGCATAATGTGCCCATCTCCTTCTCCCTTGCCTTCCTGCTTTCCTTGGCCATTATCATCTGGCTTTCCCGTGATATTACCCGGCCAATATCCGAGTTGGCCAAGACGGCCAATTCCGTCTACGCGGGTGACTTGTCCGCCCGGGTAACACTGAGGGGGGATAAGAGGACCCTCACCCTGGATGAGGAAGAGGCGGAAGAGGAGAAGGCTGGGGGCCATCCGCACGAGGACGATTTGACAAGACTTGTGCGCACTTTCAATACCTTGATCGCGACCTTCGAGGAGCGCGAACAGCAACACTCCGAATTTCTGGGCAATGTATCCCACGATCTTCGAACGCCTGTGACATCGATCGGCGGCTTTGTCGAGGGTATGCGTGACGGCACCATTCCAAAGGAAAGATACGCTTATTACCTGGACATCATCAAGGATGAGACGGACAGGCTCAAGCGGCTGATCGACGATCTCTTTGAGGGCAAGGGCCTGGATGACTCAAAGGGGTTGAAGCAAGAGGTGTTCGACCTCTACGAATTGGTTTGCCAGGTCAAGCAGTCCTTCGAGCCCATGCTTTTTGAAAAAAATATTGATTTGGAGATCAACTGCGATCACCGCTTTGATGGCCCCCTTCGGGCTGTCGGGGATCGGGGCCAACTAACGCGTGTGCTGAACAATATTATCGCAAACGCGGTGAGGTATACGCCGCAAAGGGGCCTTATCCTGGTGAGCCTGGAGGTTGGGGACCGCTTCATCAGTGTTTCGGTTGACGATAACGGTCCCGGTATTCCAGCCGAAGATCTCCCACACATCTTTGATCGTTTCTACAAGGCCGACAAATCACGCGGCGGGGAAGGTTCAGGCTTGGGGCTTTACATCGCGCGCGCCCTGATCAAGCGCCACGGCCAGGAAATAGAGGCCGCCAGATCGACCCGGCTGGGCGGGGCCCGGATCAGCTTTACAGTGGCCCGCCCCTGACCCGCCCCTTTGCAGGGCTCTGTTAACAGAATGGCTATAAATAATCGCTAGACTACATAAAAATCCTAAAGTGGGGAGGAGCAATAACATGGGGAAGGACAGGAGAGGATTAATCATTCTGATCGCCGTATTCCTGCTTGCGGCCCTGCTGATCCCCCTATCCTGTCCCGGCCGGGGTTCGGAGGAAACCGAGCCGTCCACCGAGAGCACGACCTCCAGCTCAACGCCGAAGCTGACGACCTCTACAAGGACCTTGACCACGACGCCCCCCTCGACAAGGAGCTCGGAACCGGTTACTGAACCAGACCCGGTCGACCAGGATCCCAAATCCTCCCCGGAGGAAATCTTCGAGGCTGTCGCTCCCTCGGTGGTCTCCGTCCATGTGACCATTCCGGCATCCTCACTCTATTCGAAGCGGGAGGAATTCTTCTCCGGCCTGATCATCGATGAATCAGGTATCATCGTCACCTGCTACAGCTTGCTTGAACGCGCGCTTGATTATAAGGGGAGCCTGCTGGCGGATGCCTCGATCCGGATTTATACCCGCGGGTCAAATGAGGTGTTTTCAGCCTCACTCCTGGGCTTCCACTCCCTGGCGGACCTGGCCCTCCTCAAGATAAAGGAGGGGGACGGAGAGGAATTCCCCGCCCTTCCCCTGGCCAAGGCCCCCGATCTCGCTATCGGGAGTCAGGTCTACGCTGTCGGTTATCCACCTTCCATGGTCAGGGAGGGTGGATTCTCCATGGGCCACATCACCTCACTTTACCGGACATCCTTTGAGGAGGACGGTTCCCCCGTCGGCTTGATTGAAACAAGTATCGCGACCTTGTCGATCTACGCCGGCAGCCCCCTGGTCAACCCTGACGGCCAGGTGGTCGCCCTGGCCAGTGGTTATCTGAAGCGGATCTACTCGCAAAACCAGGGTTACGCCGTTCCCTCCCCTGTTGTGGCCGATGTGGTCGAGAGAATACTGGCCGCGCCTGACCAGTCGCCGGATATAAAGGCTGAGTTGGGTATTACGGTTCTGGGCGATGAGGACGCGGAGGAACTACGTGAAAGATTCGGCTATCCGGCGGGGCTCTATATAAATTACGTCAAGCCGGAAAGCGCCGCCTATACAGCGGGTCTGGATACGGATGATATCCTCCTTAGCATAAACGGGGAAGCCATGGAGGTGACAAGAGATTTCCTCACTTTCATGGACGGCCAAGTGGTAGGGACCCTGGTTGAAATGACCCTGTTCAGGCCATCAGATGGGAGGACCCTGATTAAAAGTTGCTATCTTCTTGAGGCTTCGCCGTGAGCCGGCTTTCAAAGGTCGGACGGGCCCGCGACATTGCGGACCTTTTGTTGGCGCGCTATCCCGAGGCCAGTTGCACCCTCTCGCACCGATCCCCCTGGGAGCTGCTTGTGGGTGCCATCCTGGCCTCCCAATGTACGGACGAGCGTGTAAACAGGATTACACCTGCCCTCTTTACCCGTTATCCCGATGCGGAGGCCATGGCCGGGGCCGAACTGGGAGAGCTTGAGGGGCTGATCCGGAGCTGTGGTCTTTTCCGGTCGAAGGCGCGGGCCCTGATCGGAAGCGCCCAGGCGATCCTGGACCAGCACGGGGGGCGGGTGCCTTCTTCAGCCCCCGCCCTGATGGAACTGCCCGGTGTCGGCCGCAAGATTGCCAATCTGCTTATGGGCGACGCCTTCGGGGCCCAGGCGGTTGTTGTCGACACACATTGCGCCAGGATAAGCCATCTGATCGGCTTCACTGACAGCGATAAACCACTAAGGATCGAGCGGGACCTGATGGATCAACTGCCGGAGGACTTGTGGACCCTATGGGGCCACCTTATGGTCGCCCACGGACGGGTACTCTGCCGGGCCCGCTGCCGGGACTGCCTTGCCTGTCCCATCCGCCAACTTTGCCGCTATGGAGCGGCCGTCGATCCTGCTTCCGGAAAAGAGGGCGATTGTGTCTGAGCCGGGAAGGGAGGACTGGCTGGGTCAGAGGCCAGGGGTTCTTCCCGGTATTTCGGACAAGAGGGAGCGGCTTTTTTCCAAGCTGGGCATCGAAAGCATAGGTGAACTCCTTTGGCACCTGCCCCGATCCTACGAAAATTGGCAGGATCGCCTGTCCGTCAGCTCATTGCGAAGCGGGGAGATCGCTGTATTCGAAGCGGTAGTCGAGAATGTCCCTTCCCTCTCCAGGCGGGGGAAATTGACCTACACGCGTGCCCGGCTTGCCGATGACAGCGGATCAATCCAGGCGGTCTGGTTCAACCAGCCCTGGGTCGCCAACCAGATCCGGAGGGGGGAAGCCTATATCTTTCGGGGCAGGATTGAGAGCGGCCGGGGCCGGTCTGTCGTCAATCCGGAATTTCGTCCGGCGGACCAGGCTGCCAACCTGCCCCCCCTCCTGCCGGTTTATCCCCTGACGGCAGGCCTCTTCCAGTCCAATATCAGGCAGGCAGTCTCGGCTGCCCTGAAGAAGCCGGGCCTCCACTTTGAAGAGACCTTGCCGGCCGCCATCCGCCGGGAGGGGAAGTTGGCCACGGCCGATTTTTCCATCCGGCGCATTCATTTCCCCGCTGACCTCCATGAGGTGGACTTGGCCCGGCGACGCCTGGCCTTTGAGGAACTCTTTTTAGTCCTGGCGGGGCTTCGCGCCCTGAAAGCTGGCCGGCAGAAGGTAAAGGGACCGGCCATGAGGGTGGAAAAAGAGACAGGAGAAAAGCTGGACCAGCTGCTTGTCGGACTGCCTTACGATTTGACCCCCTCCCAGCGATCGACTGTGGAAGCCATCCTGGATGACTACCGCAGGCAGAAACCGGCCAACCGCCTCATACAAGGTGATGTCGGTTCGGGCAAGACGGTCGTGGCCGCCGCCGCCATGGCTGTGGCCTGCTGGGAGGGCTATCAGTCGGTGCTCCTGGCGCCGACAACGATTCTGGCGGACCAGCATGCCCGGACAGTCGCGGACCTGCTGGAGGGGAGCGGCCTTGAGATCGCCTTGCTCACGGGGGCCGTGCCCCCCTCCAAACGACGGCTTTTGCTCCAGGGATTGGCCGACGGGACCATCGACATCCTGATCGGGACCCACGCCATACTTGAGCAGGATGTCGTCTTCTCGAAACTGGCTTGCTGTGTGACGGATGAGCAGCATCGCTTCGGTGTCAGGCAGCGTCTTAGCTTGACGGGGAGGGGGGATCTGCATCCCCACGTTTTGGTTATGTCGGCCACCCCCATTCCCAGGACCCTGGCCATGATTCTGTACGGGGACCTTGACATATCGGAGATAAGGGATATGCCTCAAGGCCGCCTGCCCGTCAAGACCTATACAGCGACTGAAAAGGACAGGCCGCGCATCGATCGCATGATCAGGGGAGAGGTGGAAAAGGGGGGGAAGGTTTATGTGGTCTGTCCCACCATTGAGGAGGCCGAGGGGCTGGATCTTCAATCGGCGGAGGCCATCTACGAAAGACTGTCAGGACAGGTCTTCAGTGACAGGCGGGTCGCTCTCCTGCACGGTCGCCTGAAAGCGAAGGAAAAGGCCGAGGTCATGGCTGCCTTTGGCCGCGGGGAAATCGATATCCTGGTGTCGACAACCGTCATTGAGGTCGGGATAGACCAACCGGAGGCAACCCTGCTCCTGGTCGAGAACGCGGAACGGTTTGGTCTGTCACAGCTCCATCAATTGCGGGGTCGGGTCGGCCGGTCACAGCTTCAATCCTACTGTGTCCTGGTAAGCGACAGCGAGGATCCCCTGATCAAGCGGCGGCTGAGGGCGCTTTGCAAAAACCACAGCGGTTTTGCCATTGCGGAGGAGGACCTGAAACTGAGGGGGCCGGGTGACTTGTTCGGTATGCAACAACATGGTCTTCCCGACTTCAAGATCGCGAATCTCTATGAGGATAGCCAACTCCTGAAGGAAGCAGCCGCCGCCTCCGAAAGCATTTTCAGGGATGATCCCGATCTGAAGAAGCCGGAAAACAGCAGGATCCTGGAAGCCTTCCGGTCGCGCTACGGTGATCGCCTGTCACGACCAGGCTTATAAGGGGGAACTTGTGCCCAGGATCATCACAGGGAAAGCCAAGGGGACAAAACTTGTCACCCCCGCGGGATCAGCCTGCCGGCCGACTTCAGGCCGGACAAAGGAGGCGCTTTTCTCCCTCCTGGGGAGCCGGGTCGAAGGCGCCCGCCTCCTGGATCTCTTTGCCGGTTCTGGCCAGATCGCCTTGGAGGCCCTCTCGCGCGGTGCCGCTGAGGCCGTCTTGATTGAGAGGGACCGGCTGGCGCTCAAGGCAATTAAGACCAACATCCAAAAGACCGGTTTAAGCAAGGGAGCCCGCTTGCTGGCGGGTGATTACAGGGGTCGGCTCAAGCAGCTGAAAAGGGCCGGTGAGAGCTTTGACATCATCTATGTCGACCCACCCTGGCGCAGGTCGGCCGGTATCTGGAAGGCAATGGAAGACTTGCTCCTTCCCCTCCTCCTGCCTGACGGGATGATCATTCTGGAGTCTGACAAGACTGATGGGCTGGAAGGCTTGCCAGACACGGCGCTGACACTTGTCCGCAGTTGTCAGTACGGTAGCGGCGTGCTATCCTTTTACCAGTTTAAAGCCGGATTCAGCGGGAAGGAACCGCCCAGGGACAGGATTATAGAATGACCAGGAATTTTGATCTCAAGGGGAGAAACCCTATGGTATTTCCGGGGACTTTCGACCCCTTTACGGCGGGTCACCTCAGTATTGTGCGGCGGGCGGCAGGCCTATGTGATGAACTGGTGGTGGCCGTTTTTGACAACTACAGCAAGAGGCCGGTTATGAAGCGGGAAGACAGGGTCTGCCTGATAAGGAAAGCCTTGGCGGATCTTCCCCTTGTAACCGTCGTCGCTTTCGACGGACTTCTGGTCGAATTTTGCCGGGAAAACAATATCGGGACCGTTATCCGCGGTATCCGGGATCCCTCCCAATTCGAGGAGGAACAGACCATGGCTGAAATCAACCGTCGGATTGGCCAGGGGATCGAGACCCTTTTTCTGCCGGCCTGGTCCGAACTGAGGCATGTGTCATCGTCGGCTGTTCGTGAGATTGCCAAGCTGGGGGGAGACATCACTGGATTTGTTCCCGGGCTGATTGAAGAGGATATCGTGAAATCCTATGCAGGAGAATCACGGGGAGGTGAGACCAATGAATGACTATCAGGGCAGGCGTTCCAATGAGAGGGAAGAGCCGCGCAGACCGGCCCGGCCGCGTGATGACAGGAGCGTGGAGACCTTGCTCGACCGCCTGGAGGCTGAATTGATGGACGCGAAGAATCTTCCCTTCTCGGACAAGTGTGTGGTCGAGAGAGAGGAGATGCTCTTCCTGGTCAGGATGATCCGTGAGGGCCTGCCCGAGGAATTTGAGCGGGCCAAATGGGTACTCCAGCAAAATCGCCAATTGATCAGTCAGGCGAGGCGGGAGGCGGACACGATAATGCGGGACGCCGAAGCGCAGATGGCCCGTATGATCGATGAGCACGAAGTGACCCAGCAGGCGCTTAACAACGCATCCGTCATGATCGACGACGCGACCCGTCAAGGCTCTGAAATCAGGGCCGCTGCCATTGATTACGCTCACGAGATGATGACCAATCTGGAGAATCATCTGACAGATATCCTGGTCAACATCACAAGAAACAAGAAGAGCCTGGGAGATTCCGATGGCGTCTGAACTTAATATTGTCGTTCTGTTCGGTGGGAAATCGGGAGAACATGATGTCTCGCGGTCTTCGGCCGCCTATATCATCGAAACACTGGGCCAGTGCCCGGAATACAGGATCCTGCCCGTCGGCATTACCAGAGAGGGCAGCTGGTACGCCTACGGGGGTCCCGTCTCCGCCATGCGGGAGGGTAACTGGCTGGAAGAAGGCCCGGTAAGTCCCGCCACCCTCCTGCCCGACACGGGCAGGCATTTTCTCTTTACCAGGCGGCAGGGGCAGACGGTAAGCCATTCCGTTGATTGCGTCTTCCCCGTCCTTCATGGAAGATATGGAGAGGATGGCACCATCCAAGGGATGTTGGAAATGGCTGGCATTCCTTTTGTCGGCTGCGGAATGACTTCCTGCGCCCTGGCCATGGACAAGGTCTTCGCCAATACCATCTTCGACTATAAAGGAATTCCGCACACGCCCTGGCAGTCCCTGGACCGCGATTCCTGGCTCAAGGACGGCTCACGGATCCTCCCTGACCTGGTCAAGGGCTTCACCTATCCCTTATTTGTCAAGCCGGCCCGGGCGGGTTCCTCACTGGGGATCAGCCGGGTACTCGAGCAGCAGGATCTGCCGGCTGCCATTGACCGGGCCCTGGTCCATGACCGGAAGGTAATCATTGAAGAGGCGGTCCGGGGCAGAGAGCTGGAGATTGCCGCCCTTGGCGGCTATGGGGAACCGGTTCTCTCCCCTATAGGCGAGATCATTCCCGACCGTGATTTCTATGATTATGATTCCAAGTATGAGGAGCATTCGGCTTCACAGTTGATCATACCGGCGGAACTGACGGATGGGGAGGAGGCTGCCTTGCGAAAAATCGCGGTGGATGCCTGGGGGGCGCTTGAATGCTATGGCCTGGCCCGGATTGATTTCTTCCTCTCGGAGGATGGCCGGATTCTCTTGAATGAGATTAATACCATGCCGGGATTTGTCAGTATCAGTATGTATCCGAGACTCTTCCGCGCCGCCGGTTATGGCGACGCGCAACTCTTGAGGGAATTAATCAACCTGGCCCTGGCGCGGGGATGGAATGGGGATATGAGGTAAAAAATGCTGAACCCAGATATGATCTTGATTGTGATTGTGGCCTTTTCTGCCGTCTTGGCCACTGCTCTTGTGGTCTTTATGACGCTTGTCCTTTTGAAGAACCGCCGGCAGCTTGACCAGGCCCGACTCCTGACCGAGGATGGCCTGGCCCTCCTGGACAGGGCAGGGAGCAGGGATACTGATTCCGTGACGGCCCTCTTTTCCTTGTCGGACCGGCCTGAACTGCAGGCCTTTGGTGAAAGGCTTGCAAGTATCAGCCAGCTGCATTTCCAGGGGCGTTTCCTGCCCGACCCGGGGCCTGTCCTGGCCTCACTCGGACTCTTCCCCTCCCAGCAAATGAAAGAGAGCGGGAGGCTTTCCTCCCTGATATGCTTCTCCTTGGGGGCAGGCGGCTTTGTTTTGGCCCTCCTCCTTCCCTTTGCGGCCGGTTTGACCACCCTCGCCCTGCCTGTCTCCCTCTCCCTTCTCCTCCTGGCCCTGGTCTGCGCCCTGGTTACCCTCTGGCACACCTACAAATCGGCTCTCGTCCTGGAAGAAGAGAAGAATAGGCTCTGTGTCGTATTGGCGGCCAAGGCGCCTGTTTTCATGGACTCGACAGGTGTTGCCGTCCTGGTGAGTGAGATGATTGGCTATGGGGAAAGAATAAGGAGCGAAGTGGTCGAATTCTCGAGACTGGCCGACGAGTTGGCCGCGGGAGAATTTGCGGAAGGAATTAAGACAAGCGTCAGGGAGATTATGAAAGAAGAGGTGGCGCCGCCCCTGAAGGACTCCAATTATGCCCTGACTGAACTTGCCCGCTCCCTTGCCGAGAAGCAGGAGCAGGGTATGGCTGACCTTGCTGACTCTTTTTCCGATTCCGTCGCGCAGGCCCTGTCCCAGCACCTGGCGCCCCTGCCCGATAAGCTGCAGATCCTTCATCAGGTCGCGGCTCACAGCTCCGATATGATGGAAGAGGCTACTGCCTCCATGGCAAGGACAAGGGATGAGAGCAAGGAGATCAACGAGGATGTCCGCGAGGCGCTCCGCTTGATGGCCCTGGCAAAAAATGATATTGCTGACGAAATGGCCTCCATCAGTGACAGTCTGGAGATACTGGCAGAGAGTACCGGGAAAATGACGGCCCTCTACGCCGATGAAGAGACTGACCTGGCCTCCCATATCAAGGAAATGACTGAACAGCTGCGGATTTATTCCGAAAAGATTGGCCAAGGGATCACCGAGAGTTCGAAGGCAATCGAGGCTTCTGTAAAGATGTCGGCATCCCATAACAAGAACGCGGCCATCCTGATGGAGCGCCTCGATGAACAACTCAGCATCCTTGAGGATCTGGGCCGGCAAATCAGCGATAATACGACCAATTTCACCAAGGAATCAGCCAGTTTCGTCAGCAGGACCCTGGAAGAGTACGATGTCAGTCTGGCCGAGGTGGTTGAGCGCCTGACCTTTACGACGGCGGAAATCCGCGACGCCATTGACGTTCTGCCCCAGGCCATCCGGGGAGCGGGCGACAATTAGGCATGGATGGGAAGAGCAAGCAGGACCAGGGGCCGGTCCCCAAAAGGGATAGGAGCCAGAGGGGCGGTTCAATCAGACCCGTCACCCTCAACTTGCCCAAATCAGCGGAAGAAGATACAAGCCGGTTGGATCCGGCAGTAATCCCTGAGCTTCGCCCCCGCAAGCTTGATCTACCTGTATCCCCGGAAAAAACACCGGCCGTCCCGCCCCTTCGTCAGAAGCCTGCCAAACGGGCCCTTCCGCCCCGCCGAGAGATCCCCCTGGTCTACAAGAGCCTGGGAGAGGCCTTGGAGGGCTGCCGCGACAAGCACCCCTTGCCGGTTGAATTGATTTTCAGCCAGGAAGCCTCCCATTCGACCTGGCTCCTTTCCCAGTTGAGGGGGGTCAGGACGAGAAGGGAGCTTCAGAAATTTGCTGACAGCTTGGGTCCCCGGGACCTGGCCCTGCTTTTCACAACGCTTTCAACCTTGAAACGTCGCGAGGAAACGGCCCAAATCCAAAACTTGATTCGTCTCAGGGCCTCTCATTACTTGTATTTATGTGGTTGGCTGACGCTCCAATATACCTATCCGAGGGCTTCTGTTTCCGATGCCCTGGCCGACCTTTGCATGATCCTGGAGGATATCCGTTTTGTCCGTGACAATGAACGGAGGATGAGCCGCAGGACGGTCAGGCCCTTGCCGGCTATTCCACTTGGTCCAGGCCGTGTCCTCTGGAGCCGGGTTCCGCTGATTTCGGGGATAGCCTTGCCCAACAGCAGGCACTTCATTTCAGATATCGCAGGTGAGATCTATGATTCAAAGCTGGATCTGAGTGAATTCTATCTGGAGTACGCGCTTTTCCCTGATCTCCCCCTCGCCGAGGCCATTACGGCGCGTTACAACGAGATGGTCTCAGGTGTGTCCGCCAACCCCCTTTTATCCCAGGATTTCTTCGACCGCTTCCGAAAACCGGGTCAATAAATAAGGACTGTACTCTACGACAAGGCGTGGAAGATCACCGCTCGATCTCCTCCTCCTTGACCAAGGTCCAGTTGTCAAAATCATTGGCGTCACCCAGGATCTCGAATGTCAGGAGCCGCTCCGGTTCGCCTTCACTCGGGTAGAGTCTGTGGAAGACGTAGCGGAGGACGAACTCCTCCGGTGACAAATCGAAATAGCTGGATCCGTAAGAGGTGTAATCAAGTCCCGCGGCCTGATAGACCGTGGCCCGCAGATTATCGGTGGAGACGGGGGCCTCACTGTATTTCAGGGCCTGGCCGGCTTCCCCCGCCGCTTTCACAAAGAGACCGACTGCCATGGCGGACTCGGGATCCCGGGTATCACTGCTTCTGGCGCCGTGATCCCCCGTGATTATAATGGTTGACTGCTCGTAGAGGCCGAGCGCCTTCAGGCGGTCCAGGTAGCTATAGACAATATGGAAACTTCCCTTGGTCTGCCTCCGGCAGGATGACTGGCCGGGCTCGGTTTCAAGCGCGGATTCATCCATGCTGTAGGGGGGATGGGAGCCATTCAGATGGATATAGACGAAAGCCTTGTCTTCATCGGTCACCCTAAGTCCCTCCGCCAAGAGTCCCTGATAGAAGTAGGGGTCATGGGTGAAGTAGGGCGGCGGATCGAGATTGACATCGATCAGTCTGCCAAAGGCGTCCGTTGAGGTCCAGAAGAAGGGTTTTACGGCAAGAGGCAGGTAGCGGAAGGCGCTGAGGCCTATGAATTTTCCTGCGGCCTCCCTCTTGTCAAACTGGATGGTCCCGGTCACGACATTGTCGGCGATGTCAAGAAGATCAGCGGCATCACTGTAGGTATAGCCCCGCTCCATGTAGAGGCGGCAGCCAAAGCCTGCTTCCCGGAGGCCGGGAATGAAGTCGCTCGTCTTCCAGGCCCGGGTCATATAGTCAGCGTAGTTTTCCTCAAAATAATGCCTTTCGCCTGTCAGCATATTGGTGACGGAGGGGAAGGTCTGGCTGTAGAGGGTGACATTATTGGTAAAGCGGGTGAAGCCGTCGAGGGGTTCGAAGAAGGAGGGTTCGTCCCGGCCTATGTCTTCGATATAGCGGTTGTCGAGCCGGTCCAGGACAAAAATCAGGATATTGTTCTTGCCCGCCACCTGGTAGATACCCTCGGAGGACAGGTAGCGGTCGCTGTGCCGTGTGGCCGGGTCGGCCCAGGAGACACCGAGCGCGATCATGGCGACTATCTGTGTCGCGACGAGAAGGGCGGGGACCAGGCGGACCAGATGCCGCCAGGCCTTTTTCCCCAAGTAGCGGATCAAGAGAGGGAGGCTCAGGAGGATCCCCCAGACCAGGAGATTGAGCAGGGCCTCCCCCTGATAGGTTTCCCAGGGGATCGCGTCACCTGTCAATTCTCCCAGGGAGGGGTTCAGGAAGTTTCCCTGGATGTTGACGGCCAGCGCGAATCCGAAAAGGAGGGAGACCAGGCCGTCGAAAAGCCGGCCGTGAAGGAGGGACAGGAAGGCAGCGAGCAGGACTGTCCCCAGCAAAGCAATGATAAGGAGGGTGGGGACTAGGGGGGACAGGGGAAAGGCAAAGGACTTCTGGTTTCTTACATAAAGATCAAAGACGCCGAAGAGGGTGACCGTGAAGAAGAGGCAGAAGGCAGGGCTTGCGGCCAGGAGGAAACGGCTGGGATAGGATCTTTCGTCTTCCCAGAGGTAGCGCCAGCGGGCCAGGGGTTTTTCGGGCATGTGGGCAAGGGGCTCCCCAGCCTTTGCCGGCCGCCGGCCCCGGGCTTCCTTGGAAAAGAGTTTGATCCTCCATTCCGCCCACTTGACACGGCTGTTCAGGAAAAACATACGGATACGGCTGAAAAACACACCGGCCGTTACCCCCAGGGTGATGACCAGGGCGGAGATCAGCTGGATAAGGTAGCTGGTCGTGGCCGGATCAATATAGGCATGGACGGGCCGGCTGAATGCGAAAAAGAGGGCCAGGGAGAAGAGGGAGGCTTTCAGGAATTTTTTCATAAGGGGTCACCCCCCTCGCCCCGGGTCAGCTCCTCCACTTGATCCAGGAGTTGAATGAGGAGCTCCCCCTTGGTCCTTGCGATATCGTCTTCCTTCAAGGGGTCATTCAGAAACTTTCGCAGGGCCTCACTTTCAAGAGAATCTTTTGCGGCGACGAGCTGGAGCCGCTCCTCCAAGGAGGTCAGAAGGGGCTGATCCTCCAGAACCTCTTCTTCCGGGACATCATTCCTTTTGGTCAACTGGTTGACGATATAGCTGCCGCCCCCCCTGGCACCCTCCCCCAGATCGTAGATATTCTCGGCTACGACGCGGGCAATCCGGTCGGCGTACTGCCCGCGTTCGGCAAACAAAGCTTCGATCAGGGCAGGAAGGTCAGCCAGCTGGTCTACATCAACGGAAAGGCCGATCTCCTGGCGCAGGGAGATATCAAGCGGGATGGATGGAATCCTTTCGTATTCGGGATTCATAATTTTCATGGGCGTGTTGATAAAAAGCGAAGGTCTCTTGGTCGCGTAGGAGAATTCCTGGGCAATCGAGGACCAGTCGGTTATGACCAGATCAGAGGTATAGACAGTTTCACTTGAGGAGAAATCATCTTGAATCTCAAAACCATCCCCCAGTCTGTCCCGGTAGTTTTCCCGCATGGCCTCCAATTTGGAAGGGAAGCGTTTGACGTATTCGGGATGGGGGCGTAAGATCACCCGGTAACCCGTCCGCAGGAGGGGGGCCAGGGTCTCATCCAGGCAGTAGTCCAGGATATTGTCCTTCTGCCAGGAGGGGGCGATCAGGATTACAGGGGGATCATTGACCCTGTCCCCCAACTCCCGGGCCTTGTCGAGCATGGTATCAAGGAGGGGGTAGCCGGTCTTGACAAGCCTCTTGGGGGGAAGCCCGTAGACTTCCTCTGTTTCACGGACCTCACGGATATGGTTGGGTCCGTAGCAGAAGATGGTGTCGAAGTGGTCGAGGGCCCCTTTTTTCAGCATAAGCTGGAAGCTGGTCATGCCATGGTCCAGATAGACATACTCGACATCTTTTTTCACAAGTGACCGCTTGATGTGGTAGGTCTCAAGATCAGGTGTCGTCATAACGGCCATGTCGGCATCCAGGGTCATCATAAACTGGATCAGGGCCAGGGGGCCGATGTAGTAGCTTTCAATCCCCGGCGAATCCAGCTTGAGGATCCTGTCATTATAGTCGCTGGTGACATAATGGACGACAAGGTCCGAGTGTTGGAGGACGTAATGGATGAAGCCCTCAAAATACTTGTAGTAACCGCCAGCTTCGGAATAGAAAACCAATCTTTTATCGCTGCGGCCGGCAAAGCGTCTCCGATCCATCTTCTGCCTTTGACGCTTCTCCTTCTCCAGAAGGCGGAGCCTGGCCCTTTCCTCCTTGTCCGGCCTCGGCTTACTTTCCCTTTTGATATCCCCCCCATGTTTTTTGGGGTCATAGATGAGATTGCAGGCGGCCAGGACCAGGATGGAGAGCAGATTCCCTGTAATCCAATAAAGGCCGACACCGGTAGGGAGTAGATAGGCAAAGAACCCAGAAAAGGCGACCAGAAAGAGGGTCATTGCTACTTTTTTTATTGGACCCTGATCCCTTTGCAGGATGTAGGCGCGATTCTGGTAAAGGGCCAGGGCGAGCGCGCTGAGGCCTGACAGAAGGGGATAGAGGAGGGTGATTGAGCTCAAATCCGGAATATGGGTGAGGTTGATGCCCAAAAACATGGTATCCATGTCCAGGATGGCCTCGACGCCTTGCAGGCCAAGGTAGGCTTCAGGCCTGGCCTGGACCATCTCCAGGACCTTCAATTGCCCGCCCGCGCCCAAACCCGCCAAGGGTTCATTGAGGAGGCTGGCCGTTTTTTCCAAGAGTAGGAAGATGCTTTCCCCCTTGAGATGGAGCAGATGCTGGAGGGGGTTGTAGATTACCTGGATCAGGCCCAGGATGACGGGGATTTGGACAAGAAGAGGGAGGAGGCCCTTCAGAGTGCTGTAGCCCTCCTGCTTGTAAAGCGCTTTCTGCTCCTCCATCAAAGCGGCGCTACTTCCTGTATAGCGAAGCCGGATATCCTCAAGAGCCGGCTTGATCCGGAAGAGGGCGACCGCGTTTTTCTGCGAACTCAAAGAGAGTGGGAATAAAAGAATTTTTGTCAACAGGGTGAAGACGATGATGGCAAGCCCATAGTTCTGAGTCAGCTGATAACATAGATACATCAAGTATCCCAAGGGAATACCCAGCAGGGTATTGATAACACTCATCCGGTCCGTCACTCCTCTTTGCCGACAGGGAAAATGTCAGGATAGATAGAAAGATCTTATCACAGAGGGGGGCCCTCTGTCCGAAAGCCTGTTCCACCCCCATGTATAAATATGTTATATTGAACGCATTACATGTAGGGGTGAGCTCTATGAAATCCGACAATCTTGTTCCTGTCCTGCGCGAACTTCTTTCCGACAAGAGGCTTTCACAGCGTGAGTTAGCCCGTCGCTGCCTCCTTTCCCTGGGGACGGTCAACCGGGCCATCCAATACGCCAAGGGGGAAGGCTGGCTGGAGGCGGATGGCACCGGCTTGTCGGTAACCAAGGCCGGCCGTTCCTATCTGGAAACCTATCGTGTGAAGAACGCGATTGTCCTGGCGGCCGGCTTTGGATCCCGCTGTGTCCCATTGACCTACGAGACTCCCAAGGGCCTTTTGAAGGTGAAGGGGAAGCCCATGCTGGAACGTCAGATAGAACAGCTCCTGGAAGTTGGGATTGAGGAAATCCTGGTGGTTGTCGGTTACTTGAAGGAGGCCTTCGACTATCTGATAGATAAATACGGGGTCCGGCTGATTTACAATCCCGATTACGCGACGGCCAACAATTATGCCAGCCTTTACCAGGTAGCGGACTATCTAGACAACTCCTATGTCCTGGTGGCGGACAATTGGATGAAAAGTAATATGTTCAAGCTCTATGAAACTTCCTCCTGGTACTCCTGTCTCTACTTTGAGGGAGAAACGGATGAATGGTGTGTGGAGACGACGGCTTCGGGCCTGATCAAGTCAATCCGTATCGGCGGCCGGGACAGCCTGGCCATAGTGGGGCCCGCCTATTTCGACAGAAATTTTTCGGCCCGCTTCAGGCCCCTCCTGGAGGCCACCTATGGCAAGAGCTATGCCGCAGACTACTACTGGGAGAATATCCTGAAGGACCATCTGGAGGATCTTCCCATGAAGGCCAATGTCCAGACGGGCAATGTCTACGAATTCGAGAACCTGGAAGAGTTGCGCGCTTTCGACAAGAGTTACCTGAATAATACAAAAAACAAAATCATGGAGTATATCGCCTCACAGCACCAGGTTTCCCAGGGCGCGATCCAGAAGATCGAACCCATGAAGGAGGGCCTGACCAACCAGTCCTTCAAATTCAGCATTGCCGGGGAGGAATACGTCTTCCGCCAGCCGGGTGAAGGCACGGACAAGCTGATCAACAGGGCTGATGAAAAGGCGACCTACGATCTATTGGAGCCTCTGATCGTGACAGATGAGGTGGTCAGCTTCGACCCTGAATCCGGTGTCCGGATCACCCGCTACTATGACGGGGCCCGTGTAGCCGACCCCTTTTCCGATCAGGATCTCCGGGTCAGTATGGAGATGATCAGGCGGGTCCATGAAAGAAAACTCAAGGTTGACTTCCGCTTTGATATCCGGGGCAAGATCGATTATTACGAAGGCCTGGTCCAGGAAATAGGGGCCATGCGTTTTCGTGATTACGAGCAGGTGAGGGAGAAGGCCCTGGGCTTGCTGGATCTCAAGGACCGGCTGAATATTGAGGAAGTTCTCTGCCACGGAGACTATCTCTATGCCAATGTCCTTTTCTTGAAACACGGGGGTGTAAGGCTGATCGACTGGGAGTACAGCGGCCTGGCCGACCCCATTATGGATGTCTCCATGTACGCAATCTTCTCGGAATTTGACAGGGGACGGATCGACCTGTCACTCAAATACTACCTGGGCCGGGAACCACAGGCGGAAGAGACCTTGCGCCTCTACCTCTATGTTGCCCTGGGGGGCTTCCTCTGGTCTATGTGGGGCTCCTTCAAGCAGGAGCTGGGCCTTGAACTTGGCGAGTACCCTATGAAGATGTACCGCTATATGAAGGATTTTTACCCCCTGATCCGTGAGAAGAGGCCCTTCCTGCCCGCCTAGGATCAGGGAGTAAAAATCAAGGCAAGAGGAGCTTATCCTCAATCCCTCCAAAACCGCTCGCGGTATCAAACATCCCGAGGAGCTTCTCGACGGTCAGTTTCTGTTTCTCTTCGCCTTCCACATCGACGACGATCCGGCCCTCGTAAAACATGACCAGCCGGTTGCCCAGGGCGATGGCGTCCTTCATATTGTGTGTGACCATGAGGGTGGTAAGTCCGTCGCGCTCAATGATTTGTTTTGTAATGTCCAGGACGATTCTCGCCGTCTTGGGATCCAGGGCGGCCGTGTGTTCGTCCAGAAGGAGGAGCTTGGGCCTTTTCAAGGTTGCCATCAAGAGGGTGAGTGCCTGTCTTTGGCCGCCTGAAAGAAGGCCCGCCTTGACGGAAAGCCTTTTTTCCAGGCCCAGGGCCAGACGCTTCAACTGTTCGCGGTAGAGCTCCCGTTCCGCCTTGGTGATCCCCCAGCGGAGGCCCCGACGCTGGCCACGGCGATAGGCCAGTGCCAGGTTTTCCTCGATGGCCATACTGGCCGCCGTACCCATCATAGGGTCTTGGAAAACCCGGCCTATGAAGGGAGCCCTTTTGTATTCAGGCAAGCGGGTAACGTCGATCTCATCGAGGTGGATCTGACCGGAATCAACTGGAAGTACCCCTGCAACCGCGTTCAGCATGGTCGACTTGCCGGATCCATTTCCGCCGATTACGGTGACAAAATCACCGTCCTTGAGGGAAAGTGAAAGGGAGATCAAGGCCTTCTTTTCATTTACCGTATCACGGTTGAAAGTTTTGCAGATACTGTCGATCTTAAGCATGACCCTTGCCTCCCTTTCGTCTGATTTCAAAGGAAGGTAGCTTGCTTCGCCAATGAGGGATGGCCAGGAAAACAGCGACTACGACGGCGGTCAGGAGCTTCAGGTAGTTGGGGTCCAGCCGCAACCACAAGACGGTCTGGATCACCACAAAATAGATGATGGAGCCAATCACGGAGCTGAAGAGGCGGAAGGCGAAGTTACGGAATATCCTGCCAAAGAGGGCCTCGCCAATGATGACCGCGGCCAGTCCGATGATGATCGCCCCCCGGCCCATATTGATGTCAGCAAAGCCCTGGTACTGTGTCAGTAGTGCCCCTGAGAGGGCCACCAGGCCATTTGAGAGCATGAGGCCGAAGACCTTGGCCAGGTTGGTGTTGATCCCCTGGGCCTTGGCCATATTGAGGTTGGAGCCGGTTGCCCGTATGCCGGTGCCGAATTCGGTCCCGAAAAACCAATAGAGGGCCGCAATGAGCAAGAGGATGAAGAGGCTGACCCGAAAGAGGGGAGAGACGTAAAAAGCTCGCTCTCCCTTGATCACTTCCTGGAGATAACGCAGGGATACAAAGAGCTTGTAATTATCCACGCTGACCGACAGGTTGGGTTTACCCATGATCAGAAGATTGACCGCCCAGAGTCCCAGCTGGGTCAAAATGCCCGCCAGGATGGCTGAGATGCCAAAGAAGACGTGGAAGATACCGGTTACAAATCCTGCCAGCATGCCCGCAAGTAGCGAGCAGGCGAGGGCCAGCCATAAGTTGCTGCCATTTATCAGGAGGATGACGAAGACAGCCCCTCCTGTACAAAAGGAGCCGTCCACCGTCAGGTCCGCCATATCAAGGATTCGGTAAGTGAGGTATATGCCAATTGCCAGGACGCCCCAGATTAAACCCTGGGCGAGCGCGCCCGGCAATTGGCCCAATAGATTTGGAATGCTAAGAGGCATGGGTACGCTCCAATATTGTATTAGTCCGTAATGGGTTCGTAGTCGCCAGGCATGGTCAAGCCGAGCGCTTCACAGATCTCCGGATTATACATCTTGGTAAAGTTTGGTGCGTACTCTATGGGCATTTCTGAGATTTCGGACTGGCCGGTCAGTACTTTGACTGCCATCTTGCCGGTCGCGAAGCCGAGGTCATAGTAATCAATGGACAGGGTCGCGACACCGCATCCTGCACAGGTATCCTTCTCACCCGCCAGGACAGGGATCCGGGCCGGCCGACAGATATTGTCGATGATTCCGGTGTTGGAAGCGACCGTGTTGTCGGTTGGCACGTAGATCAGGTCGACCTCCTTGGAGGCGGTCGTCGTGATACTTGCCAGATCATTGGAGTCGGTGAAGGGATACAGGGTGGTGCTGTAGCCGAGCTCTTCCAAGAGCTTCCCAATGGTGTTGACCTGGTAGAGGGAGTTGGCTTCCCCTGAACAGTAAATCAGGCCCACATTTTGGGCGTCGGGGAAAAGGCTCTTGACCATCTGCGCCTGCTGATCGAGCGGGGCCAGGTCGGATGTGCCGGAAACATTGTTGCCGACCAGACCTGTGAAGTCCTCAATACCTAAGGCGACGCCGTATTCCGTTATGGAGGTCCCCAGAACAGGAATATCCGCTGTCGCCGTTGCAGCCGCCTGCAGAGCCGCCGTCGCGTTGGCCATGATAAGGTCAACCTTGGAGGCTACAAATCCGTTGGCGATGGATGCGCAGGTGTTGGGATCGCCTTGGGCGTTCTGATAGTCAAAGCTAACACGGCCCCCCAGCTCTTCTGTGAGGGCGTCTTTGAAGCCCTGAGTCGCTGCGTCGAGTGCGCCATGCTGGATCAACTGTGAAATGCCGATCCGATAAAACTCGCCGCTCCCTTCTTTTGTTTGGGTCGGTTCGTCTTTGGTGCTGCAGGCAGTCATACTGATCATCAAGCTAATAATCAGTAAAACGGCGAAAATGCTTAACACTCGTTTCATGATCTGTTCCTCCTTCGTTTAGAATTTAAATTCGATCATAACGAATTATGAAGATATTGCATAGTGTTGATTTTCAAATTCATTAATATGCACACTTAAACGGGGCAATTATCCGCATTGCCTGTCATTTAGTCAATGAATGGCCGGATCTTCCAGGTTCAGCCCTTGATTAAGGCTTTGGTGGCCGAGGTCAGCTGGAGGATCTGCCGGTCGGCCCGGTCAGCGTAACGGCCGATCAGTTCGACCAGGGCATCTTCGATGATGACCCCGTCCGCCTCCGATGCAAAGAGCTTGATCTGATCCAGGTTTTTCCCCGCGCATCCGACCAAGATGGGGAGACTTGTGGCCTTCCTTGTCCGGGCAATCAGCCCGGCGTCCGTCTGGTCACCTTCCGGAATCAGTTGATAGACGAAAGCCTGGGCCTCCCGGACAATGGGTTCCAGCCGATGGCTGGTGGTGGGCGCGGTCTGGCTGATCAGGACAATGCCCTTGTCTTGCGCCTGCTGCAGAAGCTCCTCTTTTTCTTCGAAGGGGAGATCGGGAATTACTATCCCGTCCAAACCCGATAGCCTGGCTTCCTTGAAGAAATTTTCATAACCGTAGCGGAAGAGGGGATTCAGGTAGGATCTGAAGAGGAGGGCTTTTTCGCTTTCTTCCCGGATCCGCCTGACCAGGGAAAATAGTCCGTCCACATTTGTGCCTGTAGCCAGAGCCCGGACGTTTGCCTCCTGTACCAGCCGGCTCTCCCCGGCGGGGTCCGAGAAGGGGATCCCGATCATGACCATGTCGGCGCCGGCCTTGAGCAGGAGTCTCAGGTAATCTTCCGTTTTTTCCAGGTCGGGATCACCGCCCAAAAGGTGGACAATCAGTGCTTTTCCGTTGGCGAATGCCTTTTCAATTCTAGTCATGCAGGCTCCTCCCTCTGTAACGCGCGATAGCCGCGACATCCTTGTCACCTCTGCCTGACAGGCAGACAATGATGAGGTCGTCTTTCGCCAGGCTTGGTGCCATTGCCAGGACCTGGGCGATGGCGTGAGAGCTTTCAATCGCCGGGATTATGCCTTCCATACGGGACAGGTATTCGAAGGCTTCGACAGCTTCCCGGTCTGTAATCGGATAATATTCAGCCCGTCCCCTGTCATGGAGCCAGGCATGTTCCGGTCCGATGCCGGGATAATCAAGTCCCGCGGATATTGAATAGACGGGGGCTATCTGGCCGCAGTCATCCTGGCAGAAATAGGATTTCATCCCATGAAAGACGCCGGCCTGGCCCCGGGCAATGCTTGCGGCATGCCTGCCGGTCTCCAGGCCAAGTCCCGCGGCCTCGCAAGCGATCAAACGGACTGTCTCATCCGGGATGAAGGCGTAAAAGAGCCCCATGGCATTGCTCCCACCGCCGCAGCAGGCGACCAAGGCCGTGGGTAGGCGGCCTTCACGCTCCAGGATCTGGGATCGGGCTTCCTGTCCGATGACACTCTGGAAGTCGCGGACCATGGTGGGGTAGGGGTGTGGCCCCACAACTGAACCCAGGACATAGAAGCTGTCTCCGGTCCGCCTGGCCCATTCACCCAGGGTTTCGTTGACCGCGTCCTTCAGTACTTTTGTCCCTGATTCAACCGCCTGGACCCGGGCTCCCAGAAGTTCCATGCGGTAGACGTTCAGGGATTGCCTTTCCGTGTCCTCCCTGCCCATGAAGACCTCACATTCGAGGTCGAGCAGGGCGGCGGCCGTCGCCGTCGCCACCCCATGCTGGCCCGCGCCGGTTTCGGCGATCAAGCGTCTTTTACCCATTTTTTTCGCCAGCAGAGCCTGGCCGAGCACATTGTTGATCTTGTGGGCACCGGTGTGGTTCAGATCCTCACGTTTCAGGTAGATCTTCGCGCCACCCAGATCCCGGGTCATTTTCTCCGCGTAATAGAGCAGGGAGGGCCTGCCGACATACTCCCGGAGCAATTGCTTGAGTTCCGATTGAAAGGCAGGATCCGCCCCATATTGGCGGTAGGCCTCCTCCAGGGCTTTGATCTCGCTCATCAGCACCTCAGGGATGTACTGCCCGCCGTAAATCCCAAAGCGTCCCTTCTTCATTTTTTCTCCTCCTGACAGATAGTCTCGCTTCACGCTTTCCTTGGGAGGCAAATCAAAAAACCCGCCCCCGACTCTATTAAGTCAAGGACGGGTGAGTTATCATCCGCGGTGCCACCTTGGTTCACGGCCTGCCGTGCTCTCATCGGGATACCATCATATCCCCCGCAACTAACGTATGCGTCACGTCGTGGAATACTCAAAAAGCGATACTTTTCTTTGACCACGCCCTCAGCGGTCCATTTGATGTACTGCCTGGTACGGGTTTCCAGCTTCCCCGCTCTCTGTTACTGCTGGTAGACCTTTATCTCCGCATCAACGGTTTTGTTTGGTCTTTATTCAATTGTTGTAAGGCATCATAGTACAGTCAACTGACCCTGTCAAGATAAATAGGCTTCGGGCCCACGAACGCTGTATTGTGGACAGCCATTTCCATTACGGTTTGCCCTTTCTTTCGCTGACGATTCTGTCAATTAACTTATATTCTTGTTTAATCTTCCTATACTCTCGATCAAAGTTCGGATCTTGCCTTTTTTCTACTACCAGGTCCTTCACACAAATTTTTTCAAATTTCATGATGATCAACTCTTTCCATTAATTTTCTTGACACAATATTGGGGTTCCACAATCATTATAGAAGAGCCAATGAAACGGGCATCCGAAATATCCATATAAGCTTAGGTCAAACCAAAAAGACTCCGTTACGGATCAACACATAACGGAGTCTTTAACTGGCGGAGATGGTGGGATTCGAACCCACGTGTCGGTCACCCGACAAACGCTTTTCGAGAGCGCCCCGTTACGGCCACTTCGGTACATCTCCCTATGCTTATACCATCGGCCGGGCCGGGCACCAGTCTAACATAAACGGTAGCGATATTTCCAGTTCAGTTTCGCGCTTGCGGGGGACCGGAAGACTTCTCGTAGAGGAGGTCCAGAAGTGGATCCTCCATGGCGGACCAGTTGTCTGTGAGCCAGTCAGTTATCCGTTCCTGGGGGATGATGACCGGCATCCGATTATGGATATGACTGAATCCCGGGGCGGCCTCCCGGGTCAAGATGACAAAACTCGGGAAGGGACTAGCCTTGTCCTCACGGTAACAGCCTGCCAGGAAGAGGGGGCTCTGGGGGAGGAAGAAGGCATACCTTTCCTTCCTGCCGCCTAGGTTTGCCCATTCGTAGTAGCCGCTGGCAGGGAGGAGGCAACGGTGATCGCGCATAGCCCGGCTGAACATGGGTTTTTCAAGGGCTGTTTCACTCCGGGCGTTGATGATCAGCCGCCCCGTGTAGGCCTTGAAACCCCAGTTCATCGTCAGGTAGCGACCTGGGCCCGTTTGGGCGGGGACAAGGTCGGAGGGGAAGAGCTCGCCCTTTGTTTTGAGCTTGGGGGGCGGACTTGTTCCCGCTATCTCTTCCTCCAGGTTTTTTTCGATTTCGAGGAACCAGGCCTCATCCGGATTGATGTAATAGCGTCCACACATAGGTTCTCCCTTTCCTAACAGCTTCATGTCATTGTAATGCAATTGTGGTTTAATAAACGGGTGGCCAAGAATCCAATAGACAAAACGACAAGAATGGTTGAAGCGCCCATCCTGCCTCTCTTATTGAGGATGTCGGGTCCTGCAGTCTTCTCCATGCTGATCATGTCCCTTTACAATATTGTGGACAGCCTTTTCGTGAGTATGGTTTCAGAGACCGCCCTTCGGGCCGTCAGTATCATATCCCCTGTCCAGATGCTCATGGTATCTTTCGCCGTCGGCACTTCGATAGGCGTCAATTCCTACGTGGCCCGCAGTCTGGGTTCGGAGGATTATGAGAGGGCTAGTCTGGCGGCGACCCATGGTTTCCTCCTCTCCTTCTTCAACTGGGCCATCTTTTTGATTGCCGGCTATTTTGCTTCGCCTATGATCCTGCGCTTGTTTACGAATCACGCGGAGGTCTTCCAGGATGGAACGGCTTATCTGCGGATCGTCACGGTCGCCTCGCTGGGTCTCTTCTGGCAGATCCATTGCGAAAAGATCTTCCAGGCGACAGGCAATATGACCCGGGCCATGTATATCCAGCTGGCGGGGGCCCTGATCAATATCGCCCTGGACCCCGTCTTTATTTTCGGCTGGTTCGGTTTGCCGGCCATGGGTGTGAGCGGCGCCGCTATCGCCACTGTTTTAGCCCAGCTGATCGCGGGAGCCATAGCCGTCTACCTCTTACTCAGACGGGAGAGTGTCCTGTCGATCCGCCTCAAGGGTTTCCGGGTCAACGGCCATATCCTGGCGGAAATCTACCGGGTTGGCCTGCCCTCCCTGGTTTTGCAATCGGTAACCGCTTTTGTTGGTATGGTCTTCAATATGATCATCAAGCCTTTTTCCGAGGTTGCCATTACCGTCCTGGGCGTCTACCTGAAACTGGAATCCTTCGTCTTCATGCCCGTCTTCGGTGTAGGACAGGGGATGTTGCCCCTCATGGCATACAACTACGGGGCTGAGCGCTATGACCGTGTGAAGCTTGTCCTGAAAAACGGACTTTTTCTGGTCCTGGGCATCATGTCGGTTTCCATGGTCGTCTTTCAGCTTATCCCTGGCCTGCTGCTGGGTATCTTCAACGCGACGGAGGAGATGTATATCATGGGGATGCCCGCCTTCAGGAGCATTTCAACCTGCTTTGTCTTCGCCGGGGTAACCATAGTCCTGTCCAATGCCTTTCAGGCGCTGGGCAGAGGTAGTTACAGCCTCTTTATCTCCGTATTCCGGCAACTGGCGCTCATGCTGCCGATCGCCCGCTACTTTGCCGCCTGGCACCTCGACTATGTCTGGTTTGCCTTCGTCATCTCCGATTTTGGAGCCATGCTGGTGGCAATCGGCCTCTTTATCTGGTTGTCCAGGAGAATAATGCCTGAGCCGGTCAGTCAGCCAGTCGGTTAGTCCTCTGGATGTGCGTCCGCCAGGCGCTCGTGATATAGTAATCAATGAATTTATTCTAAAAGGGTGCGGGGCCAGGAAGGCGCCGTCCGGGTGGCGGCTGACTGGGGATTTCGGGGAACAAAAGATGGCAACCAGATATATTTTTGTGACAGGCGGCGTGGTGTCGGGACTTGGCAAGGGAATTACGGCGGCGGCGCTCGGCCGGCTGCTGATCGCCAGAGGCCTTAGCGTACGCATCCAGAAATTTGATCCTTATATCAATGTCGACCCGGCGCTTATGAGCCCGACCCAGCACGGGGAAATCTTCGTGACGGAGGATGGGGCCGAAACCGACCTTGATATCGGCCACTATGAACGCTTTACCGATGTCGACCTCACCAGCGAAAGTGATATAACTTCGGGACGCGTCTACCTCAATGTCATCCAGCACGAGCGGACCGGCGGTTATTTCGGACGGACGGTCCAGGTTGTCCCCCACATAATCAATGAGATAAAAGAACATATCTATAAGGTTGCCGAGGAGGATCAGATCGATGTCGTCATCTGCGAAATCGGTGGAACCATAGGCGACATGGAGGGACAGCCCTTCATTGAAGCCATCAGGCAGGTCAGCTATGAGGTAGGTCGCGGGAACTGCCTCTTTATTCATGTGACCTTGTTGCCTTATGTAAAAAAACCGGGTGAGATCAAGACCAAGCCAACCCAGCACAGTGTGCAAAAGCTCCTCTCCTTTGGAATCCAGCCTGATATCCTGGTCTGCCGAACGGAGAAGCCCCTTGACCAGAGCATCCGGGAGAAACTGGCCCTCTTCTGCAATGTCCGTATGGACTCCGTAATCCAGAATGTTGACTGTGATTCCGTTTATGAACTCCCCCTCATCTTTGAGAAGGAGGGTTTCGCCCGTGTCGTCTGCGAACGGCTTGGACTGGATCATCCGAAGCCCTATCTGGAAGACTGGGAGTGCCTGGTGAGGAAGGCCCGTCTGCCTCGGGAAAGGCTCGAAGTTGCCCTGGTAGGGAAGTATACGGAGCTTCAGGATGCCTACTACAGCGTAGTGGAGGCCTTGGATCATGCCGGCATTGACCTGGGCGTTGAACCGGTGATCGATTGGGTTTCCAGTGAGGAATTGGAGGGACTCTCGCCGGAAGAGGTCGACCGCCGCCTGGCGTCCGCCGATGCCATCGTGATCCCCAGCGGCTTCGGCGCGCGGGGTATGGAGGGCATGATCAATGCCAGCCGGAGTGCCCGGGAGCGGGGGATACCTTTCCTGGGTATCGGCCTTGGCATGCAGATGGCAGTTGTCGATATAGCCAGGCAGGTGGCAGGGATTGAAAAGGCTCATACGGATGAGTTCGGAACGGATTGCCAGGATATCTTCTATTACGCGGGACTGACGGAGAGCATGAGAAAGGAGGAGGCATCCCTGCCTTTCAGTGAACGACCTATGCGACGTGGGGCCTCCCCCATCCTTATCGAGGAGGGCTCACTCCTGGGGGAAATCTATGGCCTGCCCGAGGTGTCAGAACGCCATCATCACAGAAGGGAGTTCAACCCCGCCTACTCAGGCGTGCTGGCCGCCACGGGCCTCCGGTATTCCGGCATGTCCCCCGACGGGCGGTACGTGGAGGCGGTCGAATGGCCAGACCACCCCTTCTTCGTCGGGACCATCTACCATCCAGAATTCAAGTCGAGACCCATCAGGCCCCACCCCCTCTTTCTGTCTTTTGTCAAAAAAGCGATTGACCACAAGAAAGGAGAATCGTGATGGCAGAACTTTTACCGGAATTGTCACGTACCTTCAGCGAGTACCTGCTGGTACCCAACAGGACGACCCACACCTGTACCCCGGATCGCGTATCCTTGAGAACACCCCTGGTCAAGTATGGAAAAGGACGGGAGGATAGCCGGATCAAGCTGACCATACCCTTTGTCTCCGCTATCATGCAGGCCGTATCCGATGACCGTATGGCCATCGCCCTGGCCCGCCAGGGCGGCCTCTCCTTTATCTTCGGCTCACAGCCAGTCGAGGAGCAGTGCGACATGGTAAGGTGTGTCAAGAAGTTCAAGGCCGGTTTCGTTCCGAGTGACAGCAATCTCCGCCCCGACCATAAATTGTCGGACATCATCCGCCTGAAGCGAAGTACAGGCCATTCAACCGTGCCGATCACGGAAGATGGCAGCTCCAACGGCAAACTGGTCGGCATCGTGACCAGCCGCGACTACCGTATCTCCCGCCTGGATCCCGATACACCGGTCAGCAGTTTCATGACCCCCGGGGAGGCGATCGTATACGGCCGGGAGGGGATAAGCCTGAGCGAGGCCAACGACATTATCTGGGAGCACAAACTGAACCAGCTCCCCATCCTGGACGAAAGAGGCCACCTGGTCTCCCTGGTCTTCCGCAAGGACTATGACCAGCACAAGGAGAATCCGGGGGAGATGCTGGACGCGCAAAAACGCCTTCTGGTGGGAGCGGGAATCAATACCCATGACTACAGGGAGCGGGTCCCGGCCCTTTTGGAGGCCGGCTGTGACGTCCTGTGCATCGACTCATCGGACGGCTTCTCGGATTGGCAAAGGGACACCATTGAATTCGTCCGCGAACATTATGGCCCTGACCTGCCGCTTGGCGCCGGCAATGTCGTCGATGAGCAGGGTTTCCGCTTCCTGGCCGCCGCCGGTGCTTCCTTTATCAAGGTAGGGATCGGTGGAGGCTCGATCTGTATCACACGGGAACAAAAGGGCATCGGACGGGGACAGGCATCCGCCCTCATGGATGTCGCGCAGGCACGGGATCGTTGGTTCGAAGAGACAGGGGTCTATATCCCTATCTGTTCCGACGGTGGGGTTGTCCACGACTACCATATGACCCTGGCGCTTGCCATGGGTGCGGACTTCCTCATGCTGGGCCGGTATTTCGCCCGTTTCGATGAAAGTCCGACCCGTCGTGTTCTCTTCAATGGCAGCTATGTCAAGGAATACTGGGGGGAAGGATCCAACCGCGCCCGCAACTGGCAGCGCTACGAGGACGGGGGCGAGGGTCAAATGATCTTCGAGGAGGGGGTTGACTCCTACGTACCCTATGCCGGTAAACTGGCCGACAATGTCGAGACGACCCTGGCCAAGGTCAAGGCCACCATGTGTGCCTGTGGGGCAGTAAGTCTGTCCGAATTACAGGAAAAGGCCAGGCTGGTTCTTGTATCGCCGACCAGCATCGTAGAAGGGGGCGCGCACGATGTCATCCACAAGGAAAGTGATCTTGGCAGGTGACAAATTTTTGTGGATGGGTATAATGATTTGATTCATCCTGTTCCGCCGCCAGGTTTGAACAGGAGCTAGAAGTACAAGAAAAGAGGCTAGCAGTAGAGATGACGCAAGCAGTCTACGAAATGACATATGGGAAAATCCGTGAATACCAAGAGGAGCTTGAGGATCGGAAGACACGGGTCGCAGCTGAGATCGCCGAACGTCTGAAGGAGGCGCGCGGCCACGGGGACATCACGGAAAACTCGGAATTCGACGATGCCAAACAAGCTTATGCGGACAATGATCTCAGAATCATGGAGATCGAGCAAATCCTGAAAAACGCCAAAGTAATCGACGAAAAAGAGATCAGCCGTACCCGGGTTACCTTGGGTGGCCGGGTTCTTCTGCGACATGAGGACTCAGGAGTCGAGCAGGAGTATATGATTGTCTCTGCCAAGGAAGAGGATATTATGATCGGTAAGCTCTCCAGTGAGTCCCCCGTCGGTCAGGCTATTTTAGGCAAGAAAAAGGGAGATACGGTGGAAGTCAAGACGCCGACAGGCATTTTGAAATACACAGTCGCCCGGATTTCAAGACCGAAAGGGTCGGAGGAATGACACAGGACAAGGAAGAAAGAAGACAGCTTGATTCCCTTCCCGAGCAGATGCGTTTTCGCCTCGAAAAGCTGGATAGACTTGAAAAGGCGGGAGAGAGCCCTTATTTACTGACCAGCTGTCAGGTAAGCCACCAGGCCGCGGCTATCATTGCCAATTTTGAAGAATTGGAGGGCAGGGAGGTAAAGGTTGCCGGCCGTCTTATGGGCAAGCGCGGCATGGGCAAGGTTTCCTTTGCCGATCTTCTGGACCGCTCCGGCTCGATTCAAATCTTCAGCCGTCTGGACAACCTGGGCCAGGAGTCCTATGCCGGCTGGCAGGATCTGGATCTGGGCGATTACCTGGCCGTGACGGGTGAGGTATTCAAGACCCGGATGGGAGAGATATCCATCCGAAACGCTTCCTGGACCCTCCTGGCCAAAGCCCTTCGCCCTCTCCCTGAAAAATACCACGGTCTTCGGGATACGGACCTCCGTTATCGCAAACGTTATCTTGACTTGATGGTCAATCCCGAGGTGAGGGACACCTTCATCAAACGGAGCCGGATTATCCGGCTTATGCGGGAAGAGCTCGATAAAAATGGCTTCCTGGAAGTTGAGACACCCCTGCTCAATACCATTGCGGGTGGCGCTTCGGCCAGACCCTTCATCACCCATCATAATGCCCTGGACCTGGACCTCTTTCTCCGTGTGTCGCCGGAATTGTATCTGAAACGCCTCATTGTAGGTGGTCTGGAGCGGGTTTACGAGATCGGACGCAGCTTCAGGAATGAGGGGATGAGTACAAAACATAACCCCGAATTCACCATGCTGGAAGTCTATCAGGCCTATGGTGACTACGAGACCATGATGGCCTTGACCGAGACCCTCTTCTCCAAATTATGCCTTGATATTTGTGGGGGCTACGAAATCGAATACCAGGGTGTTTCCCTTTCCTTGAAACCACCTTTCAGAAGGATCTCAATGATTGAGGCCGTCCGCGAGCATACGGGACTGGATTTTGACTCGATCAAGGGTGATCCGGAGGCGAGAAAGGCGGCCCTTGATTACGGTCTCGAGGAGGTCACCGCGGGCATGACCTGGGGTGAGGTCCTTAATGCCTGCTTTGAGGCCTATGCGGAGGAAAAGTTGATTCAGCCGACCTTCCTGACCGACTATCCGATTGAGATATCGCCTCTGACCAAGATCAAACCGGGTACGGGGGGAAGGCTGACCGAGCGTTTTGAGATCTTCATCAGCGGGCGGGAGTATGGGAATGCCTACTCAGAATTGAATGACCCCTTCGACCAGCGCCGCCGCTTCGAGGATCAGCAACGCCGCCATGAGGCCGGCGATGAGGAGGCGCAACTGCCGGATGAGGATTTTGTTGAGGCGCTTGAATACGGTTTGCCTCCAACGGGCGGACTCGGAATCGGGGTTGACCGCCTGGTCATGCTCCTGACCGACCAGGCCTCCATCCGGGATGTCCTTTTATTCCCCACCATGAAGCCACTGGACGGAAGAGATGACTGACAGGCTTCCGGAATCCAGGGAGAACTGGCAGGTCTTTGTCGATAAATGCATGAATTGCCGATCCTGCGGCCTGGCTGAATCAAGGCAGAATGTAGTCATTTGGCGAGGTGGTATCAGAGCCCCCCTCATGATCCTGGGGGAAGGGCCCGGCGCCGATGAGGACCGGCAGGGGATCCCCTTCGTCGGCCGGTCCGGAAAATTGCTGGACCTTCTCCTGAAGGCCTTTGGCTTCAAGGAGGAAGACTACCACATCTGCAATATCGTCAAGTGCCGTCCACCGGGCAACCGGGTGCCGACACGTGAGGAAGCCGTTGCTTGCCGGCCCCTTCTCAAGGAACAGATGCAGACCGTAAGGCCGGCGGTCTACCTTCTCATGGGGGCGACGGCCTACCGCTACTTCACCGGTGCGGAAGAGGGGATAAGCAAGGCCCGGGGAAATTGGACCGTCTCCAACGGCTGTCACGTCCTGCCAACCTTCCATCCGGCTTACGTCTTGCGTGATCCTTCGAAAAAAACACTCTTGTGGCAGGATTTTGCCTCAGTGAGGAAAAAGCTGGAAGAACTTGACTTGCTCAGCCCCCTCCAAAAAGAATGACCATGGAAAAACTGCCGGGATCCTTCAGCCTCAGAACCGATATGACCCCCAAGGGCGATCAGCCGGAGGCCATTGACCAGCTGGTCCATGGCATTGAAAGAGGGGATCGCGGCCAAACCCTTCTGGGCGTTACGGGATCGGGCAAGACCTTCACCATGGCCAGTGTCATTGAAAAAACCCAGAGGCCAGCCCTGGTCATAGCCCATAACAAGACATTGGCCGGCCAGCTTTGTGCCGAATTCATGGCCCTCTTTCCCGATAATGCCGTCGAATACTTCGTCAGCTACTACGATTATTATCAACCGGAGGCCTACCTGCCGACGCGGGACCTCTACATCGAAAAGGATTCCTCCATCAATGATGAGATAGACCGGCTCCGTCACAAGGCGACCTCATCCCTGCTCGAGCGCCGGGATGTCATTGTGGTCGCCTCCGTATCCTGTATTTATGGACTGGGCGACCCTGACGACTACAGGAATCTCATGGTGAGCGTCCGCCCGGGCATGACAAGAAGCCGAGACGCCATCATTGCCGACCTGGTCGGGATCCAGTATGTGCGAAATGACTTTGAGCTGAAGCGTGGTACTTTCCGGGTCCGGGGTGACACCTTGGATATTTTCCCTGCCTCGGAAGAGAATACCCTGACACGTATCCAGTTCTTTGGCGATGAGGTCGAGGAGATCCGGGAGATTGACGCCATTACGGGCAGATCGATTACAGGACGGAATTATGTCGCCATCTTCCCTGCCAGCCATTACGCGACGACCCGGGAAAAAATGAAAAGGGCCGTCATTTCAATAGGGGCGGAGTTGGAGGAGAGGCTGGACTGGTTCAGGAAAGAGGGCAGGCTGGTTGAGGCCTATCGGCTTGAGCAGCGGACCCGCTACGACATGGAGATGATGTTGGAGACAGGTTTTTGCAAGGGGATCGAAAACTATTCCAGACATCTGACGGGGCGCACGGAAGGCCAGCCCCCCTTTACCCTCATGGACTTTTTCCCTGATGATTACTTGCTTCTTATCGACGAATCCCATGTTACCGTCCCCCAGATCGGCGCCATGATCCGCGGTGACCGATCCCGCAAGGAGTCTCTGGTTGAATACGGTTTTCGCCTGCCTTCGGCCTTTGATAACAGGCCCTTGAGTTTTGAGGAATTCAAGGAAAGGGCCGGGCAGACCCTCTATGTGTCGGCCACACCCGCCGCCTATGAGTTGGAGGAATCGGTCCAGATCGTTGAGCAGATCATCAGGCCGACAGGGCTGGTTGATCCGCTTGTCTACGTCCGGCCCGTCGAAAACCAGATTGAGGACCTCCTGGCGGAGATAAGGGCGACAACAGAGAGGGGGGAGCGCACCCTGGTGCTTACCCTGACCAAGCGTATGGCCGAAGACCTGGCGGACTTCTTCAAGGAGGAGAAACTGAAGGTGGAGTATCTCCACTCAGATATCGCCACGGTGGAGCGTCTGGAGATCTTGAGAAAACTTCGAAAAGGTGATTTCGATGTCCTGGTTGGCATCAATCTCCTGCGGGAGGGTTTGGATCTTCCGGAAGTTTCCCTGATCGCCATCCTGGATGCCGACAAGGAAGGATTTTTACGCTCAACAAGTTCCCTGGTCCAGATCATCGGCCGGGCCGCCCGGAATGTCAACGGCCGGGTCATCCTGTACGCGGACGAGGTGACGGCTTCCATGGAGCGGGCTATCCGGGAGACCAACAGGCGGCGGGAGATACAAAGCGCCTACAATCAGGCCCACGGCATCACGCCGACCAGCATTAAAAAAGAAATCCGTGACCTGATCGACACCTCCTTTGAACTGGTGGCCGATGAGCCGCTGGAGACAAGCGACGATATAGAGCGCTATGACAGGGAGCTTTCAAAACTCTCCTATACCGATCTGCAAAAGCGGGCCAAACGGATAGAAAAAGAAATGAACCAGGCTTCCCGCCGTCTGGATTTCGAACTGGCAGCCCTTCTTCGCGATCAGTTGATCCTGATTCGCGGCCATCTTTCCGTCTGATTATCCTGGGGAAGCCCCCTTCATTTGTTGCCGAAACAGCCGCTTATGCTAGACTTGTTTTACGGTAAAACAAGGTCTATTTCAAGGAGTTCACCATGTCAAAAACACGCGCGCAAACCAGCTATGAAAATTGGATTTCCAACCCCAAAATGGATGAAGTGACGCTTTCGGAATTGGTCGCCATAGCCGATGACCGGGAGGAAATCGAGGATCGCTTCTACCAGGAATTGCAGTTCGGAACAGCCGGGCTCAGGGGCATCATGGGGGCGGGCACCAACAGGATGAACCGCTATACGGTGGCCCGCGCGGCAGAAGGTTTTGCCCTCCACCTGAGGAGCCTGGGCGGGGAGGCCTGCCGCAGGGGAATCGCTATTTCCTATGACTCCCGGAACAGGTCCAGGGAGTTCGCGGAACTGGCGGCCTCGGTTTTCATCACCCAGGGCTTGACCGTCCATTTTTCCGATGAGCTCCGCCCTGTACCCATGCTCTCCTTTGCCATCCGGCATTTTGATTGCGCCGGCGGCATTATGATGACGGCCAGCCATAACCCCAAGCAATACAATGGATTCAAGGCCTATGGCGACGACGGGGCCCAGCTGGGCCCGGAAGAGGCGGATCAGGTGGCGGCCAGGATGGAGACCGTGACAGATCTGACCGGTGTCCTGGAAAAAACCTTGTCCTTTGAGGAAGCCAGCCGGTCCCCCCTCTTCCATTTAATGGGGGAAGACCTGGATCGGGTCTACGATGACTCCCTTCTGGACCTGACCTTGAACGGCAGCCTGGTGAGGGAACAGGCCGACCTGCCCATCGTTTACTCGCCCTTTAACGGGACAGGTAACAAGCCAGTCCGCCGGATCTTGAAAAAACACGGTTTCAGACAGGTTCAGGTGGTTGCGGAACAGGAATTGCCGGACGGCAATTTCCCCACAACCCCCACCCCCAACCCCGAGCTTCCCGAAACCCTCGAACTTGCCTTGGCACAGGCGAAGGAAGCTGGCGCTGATCTTGTCTTGGCGACCGACCCGGATGCTGACCGGACTGGGGTAGCCCTCCGGAGGAAAGACGGCTCTTTCCTCCTCCTGTCAGGGAATGAGATCGGCCTGCTCCTTATGGACTATATTCTGGGGACCAAGGCCGGCCGGGGTGAACTGCCTCCGGCTTCCTTCTGCGTGTCGACCGTGGTCTCCTCACGGCTGACGCGGGCCATATCGGACCATTATGGAACGGATCTCTACCTTACGCTTACAGGTTTCAAGCATATTGCAGCTGAAATATTTAAGCAGGGTGACCTTGCCGGGGGTAGCTTCCAGTTCGGTTACGAGGAGAGCTTCGGCTACCTCCTGGGCCGGAATGTCCGGGATAAGGACGCCGTGGTCACCTGCCTCATGGTGGCGGAGATGGCGGCCGTATCGGCGGCTGCAGGGGAGACCCTGATAGACAGGTTGGACCGCCTCTACGGGAAATACGGCCACGCCGCCGAAAACACCATCTCCATCATCCGGGAGGGGAAGACCGGGCTTGAGAAGATCGCGAGCACCATGAGTGCCCTCCGTGAACGACCCTTGGAAGGCTTTGAGACACTTGGGGTCGAGTCACTGTCCGATTTCCAGGAGGGCCGGATAAGCTATGTCAAGACAGGTCGGGAGGAAGAACTCGATTATCCCTCAAGCAATGTCCTCCTCTACCAGCTGGAGGGGCTCGATTTTATGTGTATCAGGCCCTCGGGAACCGAGCCCAAGATCAAAATCTACCTTGGCTGCTATGGCCAGGACCCGGAAGAATGCCAGGCGCGTGAGAAGGAATTTGAGGCCAGGGTCCTGGAGCGGGTGAACAAGCTGCTCGAAGGCTAGGCTGGATGGATCGACTGAGGAATCATGGCTTTTACACATCTTCACTTACATACGGAATACAGCCTGCTTGACGGCGCCAACAGGATCAAGGAGCTGCCCGACCGCTTGAAAGAGCTGGGAATGGACGCCTGTGCCATCACCGATCATGGGGCCATGTATGGGGTCCTCGATTTCTATCGGACCATGAAGAAGAAGGGTATCCACCCCATCATCGGCTGTGAGGTTTATGTGGCGCCAAGAAGCCATCGGGAAAAGGAGGGCGCCCTGGACCGGGAACCCCACCACCTCATATTGCTGGCTGAAAATAATGTGGGCTATCACAACCTTGTCAAGCTGGTGTCAGCCGGTTTCGTCCAGGGTTTCTATTACAGGCCCCGGGTCGACAAGGAACTCCTGAGAGAGCACCAGGAGGGCTTGATCGCCCTGTCGGCCTGTCTGTCAGGGGAAGTGCCCCGCTTCATCCTGGAGGGTCAGCGTGAAAAGGCGGTCGAGGCGGCGCTGGAGCACAGGGACCTGTTCGGGCCTGGTAACTATTTCCTGGAAATACAGGGGAATGGCCTGGCTGATCAGGCAAGCGTCAATGCCGAGCTGATCAGGATCAGCCGCGAGACGGGGATTCCACTGGTTGCCACCAATGATTGCCATTATCTCTTCCAGGAAGACGCCTTTGCCCACGATGTTCTCCTTTGCATGCAAACGGGCAAGACCATCAATTCACCCGACAGGATGCGCATGGAGACGGATACCCTCTATGTCCGATCACCCCAGGAGATGGAAGAGCTTTTCGCCAATGTGCCCGAGGCCCTGGAAAATACGGAAAAGATCGCCAAACGCTGCCAGGTTGACTTAAAAACCGGTGATATCTCCCTCCCCCATTTTGAGACGGTGGGCGGGGAGACGGCGGAAGCCATGCTGAAACGGCTCTGCTATGAGGGTCTTGAGAAGCGGCTCACTCAACGGGAAACGGGGATCGGGCGGGAAGTCTATGAGGACCGGCTGGAGAAGGAATTGTCCGTCATCAACAGCATGGGTTACACGGACTATTATCTGATTGTCTGGGACTTCATCCGATTCGCCCATGAGCGCAAGATCATGGTTGGACCGGGCCGGGGCTCCGGCGCCGCCTCCCTGGCCGCCTATACCCTTTTCATTACCGATATTGATCCCTTGAAGTATGACCTCCTTTTCGAACGCTTCCTGAATAAGGAACGGGTCAGCATGCCGGATTTCGATATCGATTTCTGTTACGAGCGACGGGGCGAAGTCATCGATTACGTGACAGAAAAATATGGGGAGGAACAGGTCTGCCAGGTCATTACCTTTGGTACCCTGGCGGCACGTGCCGTCATCCGTGATGTGGGACGGGCCCTGGATGTCTCCTATGCCGAGACGGACAGGATTGCCAAGATGGTGCCCAACCTGCTCAAGATGACGATTGATCTGGCGCTTGAGATGAACCCCGACCTGCGCAGTCTCTATGAAGAGGACGAGAATACCCGCCGTATCATCGACCTGGCCCGGCGCTTCGAGGGCATGCCCAGACATGCCTCCACGCATGCGGCCGGGGTCATCATCGCTGGTAAGCCGGTCTGCGAGATCGCCCCTCTGTCGAGAAATGAAGACCTGGTCGTGGTCCAGTTCACCAAGGACGATATCGAGGATGTGGGACTCCTGAAATTCGATTTTCTCGGGCTCCGGACCCTGACCGTGCTCCAGGAGACCTCCAGGCTTGTTGAGGAAAAAACCGGCCAAGGCATCGACTTTGAAACCATGACCTATGACGATCCCCAGGTCTACAAGATGATCAGCCGGGGGGATACCGAGGCCGTCTTTCAACTTGAGGGCGGAGGTATGACCCAGTTCCTGAAGGAGCTCCAACCCGAGTCATTCGAGGATATTATCGCCGGTGTCGCCCTCTTCCGGCCCGGCCCCATGGAGCAGATCCCCCGCTATGTGGGGGCCCGGCATGACCCGAAAAAGATCCGCTATGACTGGCCCCTCCTCGAGCCCATCCTCAAGGTGACCTATGGCGTCATTGTCTATCAGGAACAGGTTATCCGCATCGTCCGCGACTTGGCCGGCTTTTCGCTTGCCCAGGCGGATAATGTCCGCCGGGCCATGGGCAAAAAGGATGAGTCGCTCCTTCAAAGCTACCGGAAGCTGTTTATTGAAGGCGGAGTCGATGAAAACGGGGTAGCCGTGGAGGGCGCCATGGCAAACGGCCTGCCCCGCAAGGTGGCGGAGAAGTTGTTTGATGACATCCACGCCTTTGCAGGATACGCCTTCAACAAGGCGCACGCGGCCTCCTATGCTGCCGTCGCCTACTACACGGCCTGGTGCAAATACTACTTCCCCGTCGAGTATATGGCGGCTATCCTGAACTCGCACCTGGGGGATCTTGACAAGGCTGAGCGCTATGTGCGCGTTTCCCATGCCATGGGGGTCGAGGTCCTGCCCCCGGACATCAACAGGAGTGGTCCGCGTTTTCAACCCGAGGGCAAGGCTATCCGCTTTGGCCTGGGGGCTGTCAAGAATGTGGGGAAGGACGCCATCTCGGCCCTGGTCGGGGAACGGGAGCAAGGGGGCCCATTCTCGACCTACGGTGACTTTTTGCGCCGGATGTGTGACCTCTCTTTCAACAGGAAGATGATAGAGAGTCTTATCCGTTCATCTGCTTGTGATTCTTTTGGTGTCGGCCGTTCAAAGATGGTGGCGGTCATCGATCCCTTCTGCAACAGTATCCTGTCCGCGAAAAAAGGAGTAATGGAGGGTCAGCTCTCCCTCTTCGATTTTTCGGATGACCTGGCTCTGACAAGGAAGGAGGAACCCGATTACCCCAATGTACCTGAATTCCCACCGCTGGAGCGCCTGACCATGGAAAAAGAAATGACGGGCCTTTACGTGACGGGGCACCCGCTATCCTCCTACCGGGAGGCGCTCGACGCCCTCCCGCTTACACTGAGCAGTGACTTCAGGCCGGATCAGGGGAGTGACCCGGCCGGACTGGGGGAATTGCAGGGGGAGGGGACCCTCCGACCCCAGCCTGCTGACCGCGAACGGCATGTTATGGCTGGCCTTGTCATCGAGAGGCGGGATCTCTTTACCAGGAACAACGATCGCATGGCCTTCATTACACTTGAGGATGACGGTGGCAGTTGGGAAGCTATTCTCTTCCCCAGGACTTACGAGGCATTCCATCACCTGCTTGACAACACCAGCGCCCTGGTCCTGGGCGGTTCGCTCGATCTGCGTGAGGAGGATCCCAAGCTCCTGGTTGATGTTATGGCGCCGCTGGACCCGGATATGAGGGTCCTTCCCCCGGAGTTCGAGGAAGCTGCCAAGAAGAGAAGGCCTCGTCGTAACGGGAATGGAAGACCTGCCAGGACGTCCTCTGTTCAGGGGACAAAAAAACAGGTGGCCGAAGTTGCCGACCGGGATGAACCGGCGCCGGCCACGCCCGGATTCCTTGTGATCAGGATCCCTTCCGACGCAGGCAGCGACTATCTGGATTCGCTCTATGCGGCCCTCGCCTACTTCCCGGGCAGGATACCTGTCCGCCTCTTCCACGAGGGAAAGGGCCATTTCCTGGAGGCCAGGGATCTGCCCTCCATAGAGTGGAATGAAAAAACCGCCGCCTTGCTCATGGACCGCTTTGGCCCCGAGAATTTTGGTATCCTCTGATTTCTAGAATCAGGGCCTGCTTTGTGAGACAATACATTAGTGGAGTGAGAGTTACAGCTGTCTCCGACTTGACGGGCCGGGGTTCGAAAAAGGAATGGGACAAGGTGGGGCATGGACCTGGATGACCAAGAAAGAATGGACGATCCTGACAAGCGGGGGAGGATCCGCTTTGTTCTCAATGTTCCCAACATACTGACCCTGATCCGCCTTATAGCCATCGCTCCCCTGGCCATTACGCTGTCACGGTGGCCTGAACACAGGGCCGCGACAATCCTCTTGTTCCTCTTGATCTGGGCGACCGACTTTCTTGACGGCTATATCGCCAGGCGTTTCAATCTGACGACAGAGTTTGGCAAACTATTTGATCCCTTTGTAGACAAGGTCTTCCAGATAGTGACAGCCATTATGTTGTTCACGGTCGGTTTGACACCGGTCTGGGTACCCCTCTACTATGCTGCCCGGGAATCCTTCATGCTCTTCGGGAGTACCCTCTTGTTGACCAAACGGAACATCGTTGTTTTCTCGGATCGACTGGGCAAGGTGGCCACCTTCCTCTTTGTCCTGGCCACCGTCATTATGTTTTTCTGCGGGAATACGGGAGGCTTGCTGAGGCAACTTGTCTTTATCCCCGCTGTCCTCTGTTCCTTTTTCGCGACCTTCCACTATATTTCCCAGCAAGCTGGCCTGGGCAAGGGAAAAGATGATCCGGAAGAAGACACTCAAGACGCTTGAATATGACGCGGTGATCCGGACCCTGGCCGCATTCGCTTCAACGGCGCCCGGCCGGGCCCTCTGTGAATCCCTTTTGCCTTTTCCCTCTTTTGAGGAGGCGGAGGCGGCCCTGAACGAAACGGATGACGCGCTCCTCCGCTTGCTCAAATATGGGGAGCTTCCTCTAGGGGGTATCAACGCCATTGGCCCGGCTGTCCGGCAGGCGGAATCCGGCGCTGTCCTGGAATGCCCGGATTTCCTCCGTCTGGCCTCTTTTTTAAGGGCAGTCGAGCGTCTCCTCGACCAGGTCGCGGAGGACAAAGACTCCGGCGATCCTCTGATGATCCACGAAAAGCTAAGAAGCCTTGAAGCGCTCCCGGGTTTCAGGCGCCGGCTGGAGCAGTCGATCAAGGATGACCAGGATCTCTTTGACCAGGCCAGTGGGAAACTCCAGCAGATCAGGCAAAATTTGCGTGAAGCCCAGGCATCCGTCAAGCGTGAACTGGACCGGGTTCTGGCCAAGCAGGGAGACGCGCTCCAGGAAAATCTGATCACCTTGCGGGGGGGCCGGTATGTTGTCCCGGTCCGGTCGGACCGGAGGGGCGCCGTCCCCGGCATTGTCCACGACACCTCGTCGACGGGAAGCACACTTTTCATTGAACCCCTGGCTGTGGTTGAGCAGAATAACAGGATCCGGGAACTGGAGTCGGCGGAGAGGCACGAGATCCGAAAAATCCTGACTGAGCTTTCCGGCATTGTATCCAATCAGTCAGCTGTCTTGAGAAAAGATGCCGAGATTCTCGCGGACCTCGATTTTCTTATGGCCAAGGCCAAACTGGCTGTCCATTACGAGGCCGTCCGACCTCTCCTCAATGAGAGGGGGGTCATTGTCCTCGGTAAGGCCAGGCACCCGCTCATCGCACCTGACCGGGTCGTGCCCATTGATTTTGAGTTGGGCAGGACCTTCAATACCCTGGTCATCACAGGGCCCAACACAGGGGGGAAAACGGTGACCCTCAAAACCTGTGGTCTGCTCACCCTCATGGCCATGTCGGGCTTATTCATACCGGCAGCGCCCGGGTCGGAACTGGCCTGGTTTCGCAGGATAGAGGCCGATATCGGGGATGAGCAGAGTATTGAGCAAAATCTTTCCACCTTTTCATCCCATATGAAGGAAATCGTCAATATTACGCGGACTGCCGGGCCGGGAAGCCTGATCCTGCTTGACGAGCTGGGGGCCGGGACGGATCCCTCGGAAGGCGCGGCCCTGGCCATCGCCATTCTCGATCATCTCAAGGCTTCCGGCAGCCATACGGTGGCGACCACCCATTACCGGGAGTTGAAGGGTTATGCCCTGAACGAGCCCGGGGTCGAAAATGCCTGCTGTGAGTTTGATACCGATAGCTTGCAGCCGACCTACAGACTCCTGATCGGTGTCCCCGGCGTGAGCAATGCCTTTGTCATATCGGGCAAGCTGGGTCTTTCACCCAAAATCATCGACAGCGCCCGGGCCCTGATCTCGGAAGAGGGGACGCGTTTTGAGGATTTGGTCTCGGCCATAGAACAAAGCCATCGGGAAGCCCGGGCCATGGAGGCCCGGATAGAAAAACTCCGGGAGGAAACGGACCGGACGAGTGAAAGACTGGAGGCCGAGCGCCATAAGCTGGAGAATGAGCGGGCCGGCATCCTGGAACAGGCGAGGGCCGAAGCCTCAAAAATTGTCCATGAGGCCAGGGAAGAGGTCGATCGTTTTCTGGAAGAGACGCGCAAGGAAGCAGCCGGTTCTTCAGGGGCCGACCACAGGATCAGGTCCGAGGCGCGTGGCCGGCTGGCGGCCATGGGGAAAAAATATCCCCTAAGCCGGATGCGGAAGGATTCCTCGACCGGTGGCCCGCTCAAGCCGGAGGATATTGAGCTGGGCGGTCACTATCATCTGCCCTCCCTGGGCGTCTCGGGAATCGTCCGGGAGGGACCGGATTCAAAAAACCAGGTCCTGGTGGAGGCTGGGTCCTTCCGGGTCTCCGTGCCGGTCAGTGAATTGAGGCAGGCCGGTAAGAGGCAGGCGGACAAGCGGAGGGAATCGAGTCGCCCTGTGGCCGGCCCGTCGGCACTTCGTTCCGACCTGATCCTGCGGGCAGGTGGCGAACTTATGCTTTTGGGGAAGCGGGTGGACGAGGCGGTTGGTCTGATCGACCTTTTCCTGGACCAGGCCCTCTTGGCCGGTCTGTCTCCCGTCCGGATCGTGCACGGCAAAGGCACCGGTGCCTTGCGTAAAGCGACCCAGGATTTTCTTGCGAGGGATAAACGGGTTCACACTTTCCGGGCCGGGGGAGAGGGCGAGGGTGGCGATGGCGTCACCGTGGCGGAACTGAATCTTTCCTGATCCATCATGTATAATGATGACAGGATGATTTTCGATTTTCATCCTTGCTCCATCCGCCACGGCGATAAGATGGTTGCCGTATTTGGTTAATCAGGGAGTGACGGGCGATATGAACCAAGCTTGGCTTTTCAATCAGGGAGAGAATTACCAAAGCTACAGAATGCTCGGTGCCCGTCCGGACCTCTCCCCTGAAGGAGACCCCGGCTTCCGTTTCGCCGTCTGGGCGCCGCGCGCGTCCGGCGTCAGTGTCGTCGGCGATTTCAATGGCTGGGATCCCAACTCCAATCATTTGCTCCCCTACGGAACGACCGGTATCTGGCAGGGCTTCGTCCCCGGCGCGGTTGAATGGCAGCGCTACAAATTTGCCATCCGGACCTCGGCGGGCCGGATCCTGTTAAAGGCCGACCCCTACGCGCGTCACGCTGAGACCAGGCCGGGCACGGCCTCAATCCTCTATCAGGCTGAAGACGATTATGAGTGGGGTGACGCGGCTTATAGGGAGGCCAGGCCTGACGCCCTGGAAGTGGGGCCACTCAATATCTATGAAGTACACCTGGGAAGCTGGCGGCGATACGCCGATGGCCAGGTCTACAATTACCGGGACATCGCCCCCCAGCTGGCTGAGTATTGTCTTGAAATGGGTTACAACGCGGTGGAGTTGATGCCTGTTATGGAGTATCCGCTCGATGCCTCCTGGGGCTACCAGGTGACTGGCTATTTCGCGGTGACCTCCCGTTACGGGACGCCGGCCGATCTCAAATATCTGATCGATACAATGCACCAATCGGGAATCCGGGTCATCCTTGATTGGGTGCCCTCGCATTTCCCCAGGGACGATTTCGCCCTGGCCCGATTCGATGGACAGCCGCTCTACGAGGATCCGGACACAAGGCGGGGCGAGCATTCAGACTGGGGCACGCTGGTCTTCAACTACAAGCTCCATGAGGTCAAGTCCTTCCTCCTTTCAAGCGCCTGGTTCTGGGTTAACGAGTTTCACGCTGACGGCTTGCGTGTTGACGCAGTCAGCAGCATGCTTTATCTGGATTTCGGCCGCCCTGAGGCTGAGCCCAACCAGGAGGGAACTTATGAAGATCTGGAAGCCATCCAGTTTCTCAAGACCCTGAACGGTCTTATTCGAAAACATTTCCCCCACTGTGTCCTGGCAGCTGAGGAGTCGACACCCTATCCCCTGGTTACGACACCGGTTTCGGGAGGGGGGCTGGGCTTCACCCATAAATGGAATATGGGCTGGATGAATGACACCCTGTCCTATATGGAGGCCGATTACTACGCCCGCGGCCATTTCCATGACAAGATCACCTTTTCGATGACCTACGCTTTCAGTGAGAACTTTATCCTCCCCTTTTCACATGATGAGGTGGTTCACGGGAAAAAATCCCTCCTGGGCCGTATGCCGGGCGATTATTGGCGTCAATTTGCCTCCCTCAGGGCCTGCTATATGTATCAGATGTCGCATCCGGGCGCCAAACTGAATTTCATGGGCAATGAATTCTCCCCCTTTATTGAATGGCGCTACTATGAGGAACTGGAATGGTTTCTGCTCAAGTATCCCCGGCACAGCCAGATGAGGGATTTTGTCAGAATCCTCAACCATCTCTACCTGAAACACCCGGCTTTCTGGGAGGTCGACCGGTCCTGGGAAGGCTTCCAGTGGCTCCATGCCGATGATCGTGAGGGGAGCACCTTTGCCTATAGGCGGAAGTCGGTCGGGGATGCAGAGGTCCTCCTGGTTATTTTGAATATGACTCCCGCCTCCTTTGACAATTACTCCATCCGGCTGCCTGCGGCCGGCCGCTATCGCCTGCTCCTGAACAGTGACGCCGTCCGTTTCGGGGGCAGTGGCTACGGTGGGCTTGACGGGGAGGCGGTTTATTTTGAAACGGAAGACAGGGGCGGTGAGGGCGGTCAGAATCATGAGTTGCTGCTTACCCTGCCACCGCTGGCCGGTATCTATCTGATTGAAGACAAGGAAAAGGAGGACTGACAGGGTGGCTAGAAAAGAGACGATCGCAATGATTCTCGCAGGAGGACAGGGCTCGAGGCTGGGTGTCCTGACGGACTTCATTGCCAAGCCCGCCGTACCCTTCGGCGGCCGCTACAGAATAATCGATTTCCCTCTCAGCAACTGTATGAATTCGGGCATCGAAACGGTTGGGGTGTTGACCCAGTATCAGCCGCTAGAACTCAATTCCTATATAGGCAACGGTCACTCCTGGGACCTGGACCGGAACAACGGTGGTACCTATATCCTGCCGCCCTATCTGAGCCAGGAGGGCAATGAGTGGTACAAGGGAACGGCCAACGCCATCTATCAGAATATTCCCTTCGTCGACGGTTTCCAGCCCCGCTATGTCCTGATCCTTTCAGGTGACCATATTTATAAGATGAACTATGCCGCCCTGGTGGCCCGCCATATTGAGAAGGAGGCCGAAGCGACGATCGCTGTCATTGAGGTTCCCTGGAGCGAGGCTCCTCGTTTTGGGATTATGAATACCGATGAAGAGCATCGGGTTCTGGAGTTTGAAGAGAAACCGGCCCAACCGAAGAATAATCTCGCCTCCATGGGGGTCTATTGTTTCAGTTGGGATGTGTTGAGAAGGGTCCTGATCGAGGACGAGCGGAAAACAGATTCCAGGAATGATTTTGGTGGCGACGTCATCCCGGCCATGATTGAGGAGGGACGCAAGGTCTACACCTATCATTTCGACGGCTACTGGAAGGATGTCGGGACCATCGCCTCCCTTTGGGAATCCAATATGGACCTGCTCGCCAAGCCGGACCAGATCGACCTTCGCGACATGTCCTGGCCGGTCTATTCGAAGAACCCCCAGCGTCCCTCTCACTATTTTGGTCCCGATTCCCTGGTAAACAACGTGGCCGTGACAGATGGGGCCGAGATCTTCGGACAGGTCCAGAATTCCATAATCGGACACAATGTTGTGGTGGAAGAGGGGGCCCTGGTCCGGGATTCCATCCTCATGCCGGGCTCCCAGGTCGGGGCGGGCGCGGTCCTGGTACGCTGTATCGTCGGGATGAATACCATCATCGAGGCGGGTGTGCGCGCCAGTCCGGAGGAAGAGGACGGTTCGGATACCTTTTTGAGTGCCCTCTGCCAGGACGATATCACGGTTTTTGGCCCGGACCTGGTGATCCACGCCGGAGCCAGGATTACCGGGAATTCCATGCTGGCCCTGGAGCATGCCAGGACGCATCCTGAACTTGTATCTGAAAGACCCAACCAAATAAGAAAGGAGATGGAACTATGTTGAATCACGCCATGGGCCTGATCCTTGCCGATAACCGGCGTATCGAGCTTGGCGCCCTGAATCAACCCAGGGCACTCGCCGCCATCCCCTTTGCCGGCCGCTTCCGGATTATCGATTTTACCCTGTCCAATATGGTCAACTGCGGCATCAAGCGGATCGGGGTGGTTGCCTTGACCCGTTACAAATCGCTTATGGATCACATAGGTACAGGGTCCTGGTGGGACCTTGACCGGATGCGGCAGGGCCTTTACCTGATCCCACCCTATATTAACCCGGTAACCCGGGCTCCCGACCGGACCGACGCCCAGAGTATCATCGATTATGTCGACAGTGGGGACCAGGACTATGTCTTCATCTCCTCCAGCGACTACGTCTCCAATATCCGCTACCAGACCCTCCTGGCCCGCCATCTTGAATCAGGGGCTGATATATCCGTTTATTACGCCCGTGACGGTCTGGACACGGCCTCGTTTTCACTGGCGCTCGAACTGGACGAACAATCCTTCATCAAGGATCTGATGATTAACTACCCTGACCCCTCAAGCGAGCGGAATGCCTTCGGCCTGCTTGTCATTTCCAAGAAACTCTTGCTCCAGATACTGACCGAGATGATGGCCCGAGGCGTCACCGATTTTTCCATCGTCCGCCTCCTGCAGCTCTATGAACGCTATAAGATTTTGGCCGTTGAATGTGAAGGGATGATCTTGCGGATCTATGACGTGGCCAGTTATTTCGACGCCTCAATGAAATTACTGGACAACCAGGTCCGGAGCGAGCTTTTCCAGCTTGACCGGCCCATCTATACCAAGGTTAAAAACAGGGCGCCCTGCATAGTCTCCCAGGAGAGCGGCAAAGTCAGCAATGTTCTGGCTTCGGATGGCTGTGCCATCATGGGAGAAGTGGAAAATAGCCTGCTCTTCCGGGGTTGCGTGATCGGAAGAAATGCCCGCGTGACCAACAGTGTACTCTTCCAGGATGTCCAGGTCTCGGAAGGTGTCGTCCTTGATCACGTCATTATCGACAAGAACAGCGTGGTGAAAATGGGCGGCAGACTGCACGGGCGGCCGGGCTACCCCCTGGTCATCGAAAAAAATGCCATTGTCTGAGGGAGTCAACCGTGAAGATACTCTTTGTCACTTCTGAATTAAGCCCCCTGGCCTCGACCGGCGGACTGGGAGACGTCGCGGGTTCCCTGCCCGCGGCCTTGAGGCGGCAGGGACTGGATGTGCGCCTTATCCTCCCACTTTACAAGACCATAAAACAGGCCTATGCCTCGGAGCTTCATTTTATCCGCTGGTCGACCATCCGGCTAGGCTGGCGGACCATGTATAGTGGCCTCTTCTCCATGGACCTGGGCGGTGTCCCGGTCTACTTGGTCGACAATGATTATTATTTTGGCCACGAAAGTCTCTATATTGATCCCGCCTTCGACATAGAGCGCTTTTCCTTCTTCCAGCGGGCCGTGCTCGAAGCCCTGGGTGAACCCATGGGCTTTGATCCAGACATCCTGCACCTGAATGACTGGCAAACCGGCATGATACCCGTCATACTCGAAAGCCACTATCAAGCCTCCGGCTATCTTACCGATACACGGACCCTCCTGACACTCCACAACCTGAAGCATCAAGGGATCTTTGACCGGGAGACGGTACAGGATCTCTTTGACCTGGGCGATGAGTATATGACGGATTCAAAGGTCCTTCTCAAGGGGATCCCCAACTTCCTGAAGGCCGGGATTGTCTTCGCCAACCGGGTAACCACCGTTTCTCCCACCTATTCACGTGAAATAATGACGGAATTCTTCGGAGAAGGTCTGGACGAGCTCCTGGTCTCCCAGGGCTGGAAACTATCCGGCATATTGAACGGGATTGACACGGAGCTCTATAATCCGGAGACCGATCCTGAAATTGCCGCTACCTACACGCCAAGGGCCTGGGCACGGGGCAAGGCAGCCTGTAAAAAGGCCCTCCAGGAAGAACTGGGCCTGCCCACCGAATCCAAAACCCCGCTTCTTGCCATGATAAGCCGGCTGGATCGACAAAAGGGGATCGACCTTCTCTTACATATCCTGGATGAACTCCTGGAGGAAGAGCTTCAGTTGGTACTGCTTGGAACCGGTGATCCCTTCTATGAGAAGGAACTCCAGGACGCGGAGGATAGGCATCCTGACAGGATGCGGGCCATCATCCAATATGATCGCCATCTGTCAAGGCGGATCTACGCGGGCGCTGACCTCTTTGTCATGCCCTCCCTTTTTGAACCCTGCGGCCTCTCCCAGATGATCGCCATGCGCTATGGAACCCTGCCTATCGTGCGCCAGACAGGTGGCCTTGCCGACACGGTGGACCCCTTCAATAAATTTGAGAAAACAGGGACCGGTTTTGGCTTTCTGAATATTAACGCCCACGAACTGCTTTTCACTTCGAAGGAAGCGATCCGGGTTTTCCGGGAGGACCGGGAGAGCTGGAAGAATATGGTCAAGGCTGCTATGACCGGCGATTACACCTGGAACCGGTCGGCTGAAGCCTATGAGGCTCTCTACCGCGATCTGCTTGAAGAATCGAGGTAGACCCCTTGCTCACAATCCAGCATGACGTCAGGTCGAATTACTACCGTTCGCCGACGGGACCGGTCCCGGGAGGCAGCTTCATCCGCTTCAGGATAGGGGTGGAGGAAGAAGAGGAAAAGCTTGAATCCGTCCGCCTTTTTTACGTCTATGGCCTGAATCCCTTCCGTGAAGGCTTCAGTCGTATGGAAGGGGAGAGGGTGGGCCAGGCCCAGCTTTTTAGCGCCACAATCCAGATGGACCTGGAGCCAGGCCTCTTTTTTTATTGGTTTGAGGTCCGACTGACGGATGGCCGTTATCGATGGGGTTTTCCTGACCCTGCCAGCTATGGCCTGTGGGCGGAGACGCGGGTGTCAAGCCCTGATTTCCAACTCGACGGTTCGGAAGCGATCCCGGGCTTTCAGGTGACGGTCTTCGAGCCTGCTTTCAGAACGCCCGATTGGATGAAGGGGGCAGTCCAGTATCAGATCTTTCCCGACCGCTATAACCGGGGCAGCCGCTTTGATGAGAGCCGGGCCCTGGCCCTTATGAAATGGCCTGAGCGCATCTGGCACAGTTCCTGGGAGGGGGAGCTTGATTATGAGGGCAAGGCGCCTGCTGGCTATCAGGCCTGCGATTTTTATGGGGGGACCTTGGCAGGGATTACAGAAAAACTCCCCCAATTGGCCTCCTGGGGCGTGACCGTCCTCTACCTCAATCCTGTTTTCCAGTCTCAGTCCAATCACCGCTACGATACGGGTGATTATTTGACGGTTGACCCCCTGCTCGGAAGCAATGGAGATCTGGTCGATCTCTTTAGGGAAGCCAGGGCGCTTGGTATCCGGGTAATCCTGGATGGGGTTTTCAGCCATACAGGTGCTGACAGTATCTATTTCAACCGTTATGACCGTTACGATTCGATCGGGGCTTGGCAGGAGATGCGGGACGGCACCCCTTCGGATTACAGCTCCTGGTTTCGTTTTGCGGGCGACAAGAAGGTCCTGGATTTCACGGAGGAAGGAAGACTCATCTGCCTGGACAGTGAGGCCAGCCCCTCTGACCCCCTGATTGCCTATGAGTGCTGGTGGGACTTCCCATCCCTGCCCAACGTCAACGAGGACGACCTTTCCTACAGGACCTTCATCTGCGGTCCTGAAGGGGTGCTGGCCCATTGGATCCGGCTGGGTTGCGCGGGCTTCAGGCTGGATGTGTCGGATGAGCTTCCCGACTCTTTCCTCCGCCTTCTCCGCTGGAGGGTGAAGGAGGAGGATCCGGATGCCCTGGTCCTGGGCGAGGTTTGGGAGGAGCCGACGGCCAAGATCAGTTATGGACACCACAGGGACTTCCTTTTCGGACGTACCCACGACACGGTCATGGCCTACCCCTTCCGTGGGGCCGTCCTAGCCTTCCTGAAGAATGAAATCCAAGGGGAGGAGCTTGCCCTGTCCTTTGACCGGATGCTTTCCGTCACACCAAAAGAATCTCTTTACGCCCAGATGAACCTCCTGGGCAGCCATGATACGACCCGGGTCATCACTGAACTGGCAGGGCCTCCCTGCCCGGCCTCCCGCCCGGAGCAGGCCCGGCTCAAACTTGGCGATGACGAACGCAGGCGGGGGGAGGAGCTGGTTGTCACCGCCACTTTGCTCCAGCTGGCCTTTCCGGGTGCCCTGGCCCTCTATTACGGCGATGAGATCGGCATGGAGGGTTACCGGGATCCATTTAATCGCAGGACTTATCCCTGGCAGGACGGCGGCAGCCTGGATGAAAAGGAGATGACGGGACAGATTACCGACCTCATGCGCCTGAAGAGCCGGACGCCTGTCCTGAGGACGGGGAATTTTGAGATCCTCTACGCCAAGGGGCCAGCTCTCCTGTTCAGGCGCTCTCTGGATGCCCAGGCTTTGGATGCCTTCGGGAAGAGGCAGCCGGGTCCCCGGGAGGCCCTGATCACCGTCAACCGTGACCCTTGTCCGGCTGCCCTCTCTGAAGAGTTTGGGGTCCAGCCCCTGCAGGGCAGGGGCGGCGCCCTTTATCTTGACGGAAAAGTGGTATTTATGACTTAAAAAGCCCCCGCGCCGGGCGCGGGGGCTTCTCCAGAAAGATAGGGAAAATCAGCTTTATTCAACCGGGATTTTCTTCAGCCGGGCAAAGCGGGGGAGTCCATTCTCCCGACGCTGGTGAGCTTCCCCTTGGATCAGGGGGAGGGCATAATCGATGAAGTCCTGGGTCAGGCCATTGCCTTGCGGGTTGATCCAGTCAAGGGGTACCTGTTTCTCGTGATTGGCCACCTGCTCTAGGGGTACCTGGATGATCTCACAGCGGTAGGGCCCGGCTTCCGGCCTGGCAAATCCCATCATGACATCGCTGACCCCTTCAAGGGCAGCCTTGACGCCGGAACGGCCGGCAAGGACCGCCTCTTCAATATCTGTGCCTGAGGCGGCATGGGCAGCTGAGCGCTGGAGCAGGGAGAACTCTATGCCTCTGACCTTGACGCCCAGTTCCTCGGAAAGAAGCTTGGCCAGGAGGGAGGCGACACCGCCCAGCTGCTTATGTCCGAAGGAGTCAGTTGAACGGGCGGAAAGCTGTTCGACGACCAGTTGGCCATCCGCCGTCATGATCCCCTCTGAAACACTGATCAGGACAATGTTCTTCTCCTTCAGGACCTCTTTGGCGTCGGCGATCATCTTATCCTGATCGAAGGGTATCTCCGGCAGGTAGATCAGGTCAGGCCCGCGGCCTATGGTAGTTGCCAGTGCCGACGCGCCAGCCAACCAGCCGGCATGCCGGCCCATACATTCGAAGATGACGGCGGTCGGATTCTTATAGGAATGCGCGTCGTGCCAAACTTCGGCAATTGAGGTGGCGACGTAGCGGGCAGCTGAACCGAAACCGGGGCAGTGGTCTGTACCGCACAGATCGTTATCGACAGTTTTGGGTATGCCGATCACCCGGCATTCGTAGTCGTGGTCCTTGAGATATTTTGAAATCTTGAGGCAGGTATCCATGGAGTCGTTGCCGCCATTATAGAAAAAGTAGCGGATATTGTGCTTGCGAAAGACTTCAAGGATCCTCTTGTAATCGCTGTCATCCACGGCCGGATCGGCCAGTTTATAGCGGCAGGTGCCCAGGATGGAGGAGGGTGTACCGCAAAGGAGTTCGAGTTCTTCCCTGTCCTCCTTGGAAATATCGAGCAGATCGTCATTCAACACACCCTCGATCCCATGCCGCATTCCAAAAACACGGGGGATCAGGTCGGGGTGGTCAAGCGCTTCCAGAAATACACCGGCTGCGCTCGAATTGATGACGGAAGTCGGTCCACCCGACTGTCCAAAAACGAGATTACCTATTAATTTTGTCATTATTTTACCTCCATAACAGGTTCATTATAGATCAAGTGAAGCGAAGAGACGGCTGGCCCGTTTTTTTACAAGCCAGGTCAAAAGGACAGACAGGGACAAGGAGAGGGCAAACAGGGATCCGGCCACAAGATAGGAATGGCCATTGCTTATCCGGCGGATCAAAAAGCCGAAGCCGATGAACAAGCCCAGATAGACGAACATACCCAGGGCAGAAACCAGCGTGGCTTTCGTGTTTTTTACCGGTTGAATTTCATTGGTCCAGTCGAGGAGGGGAGAGAGCATATCAGTGTAAAAACCCATGATCTGTATCAGATAGGCGTTGACCCAGGCCGTCACAAAAAGGGTCAGGCCAAAAAGGGAAGAGGCCCCCAAAAACAAGGTGGTGGCCAGGGAAATCAAGATCCAGGTCCCCGTCAAGGTAAGAATTCCGGGGGTTAGCCAGGCCAATATCTGAATATTTACAGGGACCGGCATTAGCTTTGAGTAGGCAAAGAGTTTTCCCTGTCGTGAAATTGAGGAAGCCGACATCATATTGGTGCCTGACAGGAAGACGGCGGCCCCCGAACTTATCATGACCAGGATCCAGAGGGATTCCTTCCAAAGGCCGGAGCCGGCCCACAGTCGGAGGAAACTTATTAGGGATATGCCTATCTCATTGGATTTTTCCAGATTGACGAAGGTGATGACCAGGATGACAAGCAGGAGAATTGGAATGAGGAGGGAGGACAGGACCGTCTGTGTAAAAAAGGCGGGTGTCCTGAGGAGTAGCTTCCATTCCCGGTCGAGGATGGCAAGGTAGGGCTTCCTGGGCTTCAGGGCCCGGGCCTGCTGTGAGTCGCTCAGCAGTTTAACCGGCCTGCCTCCCGCCTTCATTCCCAGAACGCCCGGCAGATAGAGGCGGCTGGCCAAAAGGAGGAGGGCAGCCAGGGCCCCGACATTTATAGCGAGGGCGATCAGACCATTGAGGAGGGTGTGCCAGGATCCGGCCTGGACGAGCATGGCGGCGCTGAACCAGGAAGAGGGAAGAAAACGGAGGGGCCCCTGGATCAAGGGAGACGATCCATCCGGGGCAAAGAGCGCCCTTCCGGGTATCTGGCCACCCGAAGACTGCAGGTTGATGAAGATGGAAAAGCTGATGGCGAGGACGACCGCAATGATCGAGGTGGCCATCTGGAAACGGTCCTTGTCCCGGGCGAATTTTGTGTAGCGCATGAGGAGCATGATCAGGATGACTACCAGGGCGAAGGGGGCGAAGGTTGTCAGGAACATAAAGGGCAGGGCCTGGATGTAAAAGAGCCAAGGCCTGGCAGTCACCACGGCGTGGGCGATCAGGGCAGGGAAGAAGAGGGCGACGGGAAAGATCACGACAGGGATATAGGCCTGGGTCATCTTGCCGGCAATTATGATTGAGGGCTTGACTGGCAGGACCAGGAGGGCCTCAAGGCTGCTTTCATGATAGAGGGTGGGGATGGCCTGCAGGATGCCGAATAAGAGGACAAGAAGCGGGGCGCCAAGGGCAACCATCTGGATGAAGCCATCCTCATTTCCACTGACAAGGAGCTGTTTTGTGAAGCCGATCCCGTAGAGGACCGAATAAAAGGCCAGCATGGCGTAAATGAAGACGAAGAGAAGGCCGGTAGCCAGCTTGGAGGGTGGCTTACGATTCAAGGCCAATTTGCTTTTTCTCTTCTTTTTTCTTTTGCTCCCGGAGAAACCCTGGCTCAGGGCTCCCAACATTTCACTCCACAAGGGCCGCATCAGGATCAGGTACTGCTTCATCGGGGCGATTCCCTTACCAGGCGTCCAATTCCGTAAAGGAGCTATTGGACTCATCGTTGACCAGTCGCAGGAAAAGGGATTCAAGGGAGCTGTCGTCCGCGTACCGTTCCTTTAATTCATCCATGGTTCCGACGAAAAGCAATCTGCCATTATCGATTACGCTGAGACGATCACATATCTTCTCCGCAACCTCCAGGACATGGGTCGAAAATAGGACGGTCTTGCCTTCATCCGCGTGTTGGCGCATCAATTGTTTCAACTGGAAGGAGGAAGCCGGATCCAGACCCGTCATAGGCTCATCCAGCAACCAGGCCTCGGGGTCGTGGAGGAGGGCTCCTGTCAGGATAAGTTTTTGCTTCATCCCGTGGGAGTAGGTCTTGATCATCTGATTCAGGGCCTGGTCGATACCAAAGCGGCGGGTCAGTTCCTGGACCCGGGCTTCCCTCTCCTCCTGGCCGACCTGGTAGATATCCCCGATGAAGCGGAGGTATTCAATCCCTTTCAATCGGACAAAGATATCAGGATTGTCCGGAACGAAGGAGAAGGAGCGCTTGGCCTCGATCGGCATCTTTTCAATGTCAAAGCCATTTACAGAGATGGATCCCTGGTCAAGGGACAAAAGCCCGGTGATCAGTTTCAGTGTCGTCGTCTTTCCGGCCCCGTTGGGTCCGAGGAAGCCGAATATTTCACCCTCCTGTATATCGAGGGTAAGGTCGTCAACCGCATTACGGACTCCGTCGTAACTCTTGCTTACATTTTTCAGTTTAATCATAAAAGGACCCAATTCAATCGCTGCAGAGCTGGATTACCCGACTTGTCAACCTTACCAAGTATAGAAAACCGGGGGCTTAATTTCAATGACGCGGGTCCGGAACTTCCTTTCAAATCCTGCCGGAACCGGGGGTCCCTTAAGTTGACAAGGGCATCATCCTTTGCCATAATGGCTTGGCTGGCCGGGCGCCAGCTCCGGGCGGCCATGGCGGAATTGGCATACGCGCACGTTTGAGGGGCGTGTGGGAGACCGTACGAGTTCGAGTCTCGTTGGCCGCACCATTTGAGAACCATCTGTCGATCCGTGAACCGGACCGGCGGGTGGTTTTTTAGTACAATGTTTCAGGGGGTATAGGCGCTTTGATGGACAGATTTTCATGGTACAGGTCACAGGGCATAAGCCGTGAGGTTTATGCGCTTTCGGAGCAGGCTCTCCTGCGGGTGCGCGAAGCTTTCGAAAGGGTGGACCTGATCAGGGAAAAAAGGCAGCTTGAGGTCCTGGCCGCCTTTCTGGATTCAAGGGTATCGGAGAGCGCCTTCCAGGCAAAGACAGGCTATGGCTATGATGATCCGGGCCGAGAGCAGACGGAAACCGTCTTTGCCCGGGCCTTCGGTGCCGAAGATGCCCTAGTCCGGCTCCAGTTCAGTTCGGGGACCCAGGTGCTCGCCACCTGCCTTCGCGCCCTGCTTAACCCGGGTGACGATCTGCTTATCGTGACGGGCAGGCCCTATGATTCGCTCCTACCGACCCTGGGGCAACTGGAGCGGGCCGGCAGCGGCCCACCCGACCCGGCCCAGGACCCAGAAGCCCGTCAGAGTCTTGCTGCCCGGGGCGTCTCCATCCGCTGGCTGGACCTCAAGGACGACGGAAGCCCGGATCTTGCGGCAATCCGATCTCAGGTCAGCCCGTCGACGCGCTTGGTCTACATCCAGAAATCCAGGGGCTATTCTGAAAGAAGGGCCCTGCTGATCCGGGATATCCGGGCGATCGCGGAGGCGGTCAAGTCAGTCAATCCCGAGACCATCGTCTTTGTCGATCACTGTTATTCCGAGTTTGTTGAAATGACGGAAGCCCCCCAGGCGGGGGCCGACCTGATCGCCGGTTCCCTGATCAAGAATCCTGGTTCAGGAATCGCGCCGGCCGGCGGTTACATTGCCGGCCGGGCCGACTTGATCGAGGAAATCAGTCAGGGAATGACTGCTGTCGGTGTCGGACGGCATGTGGGGCCCTCCTTTGGCATGACCCGCTTGCTTCTCCAGGGCCTGTATTTTGCGCCAACGGTGGTGGCCTCTGCTATGAAGGGGGCCATACACCTGGCTGCCCTTTTCGAAGAGGCTGGATTCCAGGTCCTGCCTGGCCCGGAGGATGAGCGTGGCGATATTGTCCAGGCCATCCGTCTGGGAACGGCAAGGAAGCTTGAGGCCTTTTGCCAGGCCATCCAGTCGTCGTCACCGGTGGATTCCTTTGTCACACCCATAGCCGCGCCCATGCCAGGTTACGCCTGTGATGTCATCATGGCTTCAGGTTCATTTATCCAGGGATCAACCATTGAACTTTCCGCTGACGGGCCCATGCGGGCCCCCTTCCTGGTTTTTGCCCAGGGGGGGCTTACTTTTGAGAATGCCAGGCTCGGGGCCATGAAGGCACTCGAGTTTGTCCGGGGGAGGGACGCGGAGGTAAGGACTTGATGGGGGGAGGACAGGAGAAGAGGCCAGGGCCCTTAGCCGGGACCGATGAACTGGGCGCGAAGCGGATTCAATACCTGCGCAGGACCAGGATCCGCCTGATCCTTGTTACGGTGCTGGTCCTGTCAGCTGCGGTTTTCACGGTTTGGTCCATCTTTTTTATCCTGACAAGCGAGCGGGAGGCCATGCGCCTGTCCTTCCTTTCCCAGGGGTCCATAGATATCGTCTCCCCCTGTTCCCTGGTATTCCTGGATGACTCTGTCCCAGTGACCGCGCCTGGCGGCGGGCTCCTGGTACCACTTGTCAACGAGGGGGAACGGGTGGGTAGAGGCGGAAAGATCGCCCTCATTGTGGCCAATGATCTGGAGGCTGAGGCCATTCGCTACCGGGAAGCCAGGGCCGAGTATCAGGCCAGGCTCTTGCTGACAAGTGGCTTCGGGGATGCCACCCGCTACCCCCAAGCACTTTCACCCGCCGACGGCCAGCTCCGGGAAGCGATCGCCGGGGTGGCCCGTTCGGAGGCCTGGGCCTGGGACTCCGGGCAAAGCCAGGCAATACGAGAATTCAGAGGCTTTTTCTTGCGGGCCCGCGCAGAGGCCGCCCTCATAGCCGGGAGGGACCCGGAGCTTGATCAGCTTCAGGCCGAGTGCTCCCGCCTGATCAACTTACTGGAAGGGGACGGGCGCACACTCGTGCTACAATCACCGCAGGCGGGGGAGCTTGCCTTTTCAATCCTCAATTCCTCTGAGGCAATCGAAGCAGTTGAAGGTGATCCGGAAAGAGTCGTAGACCTCTTGATCTCCGCGAAGTATGAAAGCCGGGACCTAAGCTACCAAAGGGTCGAGCCCGGTGCCAAAGTGGCATCCGTCAGCAGATTCAGCGGCAGGAGTCTGGCGGCCTGGCTGGCAGAGCCAGTGGAAGGGGACTATGAGATCAGGAAGGGTGCCTCCCTGACGGTGAGTCCGGAAGCGGGAGGGGCTGTCCTTGGTGATTGCGAGGTGACAAGCGTGGAGAAGGTATACGATGGTATTCTCCTCCACATGTCCTGTGAAGACTGGGCCGGCTATAGGCCGGAGCGCCTGGCGGTCAAGGACGCTTCCCTTGTGAGGAGCCGTGTTGAGGGGATGCGCCTGCCCTTGTCCAGCCTCATCGACCTTGATCTCGAAAGGGGAAGCGCCCGCCTACGGACGGTCAAGGGAGGCATTACAAAAACAAGTGCGGTCGAGCTCAAGGCCACAGATGACCTCTACGCCATAATTGAGACGGTTGAACCTGGGGCAAGCCCACTGGCCGCGACAGATCTCTACGTCGTCAACCCCTGGACGACAGAAGACGGCGTTCTGATTGATTGAAAGGAGGCAGGGCCCTGGGCCCTTCCTATGAAGACAGATAGAATAAATACCCTTGGCCGGAGGCTGAGAGAGCTTGAAGAGAGGATAGAGGGCTTGGCCCTTGCTGCGGGCCGTGACCCGAACACAATTAAACTCCTTGCCGTAAGCAAGAATTTTCCGGCAGAAGACCTGGCGGCCGCCTACTCTTTCGGCCAGCGCGCCTTCGGGGAGAACAGAGCCCAGGAGCTGGTGAAAAAAAGTGAAGAAGTTGCAAGCCTGGGCCTGGATTGTGAATGGCATATGATCGGCAGCCTCCAGACCAATAAAGTGAAGCAGGTTCTGGGAGTCGTGAGCCTCATCCATTCGGTGGACAGGATCAGACTGATGGAAGTGATCCAACGCCAGGCCTTGGCCCGGGGGATGGTCCAGCCCGTCCTCCTCCAGGTCAATATAGCGGAGGAAGCGACAAAGCAGGGATTTCGCGTGGAAGAGCTGGAGGCTGTCCTGAAGGCCAGGGAGGCCTACCCCAACCTGGCGATCCGGGGTTTGATGACAATGGCGCCCTTCTATGACGACCCTGAAGACGCCCGACCCGTCTTCCGCCAGCTCCGTGAATTGCGCGACAGCCTGCTGGAAAAACTTGATCTTCCGGACTTCACCGAGCTTTCCATGGGCATGACCCAGGACTATGCCCAGGCAATCGGGGAGGGGGCGACCTTACTGAGGATTGGCAGTGCCATCTTTGGATCCCGACAGACCTGATCCTGTATAAAATCACAAAATGATGACAGATTGATGACGGTTTGCCCCTTTTCTTGCAAGCAGGGCAGGGCCTCTCTATAATAGTGTGACAAATGCCTTCCTGTCCCGGGCTATAGGGGATGACCCTTGTATTATATTCGGTCGGCAGGATGCGGGGAGAAGGGGTATGAGCAATTTTTTGAATAAGTTGTTCGGCAGGACCGACGACGACTATGACGACTATGATGATCTTGATTCCTATGAGCTCTACGCGCAGGATGAACTACCGGCCGACAGGTTGGCAGCTCCGCGTGAGACAAGACAAAGGCGGAGCGCCGAACGGACAGTTCCCTTCCCGGGTGTCAAGCAGGGATCCGACCATACCGTGGTCCTGGTCGAAGCCTTTGATATCGACACGGCCTGGCCCGTCTGCGATCATGTCAAGCAGGGCCGGACCGTGATTTGCAATACGGAAAGACTCTCGGCCGATATCCGGATCCGCTTCCAGGATATCGTCTCCGGTTCCGCCTACGCCATCGGCGGCTTGCTCCAAGCCGTTTCGCAGTTCATTTTCGTTTTTGCCCCCGCGTCAACGCAAATCGATTTTGACGATGGCAGGCTGGCCTTCAGCTCCTTGCGGAATGCCAGTCGTGAACCCGTTATGTCGGGGCTTTCCCATGACAGAGATGTTTCCAACTATGTCCGCTAGTCTGCAAGGCAGGCTTTCCAGACACGAGGGTGTCCTGATTGGTCTTGATGTTGGGGGCAGCATCACCAAGATCGTCGGCTTTCGTGATGGACGTTTACTCCGTGAAACACAGGTCCAGACGGATGATCCCATCGCTTCCGCTTATGGGGCCCTGGGAAAATTCCTGATCATCAATGATCTTAAGCTGGACCAGGTCGGCTCAATCCACGCGACGGGTGTCGGGGCATCCTACCTTGACGGCTACCTGCTCGAATGCAGGACCATCATCGTTCCTGAGTTCGACGCGGTTGGGATCGGCGGGCTTTACACAGCCGGCCTTGACCGGGCCATCGTTGTCAGTATGGGGACCGGGACATCCATGGTCTATGCCCAGGGGGAGGAGATCCGCCATATCATCGGCTCAGGTGTCGGAGGTGGTACCCTGCTTGGCCTGGCCGGTGTCATTTTGAATATCCGGGATTTTGAAAGTATTGGCGAAAAGGCGGATCGCGGGGATCTGAACCATATTGACCTGACTGTTGGTGACATCTCCCGCTACGAGATTCCAGGCCTGTCCGCAGATACAACGGCCTCAAATTTCGGGAAAATCGGCGACAGGGCGACCCACGACGACCTGGCTCTCGGTATTGTCAACCTGGTTTTCCAATCGGTCGGTACGAACGCCGTTCTTGCGGCCCGTATGGAAAAGGTAGACAAGATTGTCTTTACGGGCAATTTGTTGAGGGTGGACAAGGGGCGGGAGGTGCTTGATGGTTTTGCCGAGTTGTATTCCATTGACATGATTGTCCCGGAACATGCGGAGTACGCGACGGCCATCGGCGCCTCCCTCTATGATTGTTGCTGATAAAAAGAAGGCCGCCTGTCCCTTGGACGAGCGGCCTTGATCCCATTGACTTTCCAGCTTATCCGGACTTACTCTTGATATATTGATCTATGGAGGCTGCTGCCTTCTTTCCCGCTCCCATAGCCTGAATGACGGTCGCCGCCCCCGTGACGGCATCACCGCCAGCCCATACAGCCTCCTTGGAGCTGGCCAGTGTCTCTTCGTCGACGGCCAGACCGCCCCAGGGCTTGCAGACAAGGTCGGGGGTGCTTTCGCGAAGCAGGGGGTTGGGGGACTGCCCGATGGCGATGATAACCGTGTCAAGGTCCAGTGAGAATTCGCTGCCGGGGAGGGCCACCGGCCGCCTGCGGCCAGATGCGTCCGGCTCGGCCAGTTCCATCCTGATACAGCGGATGCCCGTGACCCATCCCGCTTCATCGCCGTAGATCTCAACAGGATTGGCGAGCAGGATAAATTCAATGCCCTCCTCCCTGGCGTGTTGAACTTCTTCATGGCGGGCTGGCAATTCTTCTTCCGACCGGCGGTAGATGATGGATACCCGGTCGGCACCCAGTCTTTTCGATGAGCGGGCAGCGTCCATGGCAACATTGCCGCCACCGATGACAGCGACACTTTTGCCCAGATTGAGGGGGGTGGCCGATTCCGGCCACCGCCAGGCCTGCATTAAATTGACCCGGGTCAAGAACTCATTGGCGGAATAGACCTGGTTCAGGTTTTCGCCGGGAATACCCATGAAAGAGGGAAGTCCGGCGCCTGTTCCAATGAAGACAGCGTCAAAGCCCTGGTCATCAAGCAATTCATCCAGGGTGAGGATCTTTCCGATGACCCTGTTGCACTCAATCCTGACACCGAGCTCCCGGAGTTGCTGGATTTCAGTCTGGACCAAGGCTTTGGGCAGACGGAATTCGGGGATACCGTACATGAGGACCCCGCCGGCCAGGTGGAGGGATTCAAAGACAGTCACCCCATAACCCAGCCTGGCCAGGTCTCCGGCGCAGGCCAGCCCCGCGGGACCAGAACCTATGACGGCCACCTTATGGCCATTGGGCGCCGGCTTTTCGGGTGGCTTCCCCTCGTTTTCAAAATGCCAGTCGGCGGCAAAGCGTTCCAGTCTGCCTATCCCGACCGGTTCATCCTTGATGCCCCTGACACAAACCAGTTCACACTGGTTTTCCTGGGGGCAGACCCGACCGCAGACGGCCGGCAGGCTGTTGGTCTCGATGATGGTCTGGTAGGCTCCCTCAAAATCGCCTTTGGCAATATGATTTATGAAATCCGGAATCTGCACATTGACGGGGCAACCACCGACACAGGGCCGATGCTTGCACTGGAGGCAGCGGGTCGCTTCCTCCATGGCCATGTCAACCGTGTAGCCGAGGGCTACCTCCTGGTAATTCCCGCTTCGGATCCGGGGGTCCTGGACGGGCATTTTTGTTTTTTCCGGTTTCATATTGGGCTTGCGGTCAGTCATAGCAGGACGCTCCTCTTTGGCGGCAGCGATGCAGCTTCAGTTCCGTCTCGCGGTCGTAGGCCTCTTGTTCAAGATAGGCTTGGGACCGGCGGATCGATTCATCAAAGTCAACCTGGTGGCCGTCAAAATCGGGGCCGTCAACACAGGAGAACTTGACTTCGCCACCGACTGTCAGCCGGCAGCAGCCACACATACCGGTGCCATCCACCATAAGGGTATTCATGCTGACGATGGTCTTGATGCCAAAGGTCTCCGTCAAGTTTGCCACTGCCCGCATCATGACCATGGGACCAATGGCAAGGACCAGGTCGAATTTCTCACCTGCCTTGATCAGTTCCTCCAGTACCGTGGTGACAAAGCCCTGGCGGCCGCTTGTCCCATCGTCCGTAATCAGGTGGTAGCGATGGGAAACAGCCTTCATCTCCTCTTCCAGGATGATCAGGTCACGGGTTCTGAAACCGGCGATGATCTGGACTGTCGCCCCGATCTTATGCAAATAAGCCGCCTGAGGGTAGGCAATGGCTGTTCCCAAGCCACCGCCGATCACGGCAACCTGCTTGCCGGCATAGGCATCGAGCTCGGACGGCTTGCCGAGCGGCCCGGTAAAACTGGCCAAGCTATCACCGACAGCCTTGTCGCCGAGACGGAGGGTTGATTTGCCCACTGTCTGGAAAATAATCTTGACAGATCCCCGTTCGGAATCGGTTCCCGCAATGGTAAGCGGCACCCGTTCACCCTCCTCATCAACCCTGAAAATAATGAACTGCCCCGGGAGCGCCTTGCGCGCGATCAGTGGGGCCTCAATTTCCATCATGATGGTTTCGCTGTTAAGCTCTTCCCGCGCCAGAATTCTGTTCATGGCAGAAGCTCCTTCCCACCTCGGATTTTGACCTGTCCAAAGGCCGCCTCAAGATGACCAGGCCTATAATAATCACACAGTAGAGAATACCATATTAGGCGGGTTTGGCCCCCCTTCCGGACCGGACTCCCGGACAACCTGTGATTGGGATCGTCTGTCGTAAATAGGGGTATCAAGAAGAGGGGGTAAGCGGATAAAGCTTGGAGGAAATAGGGAGGAAAGGGCCTGAAGCTGGCCTTGCAGGCATTTCATCAGCTGAATGATATTTCCCGGAATCTGACCCCGGACAGCGGTTGACAAGGTGTAATTGGGCTGGTATTCTAGCAAGGCGCCTTTCGGAA
>CAZAKT010000002.1:0-61434 GCA_964486135.1 uncultured Mageeibacillus sp.
TCCTTCGATCATCTGGCGATCCTGGACGAGACAGACGCCAGCAATCCGGATGTCGCAGACGTCTTCGCCCTGCCCGCAGACCGCTTCACCGATCTTGTCAGCAAGGACCTCCTGGGGGCCCTTGACGCGAAAAAGATTGCTGACAGCCTGGGTGGCTGGAGTGATTTCGATGCGGGTCTGGGCGGACTCTTCAAGCCGGAGGATGAGTACCTGGCCTTCCCCTACAACATCGAGACCCTGGTGGTCTTCGCCAACACCAAGAACGCTGGGGACCTGGGGATTGAACTGGACCAGCCGGTTGAGCTGGAGGGTATCGATGACCCCGCCACCATCCTCCTCCCCGTCTTTGACGCCTGGTTTGGGGTGGCGCTGGCCAACTCAGCCGATATCGCCCTCTTAAAGGAAGAGGGAGATGGATTCCTATCGGATTTGACCACCAATTGGGGTGAGCTGGAAGGCGGGAAAAAGGCGGCCCTCACCGTCCTCTATGAGTACTGGGAGCTCAACTACGACAAGAATACCTCCCTCTTTGACGAGAAGGCAGGCTGGGGTTATATCGACGAAAAATTTACCAGCGGTGAAGCCGGTGTCCTTCGCATTGGGGGGCCCTGGGAGGTCGCTGGAATGAAGGAGAAGGCGGGTGGCGGCGATGATCTGGGCGTTTACCCCATCGGTCACATCACAGTGGCGGGCCAGCCCATGCGCCACTGGCAGGGCGGTTGGGGCCTGGCCATCAATCCCCGGATCGAGGAGGATGAGGCCAAGCTTGAATTGGCGGAAGCCATGATCGCTGAGATTGTCAATCCCGACTATGCCGTTGAGCTCTTCAAGGCGACCGGCAAGATTTTGGAGAATGTGACGGCAGATGCCTACGCTAAATCCGACCTGGATGAGATTGATAAGAAGGTTATCTCGGCTGTAATCGATTCCTTCCATGTGTCACCTGGCCGGCCGCTCTTTCAGGAGTACGGACCCGTATGGGATACCTGGAAGCACGCCATCCTATCCTGGAACAGCGTAGTCCCGGAGACCGTCGAGGCCGCCTACGGCGAACTCAAGGCCTCCTTTGACGCCATGATGGCAGATCTGAAATAAGGCTCTGACCCGTCCGCGGGTCTTGAGGCAGGAGAGTCCCTCGCTCTCCTGCCTTACTTAATTTATATTTTGTTTTCGTTTATGATAGGTGTGTGCAATCCAAGACCGTAAGAGGAGACTTATGGAGGCTGATCACAAGCAAGCAAGGGATAGGAGGCGGCCCGATCGTGGACGGCAATTGACAGTCCTGATCGCCTGGTGCGCGGGCCAGGTTGTCCTCGCGACGCTGACCACCCTTTTACTGGCCAGGCCGGAAGCCTACAGGGCCTGGCAGGAAGTCTCCGCCCAGGGGGGACCGGGCGATTATTCCGCCCTGATCCTGACCCGCTTCGTCTGGGAGATCCTTGTCCCTGTCGCCCTGGCCCTCTACAGCTATTTCACCATTGAAAAACTGGGGACACCCCCCCTCTACCGATTGATCTGGGGCCTGGTGGTCTTTACGTCCGCCCTATGGAAGTTGCTGACCTTTGAGACCTACTCGCCCTTCTGGTACCTGTCACTTATCCTGTGGCTGGGCCTCTTCCTGACCGTCATCAATATTCACCGGCTTGAGCCTGACGGCTCCAAGAAAGAAGACCTGCATGGACTATCCCAAAACCGTCTTTGACGATATCGGCAACGAGCACGCCCGGAAAAATCTGTTACTGGCAGAGCAAAGCGGCCTGGAACTGTCCCCTGAGGACCTTGAGGCTTACCGGACGAAGCGGGCGGAGGCGCTGGCGGATGAGAAGACCTTCCTCCAGGCGGCGGCAGAGAGAAAAACAGGATACGAGGAGGAGGTCTCAGAGAGCGACCCCCGGATCCGGGGCTGGTTGCTTGAGGCAAAAGAACATGAGGCCCGGGCCGCCTTCTATGAACCCCTGGTCGGAATCGACTATGACTTTGAGCTCCATTACGGTGAAAGCCGCGAAATAGCGGAACAGTTGCCGCGGATCGCGGCAGGGCGGCAGGTCCTGCTGGAAGAGCGGGCGGCCGCTGAAAAAGCCCTGGCGGAGGCCCGGGCAACAGGTCAGGAGGCGGAGGAGGCTAGCTGGCGGGAGGCCAGGAAGGAAGGCCTGGATCGGCTTAAGGAGGAAGGGGCTGAGCTTAAAAAGTCCTACCGGGAGGGCAATATCTCAGCCAAGGCCTACGCCAATGAAAAAAGGGAGAAGCGGCGGGCCGCCAAGGATGAAATCCGGTCCGGCAAGCGCCGGCTTCCAGTCAACTTGCAAGTTGAGCGCCTGCGCCAGGCCAAACACAGGCTGAAATATGAAACAAGGAGCCAGTTGAGGGTCCTTAACTCCGATCTTTCGGATCTCCGCCGGAAGACTCCCCTGGAGACAGAGAGACGAAGGCCCCACCTCTCCTGGTTGACCTGGCCCCTCCCCGGGCTCGGTCAGTTCCTGCTCGGCCAGCGCCTGAAGGCGGCCTTCTTCTTCCTGGGAACCCTCTACTTCTATCTGCTGGCCCTCCCCTATGCCCTGGGATACGGCAACTATCGGGGACAGGGCCTTTTCGGCCTGGTCTCGCTTGCCCAGGAGGGGAGCCGGCTGGACCGCTCGGTCATCTTCATGGTGGAGGGCGTCATCGCCATCCTCCTCCTCCTGATCGGACTCTTTATCTTCTATCAATCCTACCGCGACGTCAGCCGGGTTGAGAAGAATATGATCCGGGGTATCCGGATGAACAATTGGTTTGAGACCAGGAGCTCGATCAAGAGGGGGGGCTTCCCCTTCTTCGCCACGGCGCCGGCGGCCCTGGTCACCCTCTTCATCGTCCTCCTCCCCATCGCCGTGACCATCCTGATCTCCTTCACCAACTACGATCCCAGCCACCAGTCAAAGTTCAACTGGGCAGGCCTGGCCAACTACAAGCAGGTCGTGCTGGGCCAGGGAATCGCCGGCGGGCCCTTCTGGCATATCACGGGCTGGACCATCCTCTGGACCCTCTTGGCGACCAGCCTGGCCATTATGATCGGCTTTGTCCTGGCCCTGCTGGTCAACCAGGATCGAATCTACGGCAAGCGGCTCTTCCGGACGGTCTACCTCCTGCCCTGGGCCGTGCCGGCCTTCATCACGATCATGTTCTTTTCGATTATGTTCTCGCCGGAAGGGCCCTTGACGGAGGTCCTGTCCAGCCTGGCCGGCCAGATTACCAATATAAAATACTCAAGCTGGGGGACCCGGATGGTCCTCATCCTGCTCCAGGGCTGGCTGGGTTCCTCCTACGTCTTCCTCCTCTGTACCGGGATCCTCCAGGGGATACCCAAGGACCTTTACGAGGCGGCCCGGATAGACGGGGCGACCGGCTACCAGGCCATCCGCCATATCACCCTCCCCCTCCTCCTCTTCCAGACGGCACCCCTCCTGATCGGCCAGTATACTTTCAACTTCAATAATTTCTCCATCATCTACCTCTTCAACGGCGGCGGCCCCTTTGAGCCATCCAAGTACGGTAATATCGCGGGGTCTTCCGATCTCCTGATCTCCTATATCTACAAACTCACCATACAGAAACAGTATCAGGGGATAGGTTCGGCCATCACCCTGATCGTTTCACTCGTTTTGATCTTCTTTGCCTGGATCGGCTTCAGCCGGTCCAAGGCCTTTCGGGAGGAAAGACTATGACCGGCGAAAAAGAAAAGAAGCTTTACCTTTCGGACAGGCCGCCCTTGACCGGGGTCAAGGTCGCCCTTTTGACCTTGAGCTATATCTTCCTCTTCCTCTATGTATTTATAGTCCTCTGGCCCCTCTCCCAGATCCTCTTTGCCAGCTTCAACGGCAATCACGGCTCCTATATCCAGATCGGGGTCAGCTTCTCCTTCTCGCTCAAGCACTTCAACTATCTCTTTGCCGAGACCTACTTCCTGAACTGGGTGGTCAACACCATCCTCATCGCGCTGGCGACAGCCGCCCTGACTCTGCTCTTCGTCTCCTTCACGGGCTATGCCTATTCCCGCTACCGCTTCAAGGGCCGTAAGGCTTCCCTCATGGCCATCCTCCTGATCCAGACCATTCCCAGCTTCGCGGGCATCGCCGCCTTCTATACCCTCCACTCCATCCTCGTGTCGATCGCCCCCTGGTTCAGCCGGCAGGTCTTTTTGATCCTTATCTACGCGGGGGGAGGCATCGCCGGCAACACCTTCATCCTGAAAAGCTACATCGACTCCATCTCCACGGAGCTGGATGACGCGGCCCGGATCGACGGCTGTGGCAATCTCCAGGTCTATCGCCTGATCATCATGCCCATTGTCCGCCCCATGCTGGCCGTCATCGCCCTCTGGTCCTTCATCGGGCCCTTCCTCGACTTCCTGCTCCCCAGCATCCTCTTGAACGACCCCAGGGCCTACACGCTGGCGACCGGCCTGCATACCCTGATCACCGACGTACGCAACATGCACCAACCCGTCTTCGCGGCCGGTGGCCTGCTGACGGCGGTGCCCATAATCATCTTGTTTATCGCCCTGCAAAAACAGCTGGTCTCCGGACTGGCGAGCGGCGCAGTCAAAGGCTAGGAGGCAGTCATGAAAGTCGAATTGGTAAATATCGGCAAGAAGTACGAGGGCAGGGAGAATTTCACCATCCGGCACATCGATCTGGAGATCGGGGACAAGGAATTTTGTGTCATCCTGGGTCCGTCCGGCTGTGGGAAGAGCACCCTCCTCCGCATGATCGCCGGCCTCAACTCGATCACGGAAGGCGACCTCCTCTTCGATGGGAAGCGGATGAACAAGGTGGAGCCCAAGGACAGGGACATCGCCATGGTTTTCCAGTCCTATGCCCTCTACCCCCATATGACCGTCTACGACAACCTGGCCTTCTCCCTGAAGATGAGAAAGGAAGATAAGACCCTGATCCACGACCGGGTCACCGAGGCAGCTGAACTGCTTCAGATCACGGATTATCTTTATTCCAAACCTTCCGAGATCTCGGGCGGTCAGCGGCAGAGGGTCGCCCTGGGACGGGCCATAGTCAGGAAGGCGTCTGTCTTCCTGCTCGATGAGCCCCTGTCCAACCTGGATGCCAAACTCCGTGAGCATATGCGGGTCGAACTCGTCCGCCTCCATAAATCACTGGATACCACCGCCATCTATGTGACCCATGACCAGACGGAGGCCATGACCATGGCGACCAAACTCGTTCTCCTGGATGACGGGAAGGTCCAGCAGGTCGGCAAGCCCTCCGAATTCTACGAGCGGCCGGCCAACCTCTTTGCCGCCGGCTTCATTGGCTCACCCACCATGAACCTTTTCCCGGGATCCTTTGAGGGGGGCCTCTTCAAGGCTGACGAGGGTTCCCTGGTCGTCGAGCCCGGTGAGGCGGACCGGGACAAACTGAAAAACTATGAGGGCAAGCGGGTGGTCCTGGGGATCCGGTCCGAGCGCTTCCTGGCCGGCAAGGCGGAAAAAAACGGAATCCAGGTGAAAATTGACGTCATCGAGATGCTGGGAAAGGAACAGCTACTCTACTGCAGATTCCCGGACGGCAAGGAATGCCTTATCTCGGAGCCAGGCCATTTCACTTACGCGGTCGAGGAGGATCATGACTTCCAGCTCGATACGGAAGGACTCCATTTCTTCGATGAGGAGACAACAGAAAGAATAAACTAGGCAGTTCCGGGCCGGAGCCCCTATTCCTGCCAGGAACTGACCAGGTCCTGGCCTTCCCGTGAGCTGAAGAAGCGGAAGGTGGGGCGGGGGACAAGCGGGGCTATCTCACGGATCTTTCCCGCGATCAGGAGGCCTCGTACACGTGAGGCCGAGATAACGATGCCGTCCTCCGATTTGATACGTGGCACCAGGGTCACGGAAATCCGATCCTCCAGTTGTTCCAGAAGACTCCTGTTATAGGTGAAGGTTACTGAATCATAGGGTTCGTCACCGACCGTGCGGTTGGTGATGCCAAGGGCGGGAGCGACGTTGTCCCGAAAGAGGATGGCGTCCAGGCTTGCCTGGGTCTTGGTCTCATCGGTCTCCTTCTTCAGAAAATAGGAGGGGAAGGAGGCCCGTGAAATGATGTAGTCCTCGGTCGGGTGGTAAATAATGCCCTCGAGATCGGCCGTCCCCTCGACTACCAGCCGGAAGCGGATATCAGCCGGAACAGTGGAGATGTCCTCGCTTATGACGAAAAGATGCAGCCTCTTTGAACGGGTCAGCGCGTTTTCGATCAGGGCCCGGTGGCCCAGGGTAAAGGGGTTGGCGTTCATAACGATGGATTCGACAGGCCCACTGGCCTGGCCGTGCTCGTCTTCGTAGTCAGCAAGCGTTTGACGGAGGCCAGCCAGATAGTTTTCGAAAGCCGGCTCACCGCGCTCCATATAAGTCACCCCGTCCGGAGTGGTGGCCAGGGTCTTGAAGCCTAGGTTTTGAAAGGCAGTCACGGCCTCCGGTTTTGTATAAAGGAAGAGTTTTTCAACCCCCTCATCATAGGCTTCGGTAATCAGGCCTGAGAGCAGTTCATTAAATAAGGCCTGGCCCTGACGGTCAGGCTTTATGGCGATGCACTTAAGCCGGTTTTCATCCCTGGCGCCTGTAGCGACCAGTTGGCCGTCTTCGTAAATACCCAGGACGACAGAGTAAGGGGGGTCCTTCTTCAATTCCGCTTCATCCAGAAGTTCTTCCCATTCCTGTGCAACTTCAGGAAGTTCGGTGATGTTCAATCTTTCAAGCATGCAAAAAGTTATCCCTTTCATGGGGGTTTCATGAGGCCATTCTACACGAAAGAGGGGCATACTGTCAGTTCCGGCCTGTGCTAGAATCAAATGGATCATTCCATCCCAACGAGGCAGCCCATGACGACAATTGGAAAAGCGGTTCTGGACGAAGGCTACAATTTCCGAATCCTGAGAGAGGGGCGGCAGAGTGGTATCCTATGCCACATCACCAGCCTGCCCTCGCCATACGGGATCGGAAGCCTGGGCGCCGAGGCTCTGGACTTCATCGACTTTCTCACCCTTTCGGGACAATCCTGCTGGCAGATCCTGCCCCTGGGCGTGACCGGCTTTGGTGATTCACCCTACCAAAGCTTTTCGGCCTACGCGGGGAATCCCTACCTGATCGATCTGGACGAGCTGGTGGGGGAAGGCCTCCTGCCCGCCGGGGCGCCGGGGAGTTTCGATTTTGGCATAGACCCCGGCCGGGTTGACTTCGGCCTGATCTGGGCCAACAGGAGACGCCTGCTCAGCCTTGCCTGGGAGAAGTTCCAGACGGGGGGATTTGGAAGACTTGAACACGAGTTCGCGGTCTTTACGACCAAAGAGGATGTCTCCTGGCTCCACAGTTTTGCCCTCTTTATGACACTGAAGGCAAGCCAGGCAGGCAGGCCCTGGTGGTCCTGGCCGACCCCCTACAAGCAGCAGGACCCGGTCGCGCTCCTGGAATTTGAAAGAGCAAACGGACAGGCGATCCAGTTTGAAAAATTCCTCCAGTTCCTCTTTTTCCGCCAATGGAAGCGGGTCCGTACCTACGCGGCCAAGGCTGGAATTGAAATCATCGGCGACCTGCCGATCTATGTCGCAGAGGATTCCGTTGAAGTATGGCGGGAGCCGGGCCTCTTCCAGCTCGACGGGAATCTCGATCCCCTCTTTGTCGCGGGCTGCCCTCCTGACTATTTTTCTGATGATGGCCAGCTTTGGGGCAATCCTCTCTACGACTGGGAGGCCCACCGGGCCCAGGCTTTCAGCTGGTGGATCGAAAGACTCCGCTTCCAACTCAGTCTCTACGACCGGCTCCGCATCGACCATTTCCGCGGTTTGGAATCCTACTGGGCCGTCCCCTACGGTGACAGGACAGCCAGGCGGGGTCATTGGGAACCGGGTCCGGGAGACGCCCTCTTCGAGGCCCTGGCCAGGGAACTGGGCTCCTTGCCCCTCATCGCCGAAGACCTGGGCTATATGACCGAGGAAGTCTTCCAGCTGCGCGAACGAACCGGATTCCCCGGTATGAAGATCCTGCAGTTTGCTTTCAATCCTGACGCCTCAAGCGACTACCTCCCACACAACCTGACGGAAAATACCCTGCTCTACACGGGTACCCATGACAACGATACCATCGCCGGCTGGCTGCAGACGGCGCCGGAAGAGGAGCTTGCCTTTGCCAGGGCCTATCTTGGATTGAACGAGGAGGAAGGTCTGGTCCGCGGCTTCATGCGGGGGGCCGCGACCAGCGTCTGCCGGACGGTCATCTTCCAGTTGCAGGATTTATTGGAGTTGGACAATGAGAGCCGGATGAACCGGCCGGGGACAGCGGAAGGCAATTGGCAGTGGCGCCTGAAGCCCGACTCCCTGACCCTGGAGTTGGCGACCGGCCTCCGGGAGCTTACGCGGATGAGTGGCCGCCTCCCGACCGGATGAGGGTTAGTCCCGGGGCGCGGCCAGGACAATCCCCCACCAATGGATACCATCACCCTGCCAGCTATGGTAATAGCCGACGCCCACCTGTGTGTACTCCCCGCTGAAGAGCTGGTCCCCGTAAATGGCCTGCAGGCGGGCAGCGACCTTGGCGGGGGTATCAAAGGCATACTCCCCGGCTGACCCGCTGATCACTGTATTGAAGGCAGTACTCAAGCCGGCCGGCAGATCCTGGAGCTTCCTATGGCTGCTGTAATGGACGGCCTGGTCCTTGGCGAAAGTATGGAGGGTCTCCGTTATGACAAGAGGGGCCAGGTCTCGGGCCTTCCTTGCCTCGTTGATCAGGCGGACAAGCTCCTGGTCGTAAGCCTCCTGATGATATTCTTCTGGGGAGGGGATCAGGGCGAAGAGCTGGATCCAAAAAAAGCTTCCCGCTTGTCGGGAATCGTGCCAGCAGCCGACACCCAGATGGGTCCAGTCAGGATGTAGGAGGTTTTCCCTGTGGCCCTTGGATTCCATCCAGCCCCGCATGACCTCCTGGGGGGAAGACTGACCCAGGGCAGCGTTCTCGCCCACCGCCAGGTAGGGGATCTTGACGGCGGTGAAATAGGCGCTTCCGTCAGGCCGCTGGTGGTCAAAGATCTCAATCAGCTCGACAGCGCGAAGGCGGGCCGCCTCCGCAAGCCCCGAGCTGGCCGTGAGGGGGTTCAAGCCGGCCTTCTTTCTTTCCGCGTTGACCAGGGCCAGGACCTGTTTTTCGAAATCCGCCTCGAAAAAAGCTTCCGTGACCGGCGGCGCCGTCGTGGGGGCAGTAGCCGCCTTGCTGGTCACAGAAGGCAGGGTGACGGTCCTTGTCGGGGTTGGGGAGGATGAGCTCGTGACTTCCGTGGCCGGAGGGACTGTGACAGTGGTCATTGACAGGCTGGTCCCTGTCTCCGTCATCTTTGTGACGGCAGTCAGGGAGGGCAGCTCAGTCCTGGGGGGCTCCGACTCCTGGCTGGCAGGGGAAGAACTGCAGGCAGCAAGGCCGACCAGCAAAAAAAGGATAAGTAGGGGGGCGGTCAGTCGCTTCACGGGATGATCTTCTCCTCTGCCATCAAGAAAAAACTGATATCAATATGGGCTGGATCCATCAATTAGTCAAGTTGGCAAGGGTCTTGGCTTTCTTGGCCTGCTTAGTTTCTGCCGGGCCGCTTGTTTGGCTTTATGCCTATATATGCTAAAATAAGTCAGGTCAGGAAGGAAATATTAGTGATACTTAGCAAGAGATTCAGAGGCTTTTCGCTCCCTGCCCGGAGGTGCCATGCTTACAAATGAAGTGAAGGTCAAGCTGGTGGCGGAAGCTTTCGAGGCACGAAAAAAGAGTTATTCCCCTTATTCCAGATTCAAGGTCGGCGCCGCTCTCCTGACTTCGGATGGCCGGATCTATAGGGGGGCCAATATCGAAAACGCTTCCTATGGCGCCACCATCTGCGCGGAGAGGACAGCGGCGGTCAAGGCTGTCTTCGCGGGTTCCAGGCAATTTGTCGCCCTGGCGGTCGTCGGCTCTGAACAGGAGGAGGGCGGAGACATAGACTATGCCTATCCCTGTGGGATCTGCCGGCAGTTCCTGCGCGAATTCCTGCCGCCTTCGGGCGATATGGTCATCCTGGTGGCCCGGGGCCTTGAAGATTACAAGGAAACAAGCCTGAATGCCCTGCTGCCGCATTCATTCGGGCCATCTGATCTCGATTATCTGTATGAGTCTTAGGAGGGGAGGACCGGTCCTGTAGGGCCGTTCATCAATAAATGAGGAAAGAATGGCCCTGACGGGTCATCAATAATCAGGAGGAAAACCTATGAAAAAGAGACTATTCAGTCTAATTCTGGTTCTCGCCTTGCTTGTGACGCTGGGCGTCGCCTGCGGAACCAAGGATGACGGCGGAAAAACGGAAGGAAAAAAAGTTGCCCTGATCACCGACCTCGGTGGTATCAACGATGAATCCTTCAACCAGTCCGCCTGGAACGGCATGAAACAGCTTGAGGAAGACGGCATCAACATCTCATTTGTTGAATCTGAGAAGGAAGCTGACTACGCCGTCAACTTCACCAACAAGACGGAGGAAGGCAACGACCTGGTCTGGGGTATCGGCTTCCTGATGGAGCAGTCCATCATCGATGCCTCCAAGGAGCACAAGGACCAGATGTTCGCCATCGTCGACGCCGGCTTCCCCGAGGGGGAATACCCCAACCTGGTGGGCGCCATGTTCAATTCGGAAGAGTCCTCTTTCCTGGTCGGCTACATTGCGGGCCACGTGACGGAGACTGACCATGTCGGCTTTGTCCTGGGTATGGAGGGGGACGTCATGTTCCGCTTCCAGTACGGCTATCTGGCCGGTGTGGCCTATGCCGCGGATGAGCTGGGCAAGGAAATCAGGGTTGATGCCGTGACCATCGATACCTTTGGCGACACGGCCAAGGGCAAGGCCACCGCCACCAAGATGTTCAGCGATGGGGCTGACATCGTCTACCACGCGGCCGGCCAGGCCGGTTCCGGCTGCATCACGGCGGCCAAGGAAATGGGCAAGTGGGCCATTGGCGTCGATCTGGACCAGAATGAACTGGCTCCCGACAATGTCCTGACCTCTGCCTTGAAAAATGTTGACCAGGCCGTCTACCAGCTTTCCAAGAAGGTTCTGGAGGGCGAAGAGGTCGGTGGCAAGACCTTCTTCTTTGGCCTCAAGGAGGGTGGCGTAGGAATCGCGCCCAGCTCGGACAAACATGTCCCCAAGGAGATCCTGGACAAGACAGCGGAAATCGAGAAGATGATCGTCGATGGGGAGATCGAAGTTCCGATCACCGCCGACGAATTTGAAGCTTTCAAAGGCAAGCTCGGATAAAACCAGGATGGCGGCCAGCCGCTGTCTTCTATGAAATGAGCGCCCGGACAGCCTTTCACGGGGTGTCCGGGTGACTCTTATGGAGAGTCAAGTATGGAGCAGGACAAGCGGGTTCACCTTGAACCGTCCGACATCGCGGGAAGCGATGGGGAAGAGACAGCCCCGGTCCCCGGGCCTGATCAGGAGGAAGCTTCCAACTACGCCGTAGAAATGTACGGCATATCCAAGTCCTTCGGGACGCTCAAGGCGCTCGACGAGGTTGATCTGGTCGTGCGCAAGGGGACCATCCACGCCCTGCTCGGTGAAAACGGGGCAGGCAAGTCGACGCTCATGAAAATCCTCTACGGACTTTACACCAAGGATACAGGCGAGATCAGGATCATGGGCCGGCCCGGGGACATCAAAAATCCCAAGCAGGCCATCGACCAGGGAATCGGCATGGTCCACCAGCACTTCATGCTGGTCGAAAATATGACCATTGCCGAAAACATCGTGCTGGGGAGTGAAGTGACCAAATCCTTTGGCCGGCTCGACCGTGAACGGATGAACAGGAGCATCCGTGAATTCGGTGAGCAATACGGCCTGGAAGTCGATCCCCGTGAGCTCATCATGGATGTCTCCGTGGCCACCCAGCAGCGGGTGGAGATCCTGAAAGCTCTTTACAGGGGGGCCGATATCCTGATCCTGGATGAACCGACCGCGGTTCTGACCCCCCAGGAAATTGACAATCTGATTGTGACCATGCAGCGGCTGGTAAAAAGCGGCAAGACCGTCATAATCATTACCCATAAATTGAAGGAGATCATGGCCTCCTCCGAATACTGCACCATTATCCGGCGGGGCAAGGTGGTCGATACGGTCCGGGTCTCTGAGGTCACCGAGAAGGATCTGGCTTCCATGATGGTTGGCCGGGAGGTCATGTTGACGACCGACAAGGAGAAAGCCAGTCCTGGCGAAATCATCATGGAAATCCGGGACCTGACTGTCAAGGACAACCGGGGTCTTGAAAAAGTCAAGGATCTTTCACTTCACGTGCGGAAGGGGGAGATCCTGGCGATCGCGGGAGTGGACGGCAACGGCCAGACGGAATTGATCGAGGCCATTACCGGGCTTCGGAAGGCTGAGGAGGGAGAGATCGTGGTCAACGGCCGGCACATCGAGAACGGCCTCCCCCTGGACGCCCACAAGGCCGGGATCAGAACCATCCACGAGGACCGCCATAAGCGGGGCCTGGTCCTGGACTTCCTGGTCAGTGAAAACCTGATCCTTGAGTCCTACAAGCAAGAACGCTTCCAGGGAAAATGCGGCCTCCTCTCCTGGAAAAAGATAAATGAATATGCCAACGAGCAGATTGACCGCTTCGACATCCGGCCGTCCGGTTGCGCCCAGCAGCGGGCCAGCGAACTTTCCGGCGGCAACCAGCAGAAGGTCATCGTGGCGAGGACCATCGAACAGGAGCCGGATCTCCTGTTTGCCTGCCAGCCCACGCGGGGCTTGGATGTGGGCGCCATAGAGTATGTCCGCAATGCCCTGGTCCAACAGCGGGATCAGGGCCGGGCTGTCCTTCTCATCTCCTATGAACTGGATGAGGTGCTTGACATTGCCGACAGGATTAACGTGATCTACGATGGCAGTATCGTCGCGGATCTCGATCCGGAAGAGACGGATGAACAGGCCATCGGCCTCTTGATGGCGGGAGGTAGCCAATGAGGAAATTCATCACCCGGGCCCTGAAAGAACCCTTCACCGCCATTCTGATCGCCCTCCTTATCGGTTTTATCATCGGCGCCCTCACCCTGGCTGTCGGCGGCTATGACCCCGGCCGGGGCTACGGCCTCCTGTTCACAGGGGTGTTCGCCAATACCCGCCGGGTCGCCCAGGTCTTTGTCAACGCCGTCCCCATCATCATGACCGGCCTTGCTGTGTCTTTTGCTGTCAGGACGGGCATGTTCAATATCGGGGCGGACGGCCAGTTCATCCTGGGCCAGGTCACCGGGGCCATACTGGGTTACTATGTCCCCCTGCCCCCCATCCTCCATCCCCTCTTCATCATGCTTTGCGCTGTGGCGGTGGGTGGCCTCTACGGCGCCTTTGCCGCCTTCCTGAAGAACCGTTTCGGCATTCACGAGGTCATCTCCTCGATCATGCTCAACTGGATTGCCTACTATTTCATGAACTTCATCGTCAACATGAAAAACGTCAAGGTGCCCGGTACCCAGCATTCACCCGAAATCCTGGATTCGGCCAAGATCACCTTCTTCAGCCGGGATTTCCGGTCAACGGCTGAAGGGGAGGCCCTCCTGGCCAAACACCCCTGGCTCGAGAGCCTGGTCAGGACGGACGCGGGCTACGCCCTCCTGATCATGGTCGCGGTGACCCTCCTCCTCTGGATTGTCCTGAAATACACCAAGATCGGTTTTGAGCTGCGGGCTGTCGGTTACAACTACCATGCCGCAGAGTTTGCCGCCATGCCGGTCAAACGGAATGCCCTCCTGTCCATGTTCATATCGGGGGGTACCGCTGCCCTGGGCGGGGCCATGCTGGTCATGTCCACCTCCTACTTCATCACCATGCTGGGGGCGACGGAGGGCTATGGCTGGGATGGGATCTCGGTGGCCCTGATCGCCGGCAATCATCCGATCGGCTGTATTTTCGCCGGTATTCTCTATTCGGCGCTCAAGATCGGAGGCACGGAGATCCAATCCAGGATGGGGGCCCCGACTGAAATCATCAACATCATGATCGGGGTGCTTGTCCTCTGTATCGCGTTCGCGCCCGCCCTGCCCCGGCTGGCGGAACGCTTGGAAAGGAAGGAGTAGGCCATGGGACTTCTTAACACCTTGCTTTTAACTGTCTCCATCAGCCTTATGTATTCGGCGCCCCTGATCTTCACGGCGCTGGGCGGAGTCATAACCCAGCGGGCGGGGGTTGACAACATCGGACTTGAGGGCATGATGGCCTTTGGCGCCTGCGGCGCCTCCTTCCTCTGTCATTTCACGGGGAGCCCCTGGATCGGCCTGGTGGTCGGCGCCCTCTTCGGCGCCAGCCTGGCCCTCCTCCACGCCTTCATCTCCGTTACCGCCAAGGGGAACCAGCTGATCTCCGGCATCGCCATCAACTTCATCGGCCTGGGTGTGGGCGTTTTCCTGACCCGCTTCCTCTTCGAGGGCGCGGCCCAGTCGAATTCAACCATCAACCAGCCCCTGCCCAAGCTTCTTGAGTTGATCGGTATCGACAAGAGCAAGTCCCGCCTGCTCGAATCCTCGGAGATTGACATCACCGTCATCTTCGCCTTCCTCTTTGCCGTCCTGATCTGGTTTGTCCTCTACAAGACCAAGACCGGCCTCCGGGTCCGGGCCTGCGGCGAGCATCCGGGAGCCGCCGATACCCTGGGGGTCAATGTTACCCGGATCCGCTACATCGCGACCATCCTGTCGGGTGTCCTGGCCGGATTAGGAGGAGCCGTGACCTCGCTTACGATCAGTTACCGCTTTACCCCTACCGTTATTTCCGGCCAGGGCTTCATCGCCCTGGCGGCCGTCATCTTCGGCAATTGGAAGCCGATCGGCGCGACCCTGGCCTGCCTGCTCTTTGGCTTCGCCCAGGCCCTTACCGTGGTCATGGCCGGTATCCCCTGGCTGCCGACCCAGATCCTGGCCATGCTGCCCTATGCCCTGACCCTTTTGATCCTGGTCATCTTCGTCGAACGTTCGACGCCGCCCCGGGCTCTGGGACAGCCTTACTTCAAGGGCCAGGCCTAGGGACTGCCCATGCCGTTGGAGGGAGCGCGAAAGGGGGCTTGGCTTGTCGCCGGAGGATTGAACCTGGATATCCTGGCCAAATCCAGGGACAGCTTCAGCCTCTATGATTCCAACCCCGGCAGCATACTGGAAAGACCGGGTGGCGTCGGCTTCAATATCGCCCGCAACCTGGCCCTGCTCGGGGAGCCGGTCCGCTTCCTGACGGCCCGTGGACGGGACAGGGCGGGGGAGGCCCTCTTCCTGGCCGCCCGGGAAGGAGGCCTGGACCTCTCCCTGGCCCTGGTCCGGGAGTCCTTTCCCAGCGCCCGCTACCTTGCCATCCACGACCAGACGGGAGACATGGTGGCCGCCATCAACGATATGTCCCTCTTTGACAGCCTGACGGCGGATGACATTGAAGCCTGGTTTGACCCGGGGCAGGGGGGACGGGAAGATCCTCCGGCCTTCTCCGGGGCCTTTCTTGAAGCCAACCTGTCCGAGCCGGTTCTCCGGGAGCTGGCCTTCCGCTGGGACCTGCCACTTTTCGCCGACGCCGTCTCCCTGGCCAAGATGGACAGGCTCAAGCCCCTCCTCCCCCGTCTGACCGGTTTCAAGCTCAACCGCCTGGAGGCCGGACAGCTCACAGGCCTGGCGGGAAGGGACAGGGCGGAGGCCGTGAAGGTGGCGCAGGAAATCGTGGCCAGGGGGGTCAAGCGGGTCTGTCTCTCACTCGACATCGACGGGGCCCTTTTTACCGATGGCTGGCTGACGGTCCACGCCCGGCCCGCCCGCATCGTCCACGAGGCCAATACGACCGGGGCCGGCGATGCCATGGCGGCAGCCTTTGCCTGGGCGACCGCCCAGGCTTATGATCTATATGAAACGGCCCGCCTCGGTATTGCGGCGGCCTCCCTGACGGTGGAGTCCACAGAGGCCGTAAATCCAGCCCTGACCCTGGAAGCTCTCAAGACCAGAGCCGCCAGGATAGAAGTCGAGGAAGTCAAATGAGCAAGTTGAAGCAATACCTGTCCATAGCCGGGGAGGTGGAGGCAGCCTTGGCGGCTGGCCTGCCTGTCGTCGCCCTCGAATCGACCATCATTTCGCACGGCATGCCCTACCCTGAGAATGTGAGGACTGCCCTGGCGGTCGAGCGGGTAATCCGGGAGGGCGGCGCCCAAGCGGCCACCATCGCCCTTTTGGATGGCCGGATCAAGGTGGGGCTGACCCCGGAGGAGATCGACAGGATCGGCAGGGGGGGGAAGGCCGTCATCAAGACCTCGAGGCGGGATATGCCCTATGTGCTGGCCCAGGGCCTGCCGGGGGCCACCACGGTCGCCGGCACCCTGATCGCCGCCCAGCTGGCCGGCATTTCCTTTTTTGCTACGGGCGGGATTGGCGGTGTTCATCGCGGGGCAGAAAAGACCATGGATGTATCCGCTGATCTGGTCGAACTCCAGAAGACGCCGGTCGCCGTCATCTGTTCGGGGGCCAAGTCAATTCTGGCGATTGACCTGACCCTGGAATACCTGGAGACGGGCGGTGTGCCCGTGATCGGCTACGGGACGGATGAAATGCCGGCCTTCTATACACGCGGGAGTGGTCATAAGCTGGTCATGCGGGCCGACGATCCCCGGACGGCCGCCCGGATTTTTGCCGCCTCGCGGGCCCTGGGTTTCCCGGGTGGCCTGGTGATAGCCAACCCCATCCCCCTGGAAGCGGCCCTGGACCCCACCCTGATCCAGGAGGCGATTGACCAGGCCCTGGCAGAGGCCGGGGAGCGGGGGATCGGGGGCAAGGAGGTGACCCCCTTCCTGCTTGAGCGGGTCGCTGAGCGGACCGGCGGGGCCAGCCTCGAAGCCAATATTGCCCTTGTCCTCAACAATGCCCGTGTCGCCGCCGACATCGCTTCCGCCTACGCGGATTTGCTGAGAGAATAGACTGTCAGGAGATCGGAAAATGGAAAAACTCTATCACATACAACTTGATGATTCACACAAGGCCCAATATGCCATCCTGCCAGGGGATCCCGGCCGGGTCGAGAAGATTGCGGCCCTCCTGGACCAACCGGTCCTTCTCGGCGTCAACCGCGAATACACCAGCTGGCTGGGATCGCTTGAGGGGGAGCCGGTCCTGGTCATGTCAACCGGCATGGGGGGGCCCTCAACCGCCATCGGGGTGGAAGAGCTCTATATGACGGGGGTAAGGAATTTCATCCGGGTCGGCACCTGCGGCGGCATGCATCTGGATGTCCAGGGCGGGGACCTGGTCATAGCGACCGGGGCCATCCGTATGGAGGGCACGACCCGTGAGTACCTGCCGATCGAGTTCCCGGCCGTGGCCGACTTCGAATTGACAGGCTGTCTGGCGGAGGCGGCCCGGTCGGTCGGCTACCGCTTCCATACCGGCGTTGTCCAGTGCAAGGACTCCTTCTACGGCCAGCATTCCCCCCAACGTATGCCGGTCAGTTATGAGCTGGAGAACAAGTGGCAGGCCTGGCTCAAGGCCGGGACCCTGGCTTCCGAGATGGAGAGCGCCGCCCTCTATATCGTCTGCCAGTCCCTGGGGGCCAAAGCCGCCTGCGTCCTCAATACCATCTGGAACCAGGAGCGGCGAGCCCGGGGCCTGGACGACGCTGAAAGCCATGACACCCTGCGGGGGATCCGGGTCGCGGTCGAGGGGATCCGGCAACACATACTGAAAAATAGGGGCAAGGGCAGGGCCCTTTAAGCTTATGCCAGGCCTGTCGGCTTCCCCGCCTGTCGGGAGCGGACCAGGATCCCGTCCTTGAAGACCTTCTCAACCTGATTCATGGCGAAATGGTAGGAAAGGTGGCCGTGATTGGGGCAGTCAAGGACCAGCAGATCGGCCTTCTTTCCGGCTTCAAGTGAACCCCGGCTTGCCGCCCGGCTGACAGCGGCGGCGGCGTTCAGGGTGACAGCGGTCAGGGTCTCCGCCAGGGTCAGGTCCATATAGAGGGTCGCGAGCGCGATCAGGAGGGGGACGGACTGTGAATAGCAACTGCCCGGGTTGAGGTCGGTGCCCAGGGCGACAGCCAGGCCCTTGTCGATCATGAAACGGGCCCGGGCGTAGGGCTCCTTCAGGCTAAAGGCCGTCAGGGGCAGGAGGGTGGCGATCACACCGGCCTCCCGCAGGGCCAGGAGATCCTGGTCGCAAGCCTTGAGCAGGTGGTCGGCGCTCACGGCGCCCAGCCTGGCCGCCAGTCCGGTGCCCCCCAGGGGGAAGATCTCGTCAGCGTGCATCTTGAGTTTGAAGCCTTCTTTTTGGGCTGCCCTGAGCAGGCGTTCGGATTCCTCGAGCTCAAAGACATTCTTTTCAGTAAAAATATCACAGAATTCAGCCCGGCCCCGGGCCATGGGCAAGCCCTCGGAGATCAGATAATCGATGTAGTCGCCTGTTCTTCCCTTGAAGGCCGGTGGGAGCGCATGGGCCCCCATATAGGTCAGGACGATGTCGACCGGATGATCCCGGTTCAGGCGCTCCATTACCCGGAGGAGCTTGTCCTCGGTCCGGGTGTCCTCCCCATAGCCGGTTTTTCCCTCCACCGTTGTGATGCCCAGGTCCAGCATGCGGTCCAGCCTCTTCCAGCCGGCTTCATAGAGCTCATCTTCCGAAGCCTCCCGGCTGGCCTGGTTGGTCGAGGCGATCCCGCCCCCCGCCTCCATGATCTCCATATAGGAGGCGCCTTGCAGCCGGAGCTGGAACTCCCGGTCCCGGTAGCCCCCGAAGACAAAATGGGTGTGGGGATCGACGAAGCCGGGGATGACAGTCTTCCCCCGGGCCTCCAGCCGGTCAAGGACAGCGCCCTCCGGAAGCTTTTCTCCCAGCCAGGCCTCGGCCTCAGCGCTGGTCCCCACGAAGAGGAGGATGCCCTCCTTCCAGATAAGGGCCCCGTCGGGGGTGATCAAAAGTTCCTTCATTGCCTGACCGGCCTGGGCCATTGTGCCCAGGGGGGTTGCCAGTTCGGCGGCGTGCTCGAGCAAAGTGTAGGTCATGGTCAGTCTCCTCGCAGCGCATGGGCCCGGCGGTTTTTCAGCTCTTCCATAAAGCGGTCATTGTCCCGGGCCGAGACATATAAATACTGGCCGTCATAGAGCTCCAGGGAGATCCGGTCCAGGGAGGTGGCCAGGGAAGAAATCGGATTTTTTGTCCGGCCGACGGACCGGATCTCCCGGTAGGGGATTCTCTTGGTTACGGGTCCAAAGCGGAGGAGGAGGGTCTCCTCTTCCAGGGTCAGGTCATTGCGGAACTGGATGGACAGGACGAAAAAAAGAGTCAGGGCCATTAAGGTCGCGCTGACCGTGCTGACCAGGCCGGGATCCTTGAAGGCAGCCAGGGCGGAGAAGGCTGTGGCCACTAAGATGGCCAGGACTACCAGGTACCACCATAAGGCTCGTTTGCCGGTGAAGGTCATGCTCCCTCTTCCGCGATCAGGCTGTCGTAGACCAGCTTCATCCGTTGGAGTGAGGCCAGGAGAAGCTGGCGGGCACAGGCCAGGTTGACCCGCTCAAAGCCCCGGCCACCCTCGCCAAAGATATAGCCCTCGTCAAGATAGAGCCATCTGTCGATCATGCCTTGCTCCAGCCGTTCGTGGTCCCGGCAGACAGCGCGGAAGTCCAGCCAGGCCAGGTAGGTGCCCTCCAGATCAAAGACCCCCACCCGGGGCATCTGGTCCTGTATGAAGGTCTTGAGCGCCCTGTAGTTGTCCTGGACATAGACCAGCATGGCCTGGTACCAGTCATCACAGGCGGTGTAAGCCATCTCCGCAGCGGCAAAGCCGAAGCTGCTGTGGGTGTGGACGCCGTCAGTCCGGACCCGGTCGGCAAAGATTTCCCTGTCTTTTGAGTCCTCGACCACAATGCTGGCGACTCCCAAGCCGGCCAGGGAAAAGGTCTTGCTGGCGGAAAAAGCGACCAGATGCCGGGTGCCGTGCTTCCGGGCCAAGCGGCTGAAAACGCAGTGTTCCTTCCCGAAGGTGAAATCGCAATGGATCTCATCGGAGATGACAAAGACGTCATATTTTACGGCCAGGCGGGCCATCTCATCCAGCTCCCACTCGTCCCAGACGCGGCTGACGGGGTTGTGGGGACTGCAGAGGATGAAGAGCCTCGATTGACTGATCTTCCGCTCGAAATCCTCAAAATCGATGACATAGGCCCCCTCCCTGATCCTGAGTTCCTGGGTGACCAGGGTCCTTTGATTCTGTTCGATCGCGCGGAAGAAGGGATAGTAGACGGGAGTCTGGATCAGGACCTTGTCCCCCTTGTCCGAAAAGGCCCTGACAGCGGCATAGACAGCCTGTACGACACCTGTCGCCGGAACGATCCAGTCTTTTTCGACCGGGAAGCCGTGATGGAGGGAGTACCAGCGGTTGACCGCCTCATAATAATCCGGCCGGGGCCCGGTATAGCCCCAAATCCCTTCCTCAGCCAGGTCCTTCAATCTTTCCCGGATGCAGGCGGGACTTCTGAACTCCATGTCAGCCACGGAGAGGGGGATGATATGTTGTCCGGGATCGACCGGGCCCGGGGCCTGGTCCCATTTCATGGATCCGGTATTCCGGCGGTCGATGATCTCATCAAAATTCATAGCCTATTCCCCAAGCCTCAGTCGTCCAGCAGCCAGTGTTCGATGATTTTGCTATCATCAAAGCCGTGAAGGCCCAGATAGTATTCAAGGGACTCAGTCAAGGCGGCCAGGGGGGCCAGGCCGATGATCTCGCTTCCCAGGACCGGGACCCCGTAGCGGGCCGCCTCCATGCGGACCGTCTCAAAGACACGGTAGATGGGGGTTTTCCGATAGTCGGTGATGTTCATGGTCACCTGGACCAGGCCCTTTTCCTTCAGCTCGACGCCGCCGGCCTTGATTGCCTGAAAGCCGCCTCCGGACTGGCGGATGGCCCGGGCGATCCGGTCCGCGATCTCCAGCCTGTCCGTCCCCAGGTCAATGTTGTAGGCGATCAGGGGGAAGCGGGCCCCAACCGCCGTGACTCCGGCTGTGGGGTGGATCCTCCTATCGCCGTAGTCAGGCTCCCATTCGGGGAGAAGGAGTTTTTCCGGCATACCCTCGAACTGACCCCGGCGGATCTTCGCCAGGTTGACCCGTTCCGGCCGGGAGGCCGAGTCCTCGTAGAGGAAGACAGGGATGCCGTAGCGGATGTTGATCTCACTGGCCAGGGACTTGGACAGGTCAACGGCCTCCTCCACCGTCATATTCCTTATTGGGATCAGGGGGACGACATCGGTGGCCCCCATGCGCAGATGTTCCCCTTCATGCCGGTTCAGGTCGATCTTTTCAGTGGCTACGCCCACCGCGTCCAGGACAGCTTCCTTGACCGCCTCCGGCTCACCGAGCAGGGTGACGACCAGCCGGTTGTAGTCGGGGTCGGCCTCGTAGTTGACCAGCCTCACCCCTTCCCGCTTCTTCAGGGGGGCGACGATGGCTTCAATGCTATCCTTGTCGCGGCCCTCGCTGAAGTTGGGGACACATTCGACAATGGGCAGTCCTTGGGTCATGACATATTCTCCTCGCTAGCCTGGCGGAGGGTGGCCTCGACCAGATCATCGTCGGCAAGATAGGGGAGGGTCAGCCGGTCGCGGCCCCCCATCTGCCTGTTATAGGCCCTGGCCGTCTCGATGGCATTTTCATTCCTGGCCCAGGCCCGGCGGGCGACCCCTGCCATGACATCCCAGGGAACGGCGTTTCGCAGCACCTCATCGATCCGCTCGGAACCGTCGAGGACGCAGCCGAAGCCGCCATTGATCGCCTTGCCAATGCCGGTGCCACCCCCGTTATGGAGGGCGCAAAGGCTCATGCCCCGGGCCGCGTTCCCGGCGAAGACAGAGGTGGCCATATCGGCTGTCACCTGACTGCCGTCATAGATATTGGAGCTTTCGCGGAAGGGTGAATCCGTACCTCCCGTGTCGTGGTGGTCGCGCCCGATCATGACCGGGCCGATCAGGCCCTGGCGGACCATCTCATTGAATTTCAAGGCCATATTCATGCGGCCATGCGCGTCACTATAGAGGATCCGGGCCTTGGTGCCGACCACCAGCCTGTTCTGCTCCGCGTCGCGGATCCAGTTGTAGTTGTCCCGATCCTGGTAGCGGCGGTCGGGGTCGATGCAGGAGAGGGCAGCCTGGTCGGTCAGCTTGAGATCCTGCTCCTTGCCTGACAGGCAAACCCAGCGGAAGGGGCCGTAGCCAAAATCGAAGAGGAGGGGGCCCATAATATCCTCAACATAAGAGGGCCAGATAAATCCGTCCCGGTCGTTCTCGCCGTTCTTTGAAATCTCCCTGACCCCTGAGTCGAAAATGGCCTTCATGAAGGAGTTGCCGTAGTCGAAGAAATAGCTTCCCTCTTCCGTAAGCTTTCTTATGGCCTGGAAGTGAGCTTTGAGGGAGCGGTCAACCGCTTCCCTGAAGGCGGCCGGATCCTGGGCCAGGAGCCGGGTTCTTTCCTCGAAGGACAGGCCCTGGGGGCAATAGCCTCCTGTGTAGGGCTCGTGGCAGGAGGTCTGGTCGGACAGGAGATCGATGGGGAAGGCCGTCTTAATCGCGTATTCCAGGAGGTCAACCACATTGCCGGAATAGGCGATGGCCAGGGCCTCTCTCCTGGCCAGGGCCTCCTCTGCCTTTTCGAAGGCCTCGGGACAGGACTGGGCGACCAGATCGATCCAGCCCTGGTCCAACCGGGTCTGAATCCGGGAGGCATCCACCTCGGCCACGATGGAGACGCCGCCCGCGATCTTACAGGCCTTGCCCTGGGCGCCCGACATGCCGCCAAGTCCCGAACTGACAAAGAGGCGGCCGGCCAGATTGCCGTCAGGGGCAATGCCCAGCCGCATGCGACCGGCATTGAGCAGGGTATTATAGGTCCCGTGGACGATACCCTGGGGGCCAATATACATCCAGCCCCCCGCAGTCATCTGTCCGTAGTTGGAAACTCCCATGGAAGCGGCCCGGTTGAAGTCGTCGGGGTTGTCATACTGGCCGATCATAAGGCCATTGGTCAGGATAACCCGGGGGGCGCTGATCTGGCTGTGGAAGAGGCCGACCGGGTGGCCGGAGAAGAGGACCAGGGTCTGCTCCCCGGTCAGGAGTTCAAGGTATTGCTTGATCAGACGGTATTGCATCCAGTTCTGGCAGACAGCGCCCGTCTCTCCATAGGTGATCAGTTCGTAGGGGTAGAGGGCCACCTCAAAGTCCAGATTGTTGTCGATCATAACCTGGAAGGCCTTGCCCTCAACGCAGTTGCCCTTGTAGTCCTGGATCGGTCTGCCATAGATCCTGCCGGGCGGCCGGAAACGGTAGCCATATATTTTTCCGTGTTGGTCGAGTTCCTTCAGGAATTCAGGGGCCAGTTCCGCATGATAGGCTTCCGGGACATAGCGGAGCGCGTTTTTCAGGGCGGTGGCCCTCTCCTTGTGAGAGAGCTTTGCCTCGCGTTTGGGTGCCCGCCGGATACCCGCCTCAAAGGTGGGATAGGGCGGCAGCGGGCCCTGGAGTGTGGCCGTCAGATCCGGCCTTGCTTCGTCTTTCATAAGGCCCTCCTTTCCTTTCACCATGGCTGTTTCAAGTATACTATCCTTTAAAGGATTGTTCAGCCGGGAGGTGGAGAGCCATGGCTTGGTCAGTCGGAATTGATCTTGGCGGTACGAATATGGCGGCGGGCCTTGTCGACGATCGATACCGGATCATCGAAAGAGTGGAAGTAAAGACAAGGGCGCCACAGCCGGCCGCCTCCCTCGCCTCATCCATGGCGGACTGTATCCACTCGCTTCTGAAGCGGCAGGGTCTTGAAGGGCGGGACCTCTCTTCCATCGGGCTGGGCCTGCCCGGCGTCGTCGACCCCCAAAAGGGGATCCTGCTTTTTGCCCCCAATCTAGAGCTTGAGCAGGTCGACTTCCCCTCACTTTTGTCAGACTATTTCCCGGAAACCCCGGTCTATGTCAGCAATGACGCCGACTGCGCTGTTTTTGGGGAATATCTGGCGGGTGAGGCAAAAACTTATGACAGTACCCTCTTCCTGACCCTGGGGACGGGGCTGGGTGGTGGCTTTATTTTCGACGGGAAGCTATACCGGGGGGCTACGGGATTGGGCATCGAGCCCGGCCACATGACCCTGGTGGCAGAGGGGGGGCTGCCATGCAGTTGTGGCCAGCTGGGTTGCTTTGAGGTCTATGTCACCTCGCGCGGTCTTCGGCGCCTGGTCCTGGAGGAGCTGGCCGACGGCCGGCCCTCCCCTTTAGGGGACTTGATTCAAACACCCTCCCCTGAATTTGACGCCAGGCTTTTCTTCGAGGCTGTCCGCCAGGAGGATCCGGCCGCCCTCCGCGCCCTGGATCGCTACACCAGCTATCTGGCCATGGGCATCAGGACCTTGGTCGTCCTTTACCGCCCCCATCTCATTCTCCTGGGCGGCGGGATAAGCCAGGCTGGACCTCTCCTCCTGGACCCCCTCCGGATTGCCGTCAAGCGGACCAGCTTTGCCGGCGATAGCCTTCCCCCGCCCCCCATCCAGCTGAGCCGTCTGGGCAATGAAGCCGGCATTATCGGCGCCGCCCTCCTCTATCGGGAGGGCTGTGTCTGATTTGCAAGAGGTGACTTGTATTTGAAAACAAATCGGTTATACTGATCCTGCCAGCTTCTTTTCGGAAAGTGGGGGGATTATTGTGGACCCGATTTTAGCCGCTCTTGAACAAGCTCTCGAAGAAAAACAGGATACCGTTCTGGCGACTGTCATCGCCAGCTCAGGCGCGACACCCCGGGGAGAGGGGGCCAGGATGCTGGTGGGAAGTGAGGACCGACTGGCGGGAACAGTCGGCGGAGGGGCCGTTGAATTGCGGTCGATCCAAATCGCCCGGGAAGCCATCCGGGAGAGACGGTCCAACATCCATCACTTTATCCTGACCAAAAACCAGATAGAAGATATCGGTATGATCTGCGGTGGCAACGCCACTGTCCACTATCTCTTCCTGGAAGCTGGGGATGAGGAGCTCCTGCGGACCGTCAAGGCCGCCCGGGAGGCCATCTCCAGGCGTCAGCCCAGCTGGCTCCTGACGGATATAAGCCAGGAGAATCAGCTGGGCCTGGCCCTTTTCACAGCCCCTGAGGGGGCCAACCCGGCCGCTCCTGATTTTGATAGGGAGGGCTGGCTTTTCACCGGCTTCCCCCCCGATCATAAATGCACCAAGGCCCTCCTGGAGGAGCCTGGACTCCTCTGCCAGCGTGGACGGACCATCGAAAGTTGCGGCCATAGCTTTTTTGTGGAGGAATTGGTGGTGCCGGGCCTGGTCTATCTTTTTGGCGGCGGTCACGTGGGCCAGGCCCTGACCCCTGTCCTGGCCCGGGCCCATTTCGCCGTCCTTGTCCTGGATGACCGGCCTGAGTTCACGGATCCCTGTCTCTTCCCCGGCGCCTATGATGTCCGGCTCTGTGACCTTGACCAGATTGATCGCTCTGTCTCCATCGGTCCCGAGGATTATGTCTGTGTCATGACGCGGGGCCACAGCAAGGACCTGGAGGTGACTGACCAGGTCCTGAAGACACCCGCCCGTTATATCGGGGTGATAGGCAGCCGTCACAAACTGGCCACCGTAGACAGACTCCTGACAGAGCGTGGCCAGAGCAAGGCGCAGCTCGAGCGCATAGTTTCCCCCATCGGCCTTGACATAGGGGGGGAGACACCGGAGGAAATCGCGATCAGTATCGCGGCCCAGATGATCGCGGTGCGATCGGGAAAACTCCAGGCCAGAAGAAAGCTCTAGACAAGCGGTCATGGAAGCTTTTTCTGAAAGACTGTCATTCGCCTATCCGGCCGATGAGCGCCAGCTCCTTGCCTTTGTCAGGTCAAGCTTGGAAGGTCCGGAAAGGCGGCCCCTCCTTCTGACGGGGGCCATAGGTTCGGGAAAATCTACCTTTGTCCAGCACCTGATTGATGACCTGGGGGCCGTACCGGCCGGCTATATGACCATCCGCCATATCGATGCCGATGAGAGACGCCAGTGTTTCACACATGTGCCCGCCGGCAATCAGCGGGGGACCGGCTTCCTGACGGTCAGACACCATGAGGGCGACAGCTTCCCTGAGGGAAGCTGTTTTCTTATGGCGGACGGTCAAGGCCGCCATTTCGACCTGGACCGCTTCGACCGGTCGGTATCCCCCCTGATCGACCGGCCGGGGACCCTGCTGGTCCTGGATGAGCTGGGGGGCGACGAGCTCCTGCTGGACAACTTCTACCGGAAAATCCTCGATTTGCTGGGAGATAGGTCAAGATCAATCATCGTGGTATGGAAGAACGATGTCTCCTTTGAAAGGTCGGTCGGCCGTTCATCCCTGGCAGAAGAGGAAAAGGACTTGATCAGGGAACGCCGGCAATCCATCGTGTCGCATCCCGGCCTGGTCCAGGTCGAACTCTTGAACGGAGGCCAATCCCTGGCGCACGAGAGGCGGACCCGGTGGGGGAGCGCCGCCGCTCCGGCTCCCCTCCCGGTCCAGGGAGTTTCGGCCTCTGCACAGGAAGAAAGGGGTCTGGCCCCGCAAAAGGCTGAAGGCCGGCCCAGGCGCATGTCGCTCCGCTTCGCCATCCTCTTTATCCTGCTCCTGGCAATCATCACGGTCTCCTTCGCGGTCGGTTGGTATGGCATCAGTCCCGCGACCATCCTTCGATTTTTCTGGAGCCAGCTCTTCCGGACGGGTGAAAGCTTCGCGACCGAAATCCATACCGTCCTGATCAATGTCCGCCTGCCCCGCATCGTCCTTGGCCTCCTGGTCGGGGCCGGGCTTTCCGTCGCGGGACACAGCTTCCAGGGTGTATTCCAAAACCCCATGGCCTCTCCCGATGTCCTGGGAGCCTCATCGGGCGCTGGATTTGGCGCCGCCCTGGCCATCCTCTGGGGGCTTCCCTCCACGGGAATAACCTTGTTTTCCTTCTTCTTCGGCCTGCTCTCCATCGTCCTGGTCCTCTTTCTGACCTCCCTGGTCAGGGCGCAAAGGGTCCTGGCCCTGATTTTGACAGGGATCGTGGTCGGCTCACTCTTCTCAGCCGGTCTTTCATTCATCAAGCTGGTGGCGGACCCCCATGACCAACTGCCCGCCATCACCTACTGGCTCATGGGCTCCCTTAATTCATCCCAGGTGAAACAACTCTCCTTTGCCGGACCCCTGATCCTGGGTGGCCTCCTGCTCATTCTTCTCCTTCGCTGGCAACTCAATGTCCTTATGGCCGGTGAGGAGGCTGCCCAGGCCATGGGGGTAAGGACTCGGCTTCTTCGGATCATCCTGATCCTGGCGGCCACCCTGGTGACGGCAACCGCCGTCTCTGTCAGCGGGGTGATCGGCTGGGTAGGCCTGGTCGTCCCCCACATCGCCCGTATGATCACAGGGGCCGACAACCGCTATTCCCTGCCGGCCTCCGCCCTCATCGGTGCCGGCTTTTTGATCTTTGTCGATGATATCGCCCGGCGGGCGACGACGAGCGGGATCCCGCTCGGTATCCTGACCGCTTTTATCGGCGCGCCCTTTTTCATCTACCTGATCCTCCACCAGGGACGGAAGGAAGGGGCCATCTGATGGACAGGCGACCGGTAATGACGAAGGGAATCGAGGTGGAGGGCCTTTCCTTCCGCTACAGGGCCGAGCCCGTCCTGACCGATCTGTCCTTCCAGGCTGGGGGCGGTCGGGCCATCGGGGTGCTGGGCGCCAACGGGGCCGGCAAGTCGACCCTCTTCAAACTGATCCTGGGCATCCTCCCCCTCCAGGAGGGGGGGATCCGGGTCAACGGTAATCCCCTTACCGAACTTTCAGTCAAGAAAAGGGCCCTGGAAATGGCCTATATCCCACAGACGGAAACCGGCAGTTTCTCTTTTTCCGTCGAGGAGGTTGTCCTAATGGGAACGACAGCCAGCTTCGGTATGTTCTCGCAACCGGGAAGAAAAGAGAGGGAGAGGGTGGAAAAGGCCTTGGCCCTGATGAAGATCGAGTCTTTCAGGGACAGGCGCTATGACCAGCTTTCCGGCGGCGAGCAGCAGCTGGTCCTGATAGCCCGGGCAGTCGCCCAGGACGCCCCCATCCTGATCATGGATGAGCCCTGTGGCAGCCTGGACTACGGCAATCAGATCCGGGTCCTGGAGCAGATCCGCAGCCTGGCCGACCAGGGCTACCTGGTCCTCTTCTCGACCCATAACCCCCAACAGGTCTTCCTCTACGCGGACGACGTGCTTCTTATCAGCGGCCACACGGCCTACGCCTACGGCCCGCCCCACGAAGTTCTTTCCGAGTCCCTGCTCACCCATGTCTATGGTATCCCCATCCGATTGGAGGAAAGTGCCCGGACAGGTGATGTCACTGTCCTGCCCGATTTCATTAAAATCCGGCAAAATCGTAAATAGGAGAAATTTATGAAAGCCAAATCGAAGAAAGCAATCACCCTCATCCTGTCGCTGATCCTCCTCCTGACAGCCCTCACAGCCTGTAGTCCTGAGACACCCGCTCCTCAGCCGGGAGAGACGGGGGAACCCACCGAGTCAGAAGAGGAGACGAGCGCAATTTTCCAGGATTCGGTCGGCCGGGAGGTCGAACTCCCCCTGCCCCTGACCCGGATAGCGCCCTCAGGCACCCTGGCGGACATTGTCCTTTACACGGCCTGTCCCGATCTCCTCTGTGGGATTTCCATCCCCTTCACGGAGACTCAACTTAAGCTGATCGACCCGAAATATGACGAATTACCCGTTATGGGCAAGTTCTACGGCAAGGGCCCGGACTTCAACCTGGAGACAGTACTTGCGGCCCAAACACAGGTGATCGTGGATATCGGGGAGCCCAAGGACTCGATTGAGGATGATCTGGATGAGCTCATGGACCAGATCAAGGTCCCCACCGTCTTCATCGAGGCCCTTTTTGATGATATGCCGGGGACCTACCGGACCATCGGCCGCCTGATCGGGGATCAGTCGCGTACGGATCTGCTTGCCGAATACTGTGAGGAGACCCTGGCCCTGGTCCGCAAGGCCGGTGAGGAAATCCCGGAGGAGGATAGGGTCCGTGTCTACTGGGCCATGGGCGAGCTGGGGCTCAATACCAACGCGGTTGGATCCTTCCACAGTGAACTGCTCGACTACATCCCCGTCGTCAATGTCGCGGAAGTTGAAGTCGCCAACCGGGGAGGGGGGAGCGAGGTATCCATGGAGCAGATCATCCTTTGGGATCCCGACTACATCCTCATTGATACCCTGGCCCTGGCCGGGGAGATTCTGGATGACCCCGCCTGGCAGTCATTGCCGGCCATAAAAGAGGGGCGCTATCAGGTGGTTCCCACCCAGCCCTATGGTTTTCTGGCCAACCCGCCCTCGATCAACCGTTATCTGGGGATGCGCTGGCTGGGGACTTTGCTCTATCCGGAGATCTACACGGCTGAAACAGAGGACGAGGTCAGGGACTTCTTCTCACTTTTCTACAGGATTGAACTGGATGACAGCCAGCTTGAGGCCATCCTCGACGGCACATTCAATTAATCAGGGGGGAACTCCTGCCCTTGTTTCCCTTCCTGAAGCCGCCGGCCCAGCCGGCGGCTTCCCCCTGTGCCCATCCCTGTGTTAGGCTGACGCCATAGGAATAAGCCAGGAGGGAGGTGGCCCTATGATCCGGATCGGTTTGACCTGTTCCTTTCTTGAACCGCAGGGAGAACAGGGCAAGGGGAGCTTCCAGAACCGTCTCAACCAGGCCTACGTCGACGCTGTGCTGCGGGCGGGGGCCGCGCCCTTCCTTATCCCCTTCAGTGGAGATCCGGCCGCGACCGATTGTCTCCTTGAAGTATGCTCAGGCTTGATCCTGACGGGGGGCGGGGATATCCATCCCCGGCATTACGGTGAGAGCTCTGAAAAAGGTCTGGGAGAAGTTTCGGAGGGCCGGGATCACTTCGAACTCAGTCTCTTCGAGAAGGCCATAAGCCGGAGGATCCCTGTTTTTGGCATCTGCCGTGGCCTCCAGCTGATCAATGTCGCCTGGGGCGGGACCCTCTATCAGGACCTGGAAGGGCAGGGGGCCTTTGAACTGCAACATATGCAGGAGGAGGACCGGGAGGAGCCAACGCATAGGGTTCTCATCCAGGAAGGATCCTTCTTGCACAGGGCGCTGGGCGACCAGGCCTATGTCAATTCCCTGCATCATCAAGCCATCAAGGACTTGGCCCCCCGGCTGAAAGTCACTGCCAGAAGCCCCGATGGCCTGATTGAAGGGGTTGAATCCCTGGAAGGTGAAAAGCCCCTCGTTTTCGCGGTCCAGTGGCATCCAGAGGAACTGGCAAAAAAAATGGCCAATATGGCCACCTTGTTTTCTCTTTTTGCAGATCTTTGTAAAGAAGGGGCTGGCGGGACCGACTAGGCCTGGTTGTCAGGGACACCGGCCGGCGGAGGTACAAAGGGCAGGGACCAGTCCAGTTCCTGGTTGCAGTAGACACAGCGTTTGATCGATTGGACAGGAACGTAGCTGATCAATTTATGGCAACGCGGGCAAAGATAGGCATCGGACGTGGACTCGTGGACAGAGTTCTTTCTCAGCGCCCCATACTTCATTCTTCGACGTACAACTGTTGTTTTTATCAAGTTCATTGACTATTGACCTCCCTGACATTATAGCATAGGCGGTCTTGGCCAGCTTTCAGCCGACCCTTGTGGCCGGGCGGAAGTGCCTGCCATAGCAGTCTTTTAAAAGCCGGGGTCAGATATTGAGCAGGGAGACGGCGATGCCAAAGTAGACGATCAGGGCGACCGCGTCCACCACGGTTGTAATCAGGGGGGCGGCCATGATGGCCGGGTCTATCTTAAGCTTCTTGGCGATCAGGGGCAGGATACCCCCGATGATGGCAGCCATGAAGACCGTCGCCAGCATGGCCAGGGCCAGGATCAGGGCGGTGATGGGATCCTTGTAGAGGAGGTAGACGCGGAGGAAGTTGAAGACGCTCAAGACGGCACCTATGAGGAGGCTGGTTGCCGACTCTTTCAGGATGACCCGGAAAATATCATTGAATCTGACTTCACCCAGGGTCATGCCCCGGATCATGAGGGTGCTTGACTGGGCTCCGACATTTCCCCCCGTATCGGTGAGCATAGGGATAAAGGATACCAGGAGGGGGAAGGCCAGGAAGGCAGCCTCATTTTTTTGCAGGATGATGCCGTTGATTGTCCCCGAAACCATGAGGATGAAGAGCCAGGTGATCCGGTGGAGGCCGTGCTTCCAGAAACTGGTCTTAAGGTAGGGTCTCTCCGAGGGAAGGATCAGGGCCATACGCTCAAAGTCCTCAGTCGTCTCATCCCGCATGACATCAACCGCGTCATCGATGGTGACGATTCCAACCAGCCGGTTTTCCTGGTCGACGACCGGGATGGCGAGGAAATCGTACTTGTGGAAGAGTTGGACCGCTTCCTCCCGGTCCATGGTGGTCTGGACGCTTATGACCTCGGTCTCCATGATGTCGCCGATCCTGTCCTTGTCGTCAGCCAGCAGGATGGCCCTGACTGAGATGACACCCTCCAGAAAGCGTCGGTCATCCGTAACGTAACAGGTATAGATGGTCTCCCGATCCTCGCCGAAGGTCCTCAGATGCGTGATCGCCTGGGCGACCGTCATATCCTGTTTCAAGCGGGTATATTCGGCAGTCATGATACTGCCGGCTGAATCCTCCGGGTACTGGAGGTAGCGATTGATGACCCGTCGTTTTTCGGGGTTGGTCAGGCGGAGGATATGGCTGACCAGGTTGGCAGGCATCTCCTCAAGGAAATCAACCGCGTCATCGACGAAAAGCTGGTCCAGCATGTGGGTCGTTTCCTCATCCGTAAAGGCCTCCGCGACCCGCCTTTGCGTTTCGGGCTCCAGGTGGGCGAAGACTTCCGCGCAGGTTTCCTTGGGCAACATGCGGAAGATAAAGGCCGTCTGGTCGAAGGGGAGGGTTTCCATAAAAAGGGCGACATCGACTTCGTTGTCAGCCCGAAGTTCGCTCACCAGGCCGGCATAGTTGCGCTCGTCCAATAAGCTGTTCAAATGATCGATATAGAGTTCTTCGTTCATTTTTTCGCTCATGAGCCCAACCTCCCTGTCCTAAAAAAAAGTCTGTCGCGGGCGGGCCGGCGACAGACTTTCCTCTACAAGCTTGTCATCCGGCCTATACCATCTGCGCGATGCATTCTATCTCCACCTTGGCGCCGCCGGGTAACTCCTTTACCGCAAAGCAGGCACGGGCGGGGTAGGGACTTGGGAAATAGGCCCCGTATATTTTATTGACGCAATCAAAGTCAGCCATGTCGGTCAGGAGGACCGTGGTCTTCAGGACGGACTCTGGTCCGCAGCCCGCTTCCTTCAGGAGGGTGTCCAGATTGGCCAGGGCCAGCCTGGCTTGTTCCTCCACGCTGTCGGGCATGAGGCCGGTCCCGGCGTCGATCCCCAGCTGTCCGGAGACAAAGAGCAGGCCATTGGCGGCGACAGCGGGTGAGTAGGGGCCGACCGCCTTGGGGATACGATCGGACTGGATATCAATTTTCGTCATAGCAACCACCTAAATATAGATAAATACCACAATCAATTTTACCACAGGCCGAAGGCCCTCACCTTATCTGGAAGAGGGCTTCGCGGACGATCTCACAGACTGTGGGGTGGGGGAATACCGTTCGTTTCATCTCTTCCAGGCTCATGGCCTGCTCGATCATAATCCCGAAGGCCAGGATCATTTCCGAGGCGTAGGGGGTGAGCAGGTGGCAGCCCAGAAGTTGCTTTGTCTCCTTGTCAAGGAAAAGGCGGCAAAGGCCCGTCCCGCGTTCAGTCTCCGCCTGGTAACGTCCCGACCAGCCCATGGGCAGCTCCAGCTCCAGGTAGGCCCGGCCTTCCTTATCCAGTTCCTCCCGGGTCTTGCCGACACTGGCGGCCTCGGGATCGGTGTAGATGACGGAGGGCATAGCCCGGTTGGACATACGGTCAGGCAGCCCCAGGATGTGGTTGACCGCGACCTCGCCTTCCCTGCTGGCGGCATGGGCCAGCATGTAGCCGCCCGTGACATCACCGATGGCATAAAGGCCGGGGCAGGTCGTCTCCATATGGTCATTGACAGGGATGGCCCCACGCTCCAGCTCCACTGGCAGGTTCTCAAGCCCATAGCCCTTGGTGACCGGCCTCCGACCGCAGGAAAGGAGTACGAGATCCCCCTTGGCCACCTCTTCCTCCCCCTCTTTCGTGAAGAAAACGGCGCCGCCGTCGACCCGGGTCACGGTCGCGGAGAGGTGGAAAACCAGGCCGAGTTTTTCATAAACGGCCTGGAGCTTCTCGCCAATAAGGGGGTCAATGTTGCCCGCGATATGATCCAGCATTTCAATGACGGTTACCTTGGATCCGACCGCCTGGAAATAACAGGCCATTTCCAGGCCGATAACCCCTCCGCCGATGACGATCAGGCTTTCGGGAATACTTTCCAGATCCAGGATTTCCCGGTTGGTGACCACGCTTTCCCCCAGGGATTCCCGGATTCCGGGAAGGGGGAGGATGACAGGTTCAGAACCGGTGGCCAGGATCAGCTTTTTGCCTTCATAAAGTTGGCCATCGGCCTCGACACAGAAGCTGTCCCCTTTTTTCGGCTGGATGACGGCCTGGGCCCCGATCAGTTCGACACCGGCTTCGGCCATCTGGTTCTTGACGCCGGCAACCAACCTTCTGACGACCTTCTTCTTGCGTTTGATAACGGCCGCCTGGTCGTAGGTCACCGTCTCCGCCTTCACCCCGAAGGCCGCGCTGTCGACGGCGTGCCGGTAAAGTTTGGCTGAATTGAGCAGGGCCTTGGAGGGGATGCAACCCTCGTTCAGGCAAACACCACCCAGCTTGTCTTTTTCAAACAGGGCGACCGAGAGACCGGCCCTGCCGGCGCGCTCAGCGGCCACATAACCGCCCGGTCCGCCACCAATGATGATGAGATCGTACATAGATTATTGCTCCTTCGCGTCAAGCTTTTTTGTCCTGAATTACTATAGCAGACAGGGAATAAAAAAAGCCCGCCGTTTGGATAGCGGCGGGCGTCAAAGGGGCCGGGTAAGGTCAGCGTTCCTCGCGGAAATAGTTCAAGCCGGTTCCGGCCGGTTGGGCATGCTCCTTGATCTGCATCATGCTGGTGATGATCAGGACGATGATGGTGGCGATGAAGGGGAACATGCGATAGATGGGGATGGGCAGTCCCTTGATGGGGATGTACATGTACATGACACTCAAGCCACCGAAGATGATGGAGCAGTAGATGGCACGCAAGGGGTTCCAGGTGGCGAAAATGACGAGGGCGATAGCCAGCCAGCCATAGCCGCTGATGCAGTCCTGGACCCAGATGCCCTTCTGGTCCACCATGGACATGTACATGCCGCCCAGTCCGCAGAGGCCGCCTCCCCCAAGGGCCGCCAGGTAACGGTAGCGGGTGACATTGATGCCCGCGCTATCCGCAGTCGCGGGGCTTTCCCCCACGGCCCGAAGGGAGAGTCCCTTCCGGGTCCGGTTCAGGAACCAACCCAGGAAGAAGGCGGTCACCAGGGCCAGGTAGACCAGCCAGTTGTACTTGAAGAATATGGTCCCTATCACAGGGATTTCCGCCAATTTCCCGAAATTGATCCGTGAGTACATGGCCTTGGTCTGATCATTGACCGTCACGTAGCCGCCGGCCTTATGGCCCAGGACTTCACCGAAGAACTTGCCGAAGCCCGTACCGAAAATTGCCAGTGTCAGGCCGGTCACATTCTGGTTTGCCCGAAGCGAGACGGTCAGCACGGCATAGATGAGGCCGCCCAGGGCCCCACAGAGGAAGGCAAAGAGGAAGGCGAAGACGGCTGCCAGAAGACCTCCCTGGCCGAACCAGTGCTCCACATACCAGGCGCCGGCCAGGCCGGCCACCGCCCCCATATACATGAGACCCTCGACCCCCAGGTTGAGGCTGCCGGATTTTTCCGTCAGTATCTCGCCACAGGTGGCAAAGAGGAGCGGGGTCCCGGCCAGGATGGCCGCGTTCAAAAGATTGATCACACTTGTCATGCCGTCACCTCCTCCAGCATTTCCTCGATCTGAGCCTTGCTGTGCCTGAAGACCAGACGGTACTCGATGAAGAGTTCACAGCCCAGCATGAAGAAGAGGATGATCCCGGTCAGAAGGTCAGCCGCTGACGCGGGGATCTTCATGGTTGACTGGATGGAGAGGGAGCCCTTTTTCAGCATGGCGATGAAGATGGAGACGGGGATCATAATAAAGGGATTCAACTTTGCCAGCCAGGCGACAATGATGGCTGTAAAGCCAACACCGCCGGCAGTGGTTTCCGTCAGGGTATAGTCGGCTCCGGCCACCTGGAAGTAGCCTGCCAGGCCACAGAGGGCACCGGAGATGATCAGGGTCCTGATTTGGATCCAACGGGTATTCATACCGGCGTAGCGTGCCGTATTGAGTGAATCGCCGATGACGGAAATCTCGTAGCCGTGCTTGGTCTTCTTAAGGTAGAGATAGGCCAGGACGGCCAGGGCCAGGGCGAAGATCCAGCCGATGTGGACACCAAAGATCTTGGGCAGGACGATCGTTTCCAGGGAATCCTTGAAGTTGATGATCTTGGGGAAGGTCGTCTTGGGTGGCTTCCAGCCCTGCAACTGCTTGAGGTAGTTGATGTACTCAATGGCGATATAGTTCAACATAAGGGTGAAGAGGGTCTCATTGGTACCCCACTTGGTTTTGAAGAAGGCGGGCAGGAAACCGAAGAGGGCCCCGCCCGTGATGGCCGCCAGTACCAAGAGGATATGGAGGGGAATGAAGGCGATCTCGATCCCCCGGTTGACCACGGAGACGACGATGTGCGACATAAAGATGGCGCCGGCCAGGATCTGGCCTTCCCCTCCGATGTTCCAAAATCTCATCTTGAAGGCAAAGGCGATGGCGATCCCGGCGATGAGCAGGGGAACCGCCAGGCGGAATGTCTCCGCCGCCGAAGTCTTGGTTCCGAAGGAGCCGGTAGCCATACTGATGTAGGCCGATGCCGGGTTCTTGCCGATCAGGGCCAGCAGGAGGGCTCCCGCTAGGAGGGCCAGGAGGAAGCCGATGACGTAGATCAGGATCTTCTTCCGGGTCTTGACGGTTCCACGTTTGGTGATCCGGACAAAGGGTTCCTTGATCACGCAAAGGAGAGCCTCCTGACAAGGCGGGCAGCTTTCGGCCGATCCTTCTTGTCTGGCTTGGTCTTTGATTTCAGGATCTGTCATACGGCGGCAGCTCCTTCCGTTTCTTCAAGCTCGTGGCCGAGCATCATAAGTCCGATCGCCTGTTTAGTTGTTCTGCGGGGATCGACCACGCCCATGGCCCGCCCATCACTCAGGACCAGGAGACGGTCGGAAATTTCCATAAGGACATCGAGGTCCTCACCGATAAAGATGACGGCCACCCCTTTTTCCTTTTGCTCATTGAGCAGGCGGTAGATGGTATAGGAAGAGTTGATATCGAGGCCGCGCACAGGGTAGGCGGCGATCAGGAGCCTGGGGCTGGAATCGATCTCCCTGCCTACGAGCACCTTCTGGACGTTGCCACCCGAGAGTTTCCGGATGGGGGTGAAGACATCGGGTGTGACAATCTCCAGTTCCTCGACCAGCCTTTCGGCAACCTCCCTGGGTTTTTTCCGATCCACCAGAAAACTCTTGTTTTGCTTGTAGCTTTTCAGGAGGATGTTGTCGACCATATCAAGTGAGGGGACCAGGCCCATCCCCAATCTGTCCTCGGGGACAAAGGCCAGGGCTACCCCCTTTTTCGCGATTTCATTGGGTGACTTGCCGACCAGGTTCTCCTCAACTTCAAAACCGTTGACGAAGCTCTGGTAGAGAATAGCGCCTCCGGTGACCGGGTAGAGGCCGGTGATGGCCTCGCACAACTCCCTTTGGCCACTTCCGGTGATCCCGGCGATGCCCAGGATCTCCCCCCCGAAGGCCTCAAAGGATACATCTTCCAGGGCCCGGGTTTTCTCGGGGGTCAGGCAGGTCAGTGAAGTGATCCGGAGGACAGGTTTCTTGTCGCCGATGACGGGCCGGTCAATCTCAAGGGATACGGACCGGCCGACCATCATATCCGTCAAGGATTGGACGGTCGCGTCCTTGGTCTCAATCGTATCGATGTATTCGCCCTTCCTGAGGACCGTGACCCGGTCGGAAACTGCCAGGACCTCATTCAGCTTATGGGTGATGAGGATAATGGATTTATTGTCCTCTTTCATAGCCCGCAGGACATCGAAGAGTTTTTCGGTCTCCTGGGGGGTCAGGACGGCGGTGGGCTCATCCAGGATCAGGATGTCCGCGCCGCGGTAGAGGGCCTTGACGATCTCGACGGTCTGTTTCTCCGAAATGGACATGTCGTAGACCTTCTTATTGGGTTCGATATTGAAGCCATAGCGGTCTCCGATTTCCTTGACATGTTTTGCCAGCGCCCGCCTGTTGATGGTGGTGCCGCCCGGCAGACCCAGGACAATATTCTCGGCCGCCGTGAAAACTTCAACCAGCTTGTAGTGCTGATGCACCATACCGATATTAAGGGCAAAGGCATCCCTGGGCTCGCAAATCGCGACAGGATTACCATTTATACGGATTTCACCCAGATCAGGGAAATAAATACCGGAGAGAACATTCATGAGAGTGGTCTTGCCGCTCCCGTTCTCCCCCAGCAGGGAGAGGATTTCACCTTTTCTCAGTTCGAGATGAACGTCCTTAAGGGCCTCGACCTTGCCAAAACGTTTACAGACATGGGTCATCTCGACCACATTTTCGACGGCGGGTCTCTGCAAATCTTGCATAGTTTTCCTCCATCCGATACAGGGAACGCCTAACCGCTCATGCATCCGGATACTGAAAACCGCCGCAATGCGAAAGCTCTGCGCGGCCTTATCCCAATAAAGCTGCGGTGATCACATTGCGGCGATTGTGTGCTCAGGGGGCGCGCTTTGACAGCGCGCCCCTTCAATTAACTCTTTGAGCCGATACTTATTCACCGAAGAATTCGATGCCTTCAAGGATGTGCTCCCAGGCAGGTGAAGAGGCGGGCTCGATGTAGGTCTCACCTTCCTTGACAACGACTTCACCGTCACTGTTGGTCAGGGGGCCTGTGAAGACATCCCAGTCACCGGACAGGATCTTGGCGCGGGCTTCCTCGATCGCCTCGGCGGTACCCTCGGCGACGAGGGCCTCATTCAGGCGGGAGATATCGACTGCGCCTTCAGCCAGACCTTCACCCCAGTCCTTGGGGATGGGCTTGCCGTCGACATAGTTGCTGACCGCCAGGACCAGGTAACGGGACCAGTCCCAAACGGCGGAGGTCAGGGTCGCGTTGGGCGCGGCATCGATCATGTCGGAGTTATAGCCGACATGGAAGACACCCTCAGCCTCGGCGGCCGTCGCTGGCGCGGTGGAGTCACAGTGCTGGCCGATCACGTCACAGCCTGCCTCGATCAGGGCCTTGGCGGCCTGGGCTTCGGCGGGCGGATCGTTCCAGGAGTTGGTGTTCATAACCAGCATTTTGACGTCGGGGTTGACGCTCTTGGCGCCGAGGTAGAAGCCGGTGAAGCCTTGGATACACTCAGCGAAGGGGTAGGCGTTGACATAACCCAGCAGATTCTTTTCCGTCTTCAGGCCGGCGGCGATGCCGGACAGGTAACGGGCCTGGTAGATCTTGCCAAAATAGTTGTGGGCGTTATCCATATCGCTCTGGGCGCACTGGTAGCCGGAGGCGTGACAGAATTCCACGTCGGGATTGTCCGCCGCGACTTCCATAACATAGTTTTCAAAACCGAAGCTGGTCGCGAAAATGATATGGCAGCCCTGCTCGACGAGTTCTCTCAGCGCGGCTTCACATTCAGCGTCTTCGGGTGTATTGAACTTGTTGACGATCTGGTCATCCTTCAACCCGAGCTCTTTTTGCATTTTCTGGGTCCCCAGGTCGTGGTTGTAGGTATAGCCCATGTCGCTGGGGTCCGTGATGTGGACAAAGCCGAGCTTGATGTTTTCGAGCGTAACGCCGTCATCAGCTGGGGGCTTTTCCTCCTTTTTGTCGCACGCCACCAGTGTCACCACAAACGCGACGCACAACAAGATTACAATCAGTTTTTTGAAATGTTGCATAGCCTTTTCCTCCAAAAGGGTTATTGTATTGGTTATGATAGCATAGTTTCCGGCCGACCAAAAGCTGATTCAACCAAGCTTTCGGCCTGTATATGATAAACTGGGAACTGGGAATCGGCCCCTTTTTATTCATTTGCAAGGAGACATCTTCAATGCCCAAAACACACAAGTCAACCCTTCCCCAACTGCTCGGCTATACCTGCACACTCTGCCAACGCCACTATCCCTACGAGGAAGAGATGCTCACCTGCCCCAGCTGTGGGGAGACCGGCATCCTGGATATTGTTTACGATTATCAGGTCATCCGCGAACAGTTGAGCCGGGAAAGCCTCAGCCGGGACCCCGACTGGAGCATGTGGCGCTACAAGGCCCTCCTGCCCTTGGAAGACCGGGAGTATTCGAGCTTTTTGAGGGTAGGCTGGACACCCCTTTATCCCTCGCTTCGTCTGGCTGATGAACTTGGGATCAAGGCTCTTTACCTGAAGGACGACGGCCTCAATCCGACAGCCTCCCTGAAGGACAGGGCCAGCGCTGTCGCCGTGGCCAAGGCGCTTGAGCTTGGCTACGATACCATCTCCTGTTCGTCCACGGGCAATGCGGCCTCCTCCTGCGCCGGCAACGCGGCCAGGGCCGGCCTGAAAGCCGTCATCTTCGTCCCCGAGCGGGCCCCGCAGGGGAAGCTGGCGCAGATGCTGATCTTTGGCGCCCGGGTGGTCTCTGTGATAGGCGACTATCGGGAGACCTTCAATCTTTCGAAAGCAGCCATCGCCAAGTATGGCTGGTATAATCGGAATGCCGGCATAAACCCTGTCATGGCGGAGGGCAAAAAGACCGTTTCCCTGGAAATTGCCGAGCAGCTGGCTTTCGAACCCACGGACTGGGTGGCCGTTTCGGTCGGGGACGGTTGTACAATCGCGGGTGTCTATCTCGGTTTTCGTGATCTTCTTGAACTGGGAATGATCGACCGGATCCCCAAGATCCTGGGGGTCCAGTCAACCGGTTGTTCGCCCTTTGTCGACGCGGCGCGGGACCAGGCCCCCCTGAAGCCGACTCCAGAAAACACCCTGGCCGACTCGATCTCCGTCGGTGTCCCGCGAAACCCGGTCAAGGCCCTGCGGGCCGTCTCAGCGACGGGGGGGGCCTGGATTGCCGTGCCAGATCAGGCTATTTTGGAGGCCATGAGCGAATTGGGCCGTAAAGAGGGCGTTTTTGGAGAACCCGCCGGCGCGGCCTCCTATGCCGGGGTCAGGCAGGCGGTTGCCCAGGGGATCATTGGGGCGGATGAGACGGTAACCTGCATCTGCTCCGGCAGTGGCTTGAAAGACGTGGTCAATGCCCTGAAGGCGGCGGGAGAACCCATCCGTTGCCGGCCCGACCTCAAGGAACTGGAGGAGACGGATCTGTTTGTATAACGCGGGTTACCGAAACCGCGAATAGTTAGAAGCTATAGTCTGTCAAGGATCATCTATGAGGAGGAGTATTCATGAGCCAGTACGAAAAACTCGGTGTCTTCTATCTGGGGACTGAGAGCAAGAAAGTAGACGGGAGCGGGCAGGCAGATTTCATGTTGCTTGACTCCCGTGATTTGGTCACCCATGCCATGTGTGTGGGTATGACAGGGAGCGGCAAGACGGGGCTGGGTATCTGTCTGCTGGAAGAGGCGGCCATGGACGGTATACCGGCCATTGTCGTCGATCCAAAGGGCGATATGGGCAATTTACTGCTTACCTTCCCTGATTTGAGCCCTGTGGATTTTGAGCCCTGGATACATCCCGAAGAGGCGGAGGCTGAGGGAATGACGGTCAGTGAAATGGCCGCGAAAAAAGCCGAAGTCTGGCGTCAGGGTCTGGCCGATTCCATGCAGGATGGCGAGCGTATAAAGGCCCTGCGCGAAAGTGTGGAATTTGCCCTCTATACGCCGGGCGGCCAGTTCGGAAGGCCGCTTTCCCTGGAAGGCATGTTCCAGAGACCGGCTGCCGAGGCCGCGGAAGATCCTGAATTGCTTCAGGAAGTCATCTCAACGACGGCGACCAGCCTGCTCCATCTGGTGGGGATCACCAACGTGGATCCAGTCTCCAGCCGGGAGCACGTCTTCCTGTCGACCTTGATCCAGAAGGCCTGGCAGGAGGGTGACGACGTCGCGATTTCTTCCCTGGTCAACTGGATCAGCAAGCCTCCCATGACAACTATCGGAGTCATGGATGTCGAGACCTATCTGCCGGAAAAAGACCGGTTCGCCCTGGCCCTGCGCTTCAACAACCTGGTTGCCTCACCCGCCTTCGCGGCCTTCATGGAGGGGGAACCCTTTGATATCCAATCCCTCCTCTACACCCCCGAGGGTAAACCGAAGATTTCCATTTTGACCCTGGCCCATCTGGCAGACGCTGAGCGTATGTTCGTGGTGACCCTCCTTCTGAACAGGATGATTGCCTGGATGCGGACGGAACAGGGTACCTCCTCCCTGAGGGCCCTCTTCTATATGGATGAGGTTTTCGGTTACTTCCCGCCCGTCGCCGCCCCGCCGGCCAAAAAGCCGCTCCTGACCCTCCTGAAGACTGCCCGCGCCTACGGCCTGGGTATGGTCCTCGCGACACAGAATCCCGGTGATATTGACTATAAGGGACTGGCCAACGTCGGTACCTGGTTTGTCGGCCGGCTCACGACCGAGCGCGACCGTATGCGCCTCTTGGAAGGCATGGCCGACGAATCGATTGAGGGTGTCAACCGGGCCGAGCTGGGCCGGCTGATTGCAGGCCTGAAGCAGCGGGAGTTCGTCTTAAGGTCGGTCCGGGGCGGGGAGCCCACCCTCTTTCAGACCCGCTTCTGCATGTCCTACCTGGCCGGACCTCTGACCCGGGACCAGATCCGGCAGCTGGTCGCGGAGCAGGGCTACCTGCCGCCGGTGAAACCGTCACCGGCCCCGATTGAAAGGGAGCCAGTGGAGGAGTTGGAGACCTTGCCGGAGGAGCAGCCGCCTACGGAGGCACCGGTTGCGCCCATAGCCCCGCCTCCAGCCGTCGAACAGGTCACTGTCGCACCGGTACCTGCGGCGGGCGTCGTGGTCAGCTATCTCCCCGGCCAGGCGGGACAGACCTATAAGCCTGCCCTGGCTGGATTTTTGACTGTCTACTATGAAAACGAGAAGAAGTCGGTCTCCCACACGGAGCAGGTTTCGCGCTTCACCCCCCTGGGAGAAGGAGTCGTCCCGGTCGATTGGAACAAGGATCTGGATCTCGGTCTCTCTCTCGACGATCTCGATTCGGAGCCGCCCGCCGGCGCCCAATACAAGGGCCTGCCAGCGGAGGCCAGGCTGAAGACCAGCTTTACGGCCTGGCAGCGGGCTCTGGCCGACACGGTCTGGCGTGATTCATCCCTGGAGATCCGCGAGCATAAGAAACTCGGACTGGTGTCCGATCTTGATGAAAACGAGCGGGACTTTGTCGCCCGGGTCAAAATGGCGGCCCGTGAACAGCGGGATGTCGAATTTGACGCCATTGAAGCCAAGTATGAGAAAAAACGGCTGGCCATGGAAGAGAAGATTGCCAAGGCCGAGGAAAGGATCGACCGGGTCAAGGATCAGGCCAAGGACGCCAAGATCCAATCCGCGATTTCATTCGGCGCGGCCGCCCTGGGGGCGGTCCTGGGGAAATCCCTCCTCTCCCAGTCAACCGTCTACAAGTCCGCGACAGCCGCCAAGAGCGCCTCACGGGCGACCAAGTCTGCCAGCAACATCGGCCGGGCGGAAGAATCAGCCGAACGGGTCGAGCAGCAGATGGAACTCCTCGAGGCGGATATGAAGAAGGATCTCGAAATTGTCAGCGACCGCTATGAATCGGCGGCGGACGACATCGTTACGACGACCATCCGGCCCTTGAAGCGGGATGTTGTTGTCAATGCCTTCACCCTGGTCTGGCTGCCTCAGGACTAAGGGGACGGTCAAGAGATTAAGATCAGAAAGCCTGATCGCGGATGACCTGGACCAGGTCATCCGCGATTATTTTTTGGGAGATTTCCCCCACAGTATCCCGGTCACTGCCCAGCCCCCTTATCCGGTCAGCCATTTCACCGGAAACAAAGGGGCTGCCGGTCAGGCTGGCGGCGACCAGGTCCATGAAATCACTGTCCAGGACGTCACTGTGGATCAGGCTGTCCCGGATGATCCCCTCCTCTACCTGGAAGAGGAGTTCCGCCTGCCCCCAGGGGAAGCGGCCGGTCTCGATTTTGGCGTCAAACTTGATTGACCTGCCGTAGCGCCATTCCCAGGAGGCGTAACGCTCTTGCAGCGCTTCCAGGTCCCGGTGGCCCTGGAAGACGGAGGCATCCAGGGTCTCCATCTTGGCTCCTTCACCGTATTGGGTCTCGAAGCTGGCGGCCAGGGAGCTGGACAAGGCGGCAGGGGTCAAGTCGCCCTTGACCTCGATCAGATTGATGACGCGCGAGCGCACCGACTTGATGGCCCGGGACCGGAGTTTGCTGTCAGAGACGGTCAGGTAGCGGAGGAGGGGTTCAATGGCGGTGTCCACCATGAGGGTGCCATGGTGGAGGGCGACCCCCTTGTAATAGCGGAAGGCGTTGCCGGAGAATTTCCTGTCCCCGATCAGGATGTCGTTCCGGCCGGACCGGACGGCAGGGATTCCCAATCCCTTCACGGCGTCAAGGATAACCTGGAAGCTTTGGCCCAGGTCGAAGCGTGACCGGGGGAGGATGATCGAGAAGTTCAGGTTGCCCAGGTCATGGTAGACGGCGCCGCCCCCGGTGCTCCGCCGGGCGAGAAAACCGCCGTCCGCCTCCAGGTCCCCTGTCCGGCACTCGGCCCAGGCGTTCTGGTTGCGTCCGATCACCACGGTATGCTCATTTTGCCAGAGGAAGAGGATGGCGGCGTAGGCTCTTGCCTCCTCGTGTCCGCTATCGCTGAAGCAAAGACCCATAAGGTATTCCTCAAGGGCCAGGTTCTTCCAGGGATTGACCTCATCGGTTCTGACGAGGAGGAGGGGAGGGGAGCTTGTTTTCATGGCTGGTCCTTTTTCAACTCATTTTCTATGCCCTATAGTATCGAAAAGTGAGGCCCGGGGGAAGAAAGAAAAAGAGGAAGTGGTATGATGCCCTATAGGATCAGGAAAGGCGAAAAAACTTGAAAAATAAGCGCTTACATGGCAGGCAGAGAAGGGCGGAACGCCTCCTTACCCGGGAACGTTCCTGCGGGGCAATCGTATTCCGGAAGGGGGATGACGGCCTGGACCGGGTCCTTCTCGTCCAGCATAAGCCAGGTCACTGGTCTTTCCCCAAAGGGCATGTCGAGGCGGGTGAAAGCGATCGGCAGACGGCCATCCGGGAGGTGGAGGAGGAGACGGGGGCCCTGATTTCGATCACATCCGATTTCCAGGGAATATCGACCTACTCGCCGCGGCCCGGCGCCTTCAAGACCGTGATCTTTTTTCTGGGGGATTATCTGGGCGGTCAGATCCGGCCCCAGTTAAGTGAAATCAAGGCTGTTGGCTGGATGACCCGGGAAGAGGCGGAGGAGCTTCTGATCTTCGACCGGGACCTGGAGATCTTCCTGGAGGCGCTCGACTTCCATAAAGACCGGGAATCACTTGAAAGCGGGGAGTGATTATGGCGGAAATGACTGACCGGGAAAAGAGATTCCCCCTCAAGGAAAACTACAGTATGGATGAGCTTCGGGCCATCCTGGCCTTTCTCCGAAGTGAAGAGGGCTGTCCCTGGGATCGGGCGCAAAGCCATGAAAGCATCCAGGGCAATATGCTTGAGGAGGCCTATGAGGCGGTTGACGCCATCCAGAGCGGGGATCCGGAGAAGCTTGTTGAAGAGCTGGGCGACGTCCTCATGCAGGTCGTTTTTCACGCCGGGATAGCGGAAGAAGCTGACGACTTCAGTTTTGACCAGGTCGTGTCCGGAATCTGCCGGAAGTTGATTTCCCGGCATACCCATCTGTTCGGCAGTGACAAGGCCGAGACGCCCGAGCTGGTCCTGAGGACCTGGGAGAAAAATAAGCGGAAGGAAAAAGGGCATAGGCGGACAGTTGACGCCATGCGGGACCTGCCGCGGGGAATGCCGGCTTTGACCCGGGCTTATAAATTGCAGAAAAAGGCGGCAGATATCGGCTTTGACTGGCCTTCCCTCGAGGGCGCCAAGGAAAAGATCAAGGAAGAATATGATGAATTCCTGGCTGAGCTGGACCGGGGGGATGAGATCCGTGCCCGGGAGGAAGCGGGCGACCTCCTCTTTGCCGTCGTCAATATCCTCCGTATGCGGGCCATCGATCCGGAAGCCGCCTTGACCGGTTGTTCCGAACGCTTCATCCGGCGCTTCAGCGCCATGGAGGAGGCGGCTGACCGGGAGGGAAGCTCACTTGCCCGGATGAGCCTGGAGGAGATGGACGGGCTCTGGGATGAGGCTAAGCGCCTGGAACTGTCTGGAGGCAGGGCTTATGAGACTTGATAAGTTCTTGAAGGTGTCACGGATTGTCAAACGCCGGACCGTCGCAAATGAAATGGCCTCGGCAGGCCGGATTGAAGTGAATGGGAAGAGGGCCAAGCCTGGAACCGAGGTCAAGCTTGGCGACATTCTGGATATCGGCTACGGCCAGAAGCAGATCCGCGTCCGCATACTCCAGGTGAAGGAACACGTGAGAAAGGAGGAAGCGGATTCGCTTTATCAGATACTGACCGACTGAGAATGCGTCGGTCTGCACCTCCTGTCACCTGACTGTCAGGGGACGGGACATCCCAGATTTGCAAAACCGAACAAACTGAAGTAGGATGGTTTTACTATCAACAGGATGTCAGGTCGACAGGTGAACACTATGCGTCAGAGCTACGCTGAAAATTTCAAGGCTGAGCGCAGGCGGTCGTCCCTGTCTTTTTTCACTCGATTTTTCATCAGTGTCGTAGCCGTCATTATCCTGACCCTTTGTTTCACATCCTTTTTCGACCAGCAGAAGGAATTCGACCGCTTGACGCGGGAGAAGCAGAAGCTGGAGCGGGAGCGGGATATCCAGTACCAGAAGTATGAGGCCCTGAAGAGCCTGGACGATATCGCGGAATCCCGGGAATACATTGAGCGTGTCGCCCGGGATTACCTTGGTATGGCCCTGCCGGGAGACTGGATCATCCAGGTGGATTGAAAGCCTGCCCCTTTTCTAGCTGCCGACCAGGTCCCTCAATTCATCCAGATCCTCCCTCACCTTGTCCAGGGCCTGGGCCGGGATGAAATAGTCGAAGCGTTCGTTGACCGGACCCAGCTCCAGCGCCAGGGCAGCCCCCCTTTGACCGCGCTTCAAGTAGGGGATCCCCCTCTCCTCCAGATAGGTCTCGACATGGCCGGTCCAGACCAGGGGGGCGGAGATGAGGAAAACCGGCTCCCCGGCATCGGGTATTACCCGCTCTTCTTCTTTTTTCCGACGAAATAAATCCAATAGTCCCATGGCTCTGTCCTCAGCTGGATCCCCGGATCACCCGGTCAATCTCCCCAAAGCTATTCTGAGCCGTCCGGTCCCAGGAGGCAAGTCTTTGCCCCCTTTCACGTTATAATAGGGTCGGTTGCGCCCGCCTGGGCAGGCCTGTCCTGGACCGGTCTTTGCGGCGGAGACGGCTTTGAAAGAAGGTGTTTATGTTCCATATCAACCACCCGGTGCTCTACGGGCTGGCAGCCCTGGTCATCCTCTATGTGCTGGGCCAGTCAGTCTTTTTCACCGTGAAAGCTTACAAACGGGCCCGTGAGCTCGGCATAGAGACGCCGCTCCTCCGGGCCATCATGCGGGGTTCGGCCGTGTTTTCCCTGGCTCCTGCTGTGGCCATCGTAATCGGGATCATCACCTTGTCACAGTATCTGGGCCTCCCCCTGCCCTGGCTCCGTCTCAGCGTTGTCGGGGCCCTGACCTACGAACTCCCTGCCGCCACCTCGGCGGCGACAGCCCTGGGCATATCCATGACGGACGCCTTGACCGACGCCAGGGCCTATGCCACCATCGCCTGGGTCATGACCCTGGGTAGCTTCTCAGGCATAGTCATTATCACCTTTTTCCTGAAAAAGATTGAAAAAGGCCTGATGACCATCAAGGCAAAGGATGAAAAATGGGGAGCCCTCTTCATGGACTCACTTTTCATCGGTATGGTCTCCGCCTTCCTTGGCATGGTCTTCTCCCAGATCCGGCTGGGTTTCAAAGGCTGGATCCCAGTATTCGTCATGCTTTTTTCCTCCTTGCTCATGCTGGTTTTTGGCTACCTGGTCAAGAAAAAAGAAGTGGCCTGGTTGGAGAACTACGCCATGCCCTTCAGCATGCTGGGGGCCATGGCCTTTTCCATCCCGCTGACCTTTTGGATTGGAGGTTGACCCATGAGTCACTACGATGAAAAGATCCACCGCTGGGGGCGGATATCCGGCATTCTCGCCATGATCATGTTTGCGGCCTATCCCTTGCTGCTCAGCATCTACTTCAGGGCCTGGCCCTATCTGGGCGCCCTGGGCAAGGGCCTGCTGGGCGTCGTCCCTGTCTTCTACACCATAGGAATCATTGAGGCCTTTACCTACGGCCCCATGTTGGGGGCGGGCGGTTCCTATCTGAGCTTTGTAACCGGGAATATAACCAATCTGAAAGCCCCTTGCGCCATCAATGCCATGAAGGTGGCCAAGGCGGAACCGGGTACGCCGGAGGGTGAGGTCATCTCCACCCTGGCGATCGGCATCTCCTCCATCGTGACGACCATAGTCCTCTTCCTGGGTATGCTCCTCTTGAGCTACCTGGCGCCCATCCTGGAATCGCCGGCCTTGACGCCTGCTTTCGCCAACATCCTCCCGGCCCTGTTCGGGGGACTGGCGGTTGTCTTCATTTCGAGGAACTGGAAGATCGCGATCGGTCCTATGGTGTTCATGCTGCTCCTCTTCCTCATCCAGCCCAGCCTGGCGAGCGCTGTCAGCCTCCTGGTACCGGTCGGGGCTGTCATCGCCATCCTGATATCCCGGATACTTTACAAGAGGGGGAAACTATAGGCCCGGGAGACCGGAGGCCCGGTCCTCCCGGATAAGGACCTTTTCGATCCCGGCCACATAGAGGTGATGGAAGCCGCCACCGTACCACTTATCGACGATGGCCTGACCTTGGATCAGGTCCTGGGCGCTGAACTGGGGCCGGGCCATCTTCCTGCAGATAAAGGAGACTTTTGACTCTTCAAAATAGGGGGTTTCCCCCTCATAGGCGACGGTCAAACCACAGGCCTTGATCTTATCCTGATCCCGGCCGGAATGCTGGCCGCAATAGGCCAGGATCCGGCGGGACTCCTCCCCTTCCGGGAGGGCGGCAAAGGAAAAGCGGTCGGCCTTCTCCGTGAATTCAAAGGTGTATCGTTCCGGGCGGACCGCGACATAGACGACCTTTCTGCCCCAGATACAGCCAAAGCCACCCCAGCCGACGGTCATGGTGTTGATCCTGCCATCAAAGCAGGCTGTCAGCAACATCCCCTCCTCCAGCAGGGTGAAGGGATTTTCCCTGAGTTCGGCCGGATCAATGGATCTAAAAGTCATGGTTTTTCCTTTCTCCCTGCCAGATGGGCATTCCCCGTTGGTTCAAAGGGACAAAACCCAGTATACCCTTATCCCTTCCCCTCATCCAAAAAGGGGCCGTCACAGACAGCCCCTCTTATGTAGGTCGGATTCAGGATCATCAGTGGGTGCTGAAGAAGCGGACCGCATTTCGCTGGACGATGAATTTTTGAGTCTCATGCCATTTTCCCTTGGCCAGGTTGCTGGCATAGAAGTAGTAGATGGGGTGTTGGACCCCGCTCCCCCCCTGGTCAAAGACAAAGGAGACAGCCTGCTTGACGGTCTGGGAGACATTCTTCCTGACAGGAGCGGTATAACCGTACTTGCGCTTGATGACAGCCGCGCTGTTGGTGCCCGACCTTACCATGGAGTCGCGGATACACTGGGAGACCAATACGGCACCGATGTAATCATTTCCATACTCACCCATGACCAGGCCCTCAAGAACTTGTCTGTCCGAAACCTGGAGCGACCGACCCTGGTAGCTCCTGTCAGGATTGGCTATTTCAATCAAGAATTGGCCATTCCCTGGAGCGGCTGCTGGACTCTCCTCCGGACTGGTGGTCTCGGCAGGAGGATTCCCCTCTGTTTCCTGAGCAGCTTGCTCCTGGGCAGCCTTCTCAGCCGCAGCCTTCTCTTCCGCTGCCCTCTTTTCAGCCGCCTTCTTTTCTGCAGCCTTTTTCTCAGCCGCCTTCTTCTCCGCGGCCTTTTTCGCCGCCGCCTTCTCCTCAGCCTCTCTCTTTTCCTCTTCGAGCCTGGCCTCTTCACTCAGCCTAACCCGCTCTTTTCTCTCTTCCTCTTCGGTTTCCATCCGGGCCAGGCGTTCCCAGCGCTTCAGATTTCTTTCACTGTCGGCCGAGGTCCCTGTATCCAGTTCAATCTCTTTTTCGGCTTCCGTGTCCATACCGGGTAGATCTGAAAGGTTCCGGTCAATGACGTCCGTATCAAATATTAGGAAGTCCTTGCCATCCTGCAGACTTAAGTAGGGTTCGTCCTCTCCGGCATCCAGACCGGATGAACTCCGGTCGGCCTGGGCACCACTGCCCGCGATTGCCGCCGTCACCGGCAGGGATAGCAGGGTAGCCGTCAGGACGGCACCAGCCATAAGTCGTTTATATCTGTTTAACTTAGCTTTCATTTCAGCCTCATACTTTCTAGCCAAACCACTCCCACTTGACACGCAGCAAAACCAGACATCAGACGTAGAACGATATAGGGGCTCGCGTTGGGGGGTTTTTTTGACTGTAGTTACCTTAACGCACCCTACCGGCCCATCAAAGGGTTAAATAGACGAATCTGCCAGGCTGTTGGGGTCCTTATGCTGTCATTAAACAGAAAACAGCCTGTGCAAAAAGAGAGGAAGTGAAGGATAATACGGGCATAAGCTGACATAATGGACAAAATTCAGGCAGGGACAACTGTCAAATTATCAAGCTTGGAATAGCTGTAATAGCATAGGGGCAGGCCCTTCGAGCCATTATATTCCACCAGGAGGAGGAAAATCCCGGTTTTGGGGTGGGAGCCGGCTCCTGGCAGTTCCCGAAAAAGGGTCTAAAATGAAACTATTGTGAAGAGAATTTGAATCCCGGGAGGAGAAGGAAGATGGATAAAAGCGAACTGGTCCGGATGATTACCGATTACGCAGAGGCGAGCGGACCCTCCGGCTTTGAGCACGAGATGGCAGAAAAAATCATGGAATACAAGGACAGCTACGGGGAGATGACCCGTGACAGCCTCCAGAATGTCTACATCCGCCGTCACGGCAACAAGGGGGAGGGACTATGTGTCCAGCTGGACGCCCACCTGGATGAGGTGGGACTGATCGTCCAGTCCATCAAGGAGAATGGCATGCTGGCCGTCCTCCCCTTGGGCTCCTGGGTACCCAGCCATATACCCAGCCAGCTTTTCCGGGTCAGGACCAGGGACGGCCGATGGATACCCGCCATTGCCGCCAGCAAACCGCCTCACTATCTGACGGAGGCAGAGAAGGGGGAAGGCGTCCGTCTGGACCAGATTGAGCTGGATGTAGGGGCCAGTTCCCGGCAGGAGGTGGAGGAGGTCTTTGGCCTTGGCCTGGCAGCCCCGGTCGTCCCCCATGTCGACTGCCACTATGACGAGGCGCAGGACCTCCTCCTGGGCAAGGCCTTTGACTGCCGGCTCGGCTGTGCCGCTATGACGGCGACCCTGGAACGGTTGAAGGGGGAGGATCTGGAGATCGACCTGGTTGCCGCCTACTCAGCCCAGGAAGAGATCGGCGGCCGCGGTGCCCTGGTGACAGCCCGCCAGATTGATGCCGACCTGGCTATCGTCTTTGAGGGGACGCCGGCGGACGACAGTTTTGCCCCGGCCGGACAGGGGCAGACATTGTTGGGCAAGGGGCCCATGCTCCGCCATCTGGACCGCTCCATGGTGACACATCCGGGTTTTCAGCGCTATGCGCTGGACCTGGCCCGTGAGCAGGGGATCCCCGTCCAGGAGGCTGTCAGGAGCGGAGGCGGGACCAATGGCGGACTGATCCATACCGCGGGCGCCGGAATTCCCACCCTGGTCATCGGGATACCGGTCCGCTACATCCATACCCATCACGGTTGGGCGAAAGGGGCGGATGTCGAGGCCGCCATTGAGCTGGCGGTGGCCCTCCTCCGATCCTTTGATGGAAAAACCCTGGAGAAGCTGGTCTATTGACGGGTCGGGAGGAGAGGCTAAAGGCCGGCGATGGTTTCGCGGAGCAGCTCCTCTACCAGCAGGGGATTGGCCCTGCCGCCCGTCTGTTTCATTACCCCCCCGACCAGTGACCGCAGGGCGCTTTCCTTGCCCTTGAGGAAGTCCTTGAGGGCCCGTTCGTTGGCGGCCAGGGCCGCCTCGATCGCGGGCTGAAGCCTCTCGCGGTCATTGATCTGGCCAAGATCATGTTCGGCGATATAGTTGACCGGATCAAAATCCTTTTCCATCAGGGCCTTCAGGACCTTCCGGCCGGTATTGCTGTTGATCTCATCCTTGGCCAGGAGGTCGGCCAGTTTGCCCAGGCTGACGGGGTTGAGCAGGTCTTCCTCCGTCTCCTCTGTGTAGAGGGGGGCGATATCCGCCAGGATCAGATTGACCAGGGTTTTGACATTCCCGGTCGCTGCCGCCGCTTTTTCAAAGAAATCCGACAGCTCCTTGTCGTCAGTGAGCCGCTCCGCCTCGTATTCTGTCAGGTCGAAGTCCCTGATATATTGGGCCTTCCGCTCATCGGCCAGCCTCGGAATGCCAGCCCGGATCTGTTCGATCTCCGCTGTTTCCACCTCAACGGGGACCAGGTCGGGATCTGGGAAATAACGGTAGTCGGTCGCCTCATCCTTCAAGCGCATAGGATAGGTCTGGCCGGTCTTCTCATCGTAGCGGCGGGTTTCTGAAATGATTTCATCCCCCGCCTCCAGGAGGCTGACCTGACGTTTGAACTCGCTTTCTATGGCGCGGGCGATGAAGTTGAAGGAGTTCAGGTTTTTGAGCTCGACCCGGGTGCCCAGGGCCGACTCGCCCTTCTTGCGGACGGAAAGGTTGACATCGCATCGGAGAGATCCCTCGTTCATCTTACCGTCGGATATGCCGGTGTAACGGGCCATGGCCCGCAACTTCCTCAGGTAGGCGACGGCCTCTTCCCCATTTCGGATATCCGGTTCGGAGACAATTTCGATCAGGGGGACGCCACAGCGATTGCAGTCAACCAGGGTGCCCTCATCCGTATGGATAAGCTTGCCGGCGTCCTCCTCCATATGGATCCGGTTGATGCGGATCCGCCTGACCCCGTCGCCCGTGGCGACCTCCAGGTAGCCCTTGGTGCAGATGGGAAAAAAGTTCTGCGTGGTCTGGAAGGCCTTGGGAAGGTCGGGATAGAAGTAGTTCTTCCGATCAAAGCGAGACCAGCCCTCAATTGAGCAATGGGTCGCGATACCGGCCCGGATGGCAAATTCAACAACCTCGCGGTTCAAGGCGGGGAGGGTCCCCGGCAAGGCCAGACAGACGGGACAGACCTGCGTATTGGGCGGCGCGCCGAAGCTGGTCGCGCAATTGCACAGGAGTTTATGCTCCGTCTTCAATTCGATATGGACTTCAAGTCCGATTACAGATTCATAGTCCTGCAGGCTCATAGGATCACCTCTCCAGGGATGGGCAGGAGCCCGTGCGCGTCCTCATAATGGGCAGCCAGCCTGTAAAGCAGACCCTCGGAGAAGCGGGGTCCTACAAGCTGCATGCCGATGGGCAGACCGGCGTCCGTCATCCCAATCGGCAGGGACAGGGCGGGGAGGCCGGCCAGGGAGGGGGGGAGGGTAAAGCGGTCGTTGCTGTATTTGCCGCCACCCGCCTCTTCGGGTGAACTGCCCAGGGGCCAGGCCGGTGTCGCGGTGACCGGGGTCAGGAGGGCCTGGCAGCTATGGAAGACCTGGTTCAGCTCTTCAGTGACCAGGGTCCTTACCTGGGCCGCCTTGAGGAAGTAGTCCTGGTAGTGTTCCTCGGAGAGGGCCAGGCCGCCAAGCAGGATCCGCTCTTTGACTTCAGGGCCGAAGGCCTGGCCCCGGGACTTGAAGTAAATGTCCTCCAGGCTTTCGGCCTCGGGGCTCCTGAAGCCAAAATGGATACCATCGTAACGGTTCAAGGTGGAGAAGCCCTCCGCGCCTGAGATGATGTAATAGGCGGCAAGCGCCGCTTCGACCGTCTTCAGGTCAACCGGGACCAGGCGGGCGCCGGCCGACTCAAAGAAGGCAAGGGCGGCCTCCAGTCCCTTCTTGATAGTGGGATCCAGATCGCCTGACTCGAAATAAGCCCTCGACCAGCCGATGACGGGATTGCCCAGATCCCCCTCCAGGAGCTCTGTATAGGCGGGGCCCTCCCGGCCCAGGCTATGGACATCCTTCTTGTCCCTCCGGGCGATGGTCTCGAGCACAAGCGCATTATCACGCACGCTCCGGGTCATGGGGCCGACCTGGTCAAGTGAAGGGGCAAAGGCTGTGACGCCCCGTCTTGAGACCAGGCCGTAGCTGGGGCGAAGGCCAACCAGTCCACAAAGGGCCGAGGGCTGCCTGATGGATCCACCCGTGTCCGTTCCGAGCGCGAAACAGGCCTCACCAGAGGCCACGGCAGCTGCGGATCCTCCGGAACTACCGCCGGGCACGCGCGACAGATCATAGGGATTACGTGTTGGATGGAAGGCTGAGGATTCCGTTGAATGTCCGATGGCGAATTCATCCAGATTGGCCTTGCCGAGCAGGACCACCTCCTCCTGTTTGAGCAGGCGCCAGACGTAGGCATCGTAGGGGGGGATAAAATTTTCAGTCATCCGGGAGCCGTTGGTCGTGGGGATTCCCTTGACTGCGATATTGTCCTTCAAAGCACCTGGAAGTCCTGCGAGAAGAGCTAGTTGACGCTTTTCAGCCAGGAGGCGGTCGACATGGTCGGCCTGGTTCAAGGCCAGATCCCGCGTCAGCGTGATGTAGGCGCCGACCCTTTCCTCCTGGGCCCCGATCCTGTCATATATGGCCTCCGTCAGTTCCCGGGAGGAGAAAAGTCTCTTGCGCAAGCCCTCTGCCAGTTGTCTCAATTCCATTGTTTGGTATTTCATAGCCTATCCCCTCATTCGACCACGGAGGGCACCAGGAAAAAGCCATCCTGTGCCGCCGGCGCGTTCCGCAGGGCATCTTCCTCCGACAGCGGCGGTTCATCCTCTTCAGTCAAGTGGACATGGCGGGCTTCGGAAGCCGTGAACATAGGCGAAACCCCCTCCGTATCCAGAGCTTGGAAGGCGTCGGCCAGGCCAATAAGCTCTTTCAGCCGGGCGCCAATAATCTCTTCTTCCTCCCGGTTTAGATCAAGCCGGGTCTGTTTTTTCAGCCGGTCAAGATCAATCTCGATCGGCCGTTTCCGCCCCGGATCCGGGCCGGCTGTCCCAGTGGATGAGCCGGGATGCCCGCTAAGGCAAATGCCCAATTCATCCAGCTGGCCAGGGCTGACCGTCGAAGGACTCCCTGTCATGGGGCAGGAGGCGTCGCGGACTTTGGGGAAGGCAATGACATCACGCAGGGATTGCTCTCCTGCCAGGACCATGACAAGGCGGTCGAGGCCGAAGGCAAAGCCACCATGGGGCGGGGCCCCATAACGGAAGGCCTTGAGCATGAATCCGAACCGGTCATCAATGGCCTGGTCGGTCAGACCCAGCGCCTTGAAAACCTGCCTTTGAATAGACTGCTGGTGGATCCGGATGCTGCCTGAACCGAGCTCGATGCCATTCAGCACGAAGTCATAGGCCTGGGACCTGACCCGGGCCGGGTCGCTGACAAGGAGGTCAAGGTCCTCCGGGAAGGGCATGGTGAAGGGATGGTGCTGGGCCAGGAAGCGCTTCTCCTCCTTGGAATACTCGAACATGGGGAAATCAGTGATGATGGCAAAGGCGAAACGACCGGGGTCGCGCAGGCCCAGGAGTTCTGCCAGCCTCAACCTGAGCGCGCCGGTGACCTGCCGGACCTTCTCCAGCGAGTCGGCCGAAAAGAGGATGAAGTCGCCCGGTTTCGCGTCCGCCCGCTCGAGCAGGGCCTCCAGCTTCTCCTGATTGACAAACTTGGAAAGGATGGAGTAGATCTCGCCTGAGGGACGCCAGGCGATCCAGGCCATACCGGCCGCCCCCTGGGAGACGGCATAGTCCGTCAGGTCCTCGATGGTCGCCCGGGAAAAGTCTGCTTGGCCGGGTACCGTGATGGCGCGCACGACGCCACCTCCCGCGACCGCTTTTTCAAAGACGGAAAAGCCGCTCTCCCCGGCCAGGTCCGTCACATCGACAATGGGCAGATCGAAGCGGAGGTCAGGTTTGTCGCTGCCGTACCTGTCCATGGCCTCCGCCCAGCTGAAGCGGGGAAAGGGTTGGGGGAGGTCAATGCCCTTGACCTCCTTGAGGATGGAGCGGAAGAGGCCTTCGAGCAGGACCAGCACGTCTTCCACCTCGACAAAGGACATCTCCATATCGAGCTGGGTGAATTCGGGCTGGCGGTCGGCGCGGAGGTCCTCGTCACGAAAGCAGCGGGCAATCTGGTAATAACGGTCCAGACCCGAGACCATGAGCAGTTGCTTGAAGAGCTGGGGGGACTGGGGAAGGGCGTAGAAGGAGCCAGCATGGACACGGCTGGGGACCAGATAATCCCGGGCGCCCTCGGGGGTGCTCTTGGTCAGGAGGGGGGTCTCAACATCAACGAAACCCGCCTGGTCCATAAACTGGCGGATAGCGCTTGTCACCCGGTGACGGAAGCGGAGGTTGGCGAGGAGGCGGGGCCGCCTGAGGTCGAGGAAACGGTATTGGAGCCTCAGATCCTCCCGCACCTCATCCGCGTCCGAAGGATCGAAGGGCAGTGGCGCGCAGGGGGCTAGGAGTTCAGCCTCCCTGACCCGGAGTTCGACGGAACCTGTCGCGATCTTGGGATTGACAGTCTCCTCATCCCGGAGGCGCATGACCCCCCTGACCAGGATCACGGATTGGTTGCGGACCCCTTCGGCAAGCGCGAAGGATTCCGCCTGGGTGTATTCGGGATTGAAAACAGTCTGGAGCAGGCCCTCCCGGTCGGCAAGATCGATGAAAATCACACCGCCCATATCACGCTTGGTCTCAACCCAGCCGCAGGCAACTGTCTCCTGCCCGATATCCTCTTCGGAGAAAAGTCCGCAATAGTTTGTACGTTCCATACACTTGAACCCAATTCCAGGCCACAGGCCGCTGTTCGCCAGGATAAGGTCCATAAAAAAGCCACCTGCTCCCGGCAAGTGACTGTATTTTAACATAAGGGGGGCCTCTCCTCCCCAAGCGGACCCGGGCTGGAGCTCCCTTGGGGAGGAGCTCTTGACTCTTCTTTGCCGCCAGCGGCGGGGGGCGCCCTCAATGGGACGGAGGGAGGGCCCGCTTGTGCTAAACTCGGATTACGAGAGAAGCGGTGGATGACGAATATGACGCAAAAAGCCGGGCAATCCGCAAGAAAAGAGACCCTTCTTTTGTGGCGTCGCTTCCTGGCACGCCTTTTCGATTTCCTGGTCTGCTTCCTTGCCGCCTACCGGCTGGGGAGCTTGCTGGTCCCCGAACCCAACCGACAGAACCTTGCCTGGCTCTATGCCGTCCAAATGACGGCGGCAGCCTTCATGGCCGTGACGGAACCCCTCCTGCTGGCCCTGACCGGGAGGACCCCGGGCAAGGCCGTCCTCGGATTGCGTGTGTCGGACCTGGATGGCGGCCGGCTCAGTCTGGCCAAGGCCTGTAGCAGGAGCTGGCAGGTCTGGCGTGAAGGATTGGGCTTCGGTCTCCCCCTCTACCGGCTCCTTGCCCTGACCCGGTCCTACGCGGCGGCCCGCCGGGGGGCAAGGGCGGGCTGGGAGGAAGGGACAAGCCTGTCATGGTGAACAAGGACTTGATAAAGAGCAATGTTTACGATACAGCCCTGATCTTTGAAGGTGGCGGCATGCGTGCTTGCTATACGGCAGGTTTCGTCACCCTGCTTCTTGAACAGGGAATATATTTCAATTATGTGGCGGGGATTTCAGCCGGCTCGACCCATGCCGTCAACTATCTTTCCCGGGACCTGGTCCGGGCCCGCCGGTCTTTTACAGATGTGGTCCTTGACCCGTCTTTTGGAGATATGGCCTCCTGGCTCAGAGGGGATGGCTACTTCAATTCCGATTACATCTATTCAAAAATGCCCCGTGAAGACGGTTTCCTGCCCTTCGACTTCGGGACCTTCAAAAAGAATGAGGCGGAATGCGTGATCGGTTCCTTCCTCCGCTACGAGAATGAGATGGTCTATTGGCACAAGCGGGATTACCAGACCCTGGATGATCTGATTGTCCGGGTCCGGGCCTCCTCCACTGTCCCCTATCTCATGCCGGAGACGAAGATCGACGGCAGGATTTATGTGGACGGCGGTCTTGATACCGCCATCCCCCTCGATATTGCCCTTGAGGACGGCTATGAACGATTTGTTTTCGTCCTCACCCGGGAGCGGGGTTTCCGCCTTGACCCCATCCCACAGTACCGGTTCATGGACCGGATGCTGGACCGCCACCTGGTTGAGAAGGAGGCCCTCTTGACCCGCCACACCCGCTACAACGCGGTTCTGGACAGGATCCAGGAACTGGAGGAAGCGGGACGGGCCTATGTCTTCTATCCCGAATCAATTGATCTTTCCATGATGGATCGTGACCGGGAAAAACTCTTAAGCCAGTACATTGCCGGCCATGAACAGGCCGTGGCTGACCTGGACCGTCTCCGCAGTTTTTTGGAGGGCTGACAGATGCGCTTCATCCATCTCGCCGACCTGCATCTTGGCAAACGCCTCCACGAGTACCCCCTGATCGAGGACCAGCGGGCGCTTCTTGATTCAGTCCTTGAGCTCTGCCGCCGGGAGAAAGCGCAGGCGCTTGTGGTGGCCGGGGATATTTACGATAAGTCCATCCCTTCGCTTGAGGCCATCGAACTCCTGGAGACCTTCTTCGTCAAGATCTCGGCCCTGGACATTCACCTCCTGGTCATTGCCGGCAACCACGATTCCGGCGAGAGGCTGGCCTTCGGCGACCTCTTCTTCAAAAGCCACAAGCTCCACCTGTCAGGTGTCTTCAAGGGGAGGATCGACCCCCTTACCCTGGAGGGGCCTGAGGGGCCGGTAAGCTTCTACCTCCTCCCCTATGTCCGGCCTTCGGAGGTCCGCCCCTTCTTCCCTGACAGGGAGCTGGCCTCTGTTTCGGACGCGGTGGCTGCCGTCCTTTCCACCCTTGACAGGGGCCCCGGGCGACAGGTCCTGGTCTCACATCAGTTCGTGAGGGCCCGGACCTCAGCGCCCCTTCGCTCAGATTCCGAAATCCTGCAGGTGGGAACGGCCGATGAGATCGATGAGTCGGTCTATGCCGGCTTTGATTATGTCGCCCTCGGCCATCTGCATGGCATGCAGCGGGTAGGCAGTGGCCCCCTCTACTACGCCGGCTCCCCCTTGGCCTATTCCTTCTCGGAAGTCGGCCAGACCAAGGGGGCCCTGGTCGTCGATCTTCCTGCCGACGGCCCCCCGGTCGTCCGCCAGGAGGCCCTGGCCGTCCGCCATGCCCTGCGCCGGATCCGGGGGACCCTGGATGAGCTGCTGGCAGTGGGACGGGGGCTGGAGAAGGCAGCTGACCCGTCCCGTTTCGACTACCTGGAGGTCACCTTGACTGATCAGGGGCCTGTGACCGACCCCATGAACCGCTTGAAGGTCTTCTACCCCCATGTAATGCGACTGGTTTTCGAAAGGGACCTGGAGGGGGAGGGCCGTCCGGATGCCCTTCTTGACCAGGAGGACCTGCGCTCCTTGAGCCTGGCCGACCTTTTCGCCCGCTTCTACCAGCTGCAGACAGGCAGGGAGCTGACCGGCCATCTCCTCGACATCGTCGAAGAGGTCGCGGCCGAGGCCGAAGCCGGAGCGGGCAGGCCATGAAGCCGCTGGCCATCACTCTTTCCGCCTTTGGCCCCTACGCCGGGGAGACCAAGGTTTCCTTCCAGGACGTAAAGGAAGGACTCTTCCTGATCACCGGTGAGACGGGGTCTGGCAAGACCATGATCTTCGACGCCCTAATGTATGCCCTCTATGACGATACAAGCGGTACTTCCCGTGGCAATCATTCCCTTCGTTCGGATTTTGCCGCCCCTGGCACCAAGACCTTTGTCGAGCTCGAATTTCTCCTCCGTTCCCAGGTCTATACCATCCGCCGAAGCCCCCGCTATGAGCGCCCCAGTCTCCGGGGCGGGGGGACAACGGAACAGCCGGCCGCAGTCGAGCTCCAGCTTCCGGATGGGCGGGTCCTGACCTCAAAGCGGGAGGTCGACCAGGAGATCGTGGAATTGATTGGCCTGGACAAATCCCAATTCCGCCAGGTCGCCATGATTGCCCAGGGGGCCTTTTTCACCCTGATTGAGGCCTCCAGCCTTGACCGGGCCAAGGTCTATCGCAGGCTCTTCGACACCTCCCTTTACGAAGACCTCCAGAACCGGCTCCTCAAGCGCTACTCTGAAGCCAGGGCCAGGCGGGCCAACCTGTCCAGCCAGCTCTTCCTCGATTTGGAACGCTTTATCCTGCCTGAGGAGGCCGTGACCATCAGGCAAAAACGCCAGGAGATCCTTGACACCCAGGACGTCTGGGGGGCCGGCGATTTTTTGGCTGAGCTGGAAGGGGTGGGGGATTCCCTCGAGGAAGCCTTGGCCGAGGCGGATGAGGATCTCAAAAACCATCAGGATCAAGTTGTTAAGGCCCACCTGGCTCTGGAAAAACAGAGGGAGGACAACCGCCGTCTGGATCAACTGGACGAGGTCCTGGAGGAAAAGGCCAGGCTGGATTCAGAGGAGATACCCTTCCAGGAGAATCTTTCCCGGTTGTCGGCGGCGGACAGGGCGGGGAGGCTGGTAAGGCCTGCCTATCAGGAATGGAAGCAGGCGGTCAAAGGCCTGGCTGAACTGGAAGCTGATCTGGCTCGGACAAGGGGTCGATATGAGGAGACCTTGAAGACCTATGAAAAGGCTTCGCGAGAGCTTGTAAGAGTCAAAGCCCAGGAGGCGGAAAGAACCAGGCTACCGGGGGAGATCTCCGCACTGACCAATGAAGTGGAGGATCTTGAAAAACTGGGTCTTAAGAAGCGTGCACACAAGGATGCCGGGGACAGGCTAATCGGCCTGGAGGAAAAGCTGAAAAAATTAAAAGCCGAAGCTCTTGAGCTTGAAGGGGTCATGAAGAAGGAGCGGTTGGAATGGGAGTCACTTGCTGATGCCGAGGAAGTCCTCCACCTGAGACAGCGGCAGAAGGATGAAATTGAGGCCGATCTGCAAAAAATGGCGGCTATCCGGCTACTTGTCCAGGAGACGGGAGAAGAGCAGAAGATACTGGAAGAGACCAGGCAGGACTTTGAAGCCAAGCTGACCCTTTGGCGGCGGCAGGAAAGCCTGGCGGCCGAGGCGGCTGAGAAGCTTTTCCTTGAGCGAGCCGGCCTGCTGGCCCGGGAGCTTGAGGAGGGAAAACCCTGTCCTGTATGCGGCTCCAGGCATCATCCGGCCAAGGCCCAACCCTCACCCGACGCGCCTTCCAAGGAAAGGGTGGATGATCTGCTCGGCCAGGCTGAGGAAGGCCGGCAACAAACGGAGACCCTGAGCCGGGAACTTGAGATCCGGGAAGAAAGGATCAGGTCGGCCCTCAGTCGGGCCTGGAAGGATGCCAGTAAATTCCTGGCCGGTCCGGCCCCTGTGGAGGCTGAGCCGGCCCGTCAACTGGAGGCCCTCGACCGGCTCCTGTCAAGTCAGGGGGAGATCCGGGAGCGGGAGCAGGAGGCTGCCAAGGCCTGTCTCGAAGAGGCGGAAGCCCGCAAGGCCCGCTGGGAGGACTTGCTGAAGAAGGAAAAAGTCGATAGCCAGAAACTCCAGGGAATCAAGGAGGAGACGGCTGTGCGGGAGGAGGCGGCCGGAGGCTTGCGGGAGGAAGTCGCCCACCTGTTGGGAGAGCTTGCTGTGCTCCAAAAGGGCCTGACCGGACGGGATCTGGGCAAGGTGAGGCAGGATCTAGAGGACAGGAAGGTCCGACTGGCAAGCCTTGAGGTGGCCTGGGACAAGGCGGGGAAGGCTGAGAGTGGGGCGGCCAGCGCCAAGGCAGAGCTTGAAAGCGTC
>CAZAKT010000002.1:61534-86084 GCA_964486135.1 uncultured Mageeibacillus sp.
GGCGGGGAAGGCTGAGAGTGGGGCGGCCAGCGCCAAGGCAGAGCTTGAAAGCGTCCTGGATGGTCTGGAGGGGCAAAAAACCTCCAGGGAGGCTGGGACAGTGGCCCTGGAGAAGAATTTCCAGCAGGCACTGAGGCAAAGTGACTTCGAATCGGAGGCGGACTATCTGGACAAGCTCCTGGAGGAGGAGACGCGCGAACAGCTACAGAAGGAAGTGGAGGCGGGGAAATTGGCCCGGGAGGGAAACAGGCGGGATCTTGTGAGGCTAAGGGAGCAAAGTGAGGGGTTGGTCCGACGGGACGAGCAAGAGGAGGCCAGAAAGATCGAGCGTCTTGAGGGGATGCAGGCGGAAGGCGATGAGAAGGTGAGGGGCCTGGAAACCAGCCTGGAAATGGCGCGTGGATCATGCCGGGCGGTCAGCCGCTCCTTTACGCTCACAAGCCAGGCGTATGAAGAGGAGAAGCTTCTGAAGGAGCTGGCAGATCTCGCCTCCGGGAAGTCCAGCCAGGCAGACCAGATCAACTTTGAAAGCTATGTCCAGACCTGCTATTTCTCCCAGGTCATTGAACAGGCCAACCATCGGCTCAAGCAGATGACAGGAGGCCGGTACAGCCTGCGCCGGACCGAGGAGGCACAGAGCCGGCAAGCCCGCACAGGCCTGGATCTGTCCGTGGTCGATATTTGGAATGCCAAGGTCCGGTCTGTCAATTCCCTGTCCGGGGGTGAGAAATTCCAGACCGTCCTTTCCCTGGCCCTGGGCCTGTCAGATGTCGTCATGGCCCAGGCGGGCGGTGTCGAGATCAATTCCCTCTTCATTGATGAAGGCTTTGGCAGCCTGGATGAAAATTCACTCCAGGAGGCTATCAAGGTCCTGCAGAATCTGGCGGAGGACAAACGAATGATCGGCGTCATTTCACATCTTGCCCTCCTCGGCCAGGCCATTGACAAGCGGCTGGTCGCGCAAAAAGGAGACAGCGGCAGCAGCATTTCCTGGGCATAATTTCGGCCTTTTAACGGGTGGGATTTTATGCTCGCCAGCCGTATGATTAGTCTGACAACTTCATAGAGGGAAGGTGCCTGGCGCACGCGGGACCTTCTTTGCCCAAGCTCAGGGGGGAACATGTACAAGGAACTATTCATACCAGGCCCGACTGATGTCGCGCCGGACGTCCTGGAAAAAATGGCCACGCCCATGATCAGCCACCGGTCCCCGGAGGCTACCGCCCTTCAGCAAAGCATTTCTGAAAAACTTCAAAAGCTCATGTTCACTGAAAATACCATCCTGCTCTCCACTTCATCGGGGACCGGTCTTATGGAGGGCGCCATCCGCTCCTGCACCCGCAAGAAGGCGGCCGTATTCTCTGTCGGCGCTTTTGGTGACCGCTGGTTTGAGCTGGCCCAATACAACGGGGTTCCGGCCGATCTTTTCAGGGCGGAGCCGGGTGAGCCGACCCGGCCGGAAGAGGTTGACCGGGTCTTGAAGTCGGGTGACTATGACCTGGTGACCGTGACCCACAACGAGACCAGTTCGGGCCTGGTGAATCCCTGCGGAGCAATCGGTGAGGTGATCCGGCAATACCCGGGGGTCCTCTATCTGGTTGACGCCGTTTCCTCCCTTGGGGGGGACAGGATTGAGGTGGACCGCTGGGGGATCGATGTCTGTATCGCTTCGACCCAGAAATGCCTGGCGCTGCCGCCGGGCCTGAGCCTCTGCTCCCTGTCGGATCCTGCCGTCAAGGCCGCCGAAAATGTGGAGTTCCGGGGCTATTACCTGGACCTTCTCCGCCTCTATCAAGGGGTAAAAAAGAACTACCAATATCCCTCGACCCCCTCGCTTTCCCATATGTACGCCCTGGACTACCAGCTGGATAGGATCTTCGAGGAGGGCCTGGACCGACGTTTTGCCCGCCACGAAAAATTGGCGGGGATTGTCCGTCGGTGGGCGGAAGAACATTTCTCGCTTTTTGCCAGGGAAGGATACCGGTCAAATACGGTAACATGTATCAATAGCGGTGAGGCTTTTGACTTTGCCGGACTCAACAGGGAACTCCTCAAGCGGGGTTACAGGATCGGTAGCGGCTACGGTGACTTCAAGTCAAGCACCTTCCGTATCGCGACCATGGGGGATCTAAAAGAGGAAAGGCTGCTGGCCTTGCTGGCGGCGATTGACGACATCCTTGGACTGGAGGCGTGACGTGGCAGTGATTTTGGCCAATGACGGCATTGATAAAAAGGCGGAAGAGGCACTCGTAGGACTCGGGCACGAGGTCGACACGGAGAGATACCAGGGGGACGGCCTGCTCCAAAGACTGGCGGAGGTTGACTGCGTCATCGTCCGCAGCGCGACGGAAATCCGCCGGCCCCAGATTGACGCCGGGGCCGGGGGCAGGCTTAAGCTGATCATCCGGGGGGGCGTCGGTGTTGACAACATCGATGTCGAGTATGCCGAGTCAAGGGGCCTGGAGGTCACCAATACGCCAGCCGCTTCAAGCAGCGCCGTGGCGGAGCTGGTTCTCGGCCATATGCTGACCATGGCCCGCCATATCGGGGAAGCCAACCTCTCCATGCGGCAGGGCAAGTGGCTGAAGAGCGAATACACCGGGACGGAGATTGCAGGCAAGACACTCGGTCTGATCGGTTTCGGCCGTATTGCCAATTCCCTGGCGGTCAAGTGCCTGGCCCTGGGAATGGAGGTCATCTTCACCGATATCCTGGATATAGAATGTGATGTCTGCCCCCAGGTTGATTTCCAGAGGGTATTGAGCGAGTCGGACTACGTTTCCATCCACATCCCTTTTTCGGGCGGTGACCCCCTGATCGGGGCGAAGGAGATCAGCCAGATGAAGGACGGGGTATTCATCATCAACTGTGCCCGGGGTGGCATCGTGGACGAGGATGCCCTGGTTGACGCGATCCAGGCCGGCAAGGTAAAGGGGGCGGCCCTTGATGTCTTCAGTGAGGAGCCACTGGCGAATGAGCGGATCCGGGCCTGTGACAAGCTATCCCTGACCCCCCATATCGGGGCGGCCACGGTTGAAGCCCAGGCCAGGATAGGCGACAATCTGGTCGAAATTATCAAAGCGAGGCTGTAATGGCGATTGTCAGACCTTTCCGGGCAATCCGCCCCCTGCCGGAGCTGGCCGGGGAAATCGCCAGCCTGCCCTATGATGTTATGAGCCGGAGTGAGGCCGCCGCCATGGCCCGGAATCGTCCGCAGAGCTTTCTTCATGTTACCCGGGCCGAGATTGACTTTCCGGATCAGGTGGATGCCTACGATGACCGGGTTTATGCCAAAGGCTGTGAGCGGCTTCAGGAGATGCTGGCGGAGGGCAGCCTGATCCAGGATCCCTGCCCCCGCTATTATATTTACCGGCAACTTATGAAGGGCCGCGTCCAGACAGGACTGGTGGCCACGGTTTCGGTTGACGACTACCTGTCAAACAAGATCAAAAAACATGAACTGACGCTGGAGGAAAAGGAAAGGGACAGGCTCCGTCATTTTGACGCCTGTGACGCGCAGACAGAACCTGTTTTCCTGACCTATCGGGGCCGGCCTGACATCACCTGTCAGATCCGGCAATTTATCCGCTTCAACGACCCGGTCTACGACTTCAGGACCGGGGATGGCGTCACTCACGTCCTCTGGGTGATTGACGACCCGGAGTCCTGCGCGGAACTGGAGAAGCTTTTTTGCCAGGTTCCGGCCCTCTATATCGCGGACGGCCATCACCGGACGGCCACATCGGCCAGCCTGGCCCTCAGGAGGCGCCAGCAAAAGCCCCAGGCGGGAGTCCAGGCCGAATTCAACTATTTCCTGGCTGTTCTGGTCCCGGACCACGCCCTCTTCATCATGGATTACAACCGCCTGGTCAAGGATCTGAATGGGATGACACCGGGGCTTTTCCTGGGAAGGGTGGGAGAAATCTACCAGGTCAAACCCATGGAGGGGCAATTCCGACCCTGCAGGAGGGGGGAGCTTTGTATGTATCTTGAGGGGAAATGGTACCGGCTTACGGCACCGCCCGCCCTTTTCGAAGGGCTGGATCCCGTCGAGAGGCTGGATGTCTCCATCTTGCAGAATAATATCCTGGCCCCCCTGCTTGGGATCGAGGATCCCCGGACCTCTGACCGCCTCGATTTTGTAGGGGGTATCCGGGGCCAAAGCGAGCTGAAGAGCAGGGTCGATGAAGGTGGCTGGGCTGTCGCCTTCGCGCTGAGCCCAACCAGGGTTCAGGACATGCTTGAGATCGCCGACGCGGGCCTGATCATGCCTCCCAAATCGACCTGGTTCGAGCCCAAGTTGCGTTCCGGCCTTTTTGTCCACAGGCTCTCCGACTAAGCATTGGAGGGCGGCGTGGCTGGAGGAGGTCAGAATCCCGGGAGGGAGCGGAAGCCCCAAGCGGAAGCTTTTCTGTCACTTTTTGAAGACCTGCCCCTGGGGCTGGCCCCTATGGCGGGCTTCACCTCCGCCCCCTACCGGACCATCGCGGCCCGTGAAGGAGCCTCCTTCACCGTGACGGAGCTGGTGTCCGCCCGGGGGATCCGAAATGATCCCGGTCTTGGCCGGTCGGCCAGGTATCTGGAGCCGACCACCGGGCAAAAGCCCTGGGCCATCCAACTTTTCGGGAATGAAGCCGGGGATTTCTCTTTCGCGGTGGAAAGACTTTTAAGTGATCCGGTCTACGGAACCGCCTCCTTCATTGACCTCAACCTGGGCTGTCCCGCCCCCAAGGTCATACGCGAAGGGGCCGGCTGCGCCCTCATGCGGGATACAGGCCTGGTTGGCCGGATTGTCACCGCTGCGGTGGAGGCAGCCGGTCCTTTCGGCCGGCCCGTCACGGTCAAGATCAGGTCGGGGATTTCAGCCGGGACCATCAATGCCGTCGATATCGCCAGGGCCGCAGAACAAGCCGGGGTTGCCGCCATCACCGTCCACGCCAGGACCCTGGACCAGTATTACGGGGGGGAGGCCGACTGGGGAGTCATCCGGCAGGTCAAGGAGGCCGTCTCCATCCCTGTGATCGGGAACGGCGACCTGAGGGAGCCGGGTGATCCGGAGCGTATGCGGGAGGCGACCGGCTGCGACGGTTTTATGGTGGGCCGGGCAGCCAGGGGCAACCCCTTCATCTTCCGCCTCTTCCGGCAGGGGGGGAGCTTGCTCAGGGGGGTAACGACAGAGGAATGGCTGGCCGTCATGATGGAGCATATGGACGATACGATCAGGCTTTTGGGGGAGCAGGTGGCCATCCGGGAAATGCGCTCACAATTTGCCTTTTATCTTCGCGGCTTTCCAGGCTCAGTCGAATACCGGCGTCAGGTTATGGAACCGGTGACCCGGGAGGGGGTAAGGGAGGTGTTGAAGGCGGCGGCAGACCGGAGGGAGGCTGCGCGCCAGGCCTGCTAGGCGATCCTCCTTGACGGTTTGGATATTTCCTGTGACAATGAGCCAATGAGCGGGAGGCTTGGGAAAGACGGGGGTTTCAGGCTTGCCTTGGACCGATGGGGGGCCTGGGCTTGTGACAGGGGATTCGGGACCCTGAAAGACTTCTCCTTCAACCTGCTTTCTGCCTACGGCCTGACCAGCCTCTTTGCCAGTTTTTGGTTGAATCCCCTGGGTGATTTTTTGTCCAAAACCGCTACGACGCTTGAAGCTTTCATCCTCCAGATCCTCCTCTTCATTTCATTTGCCCTAATCAATCATCTCCTTTTTCGAGCATTCCCCTCGATCAACCGTAAGCTCTATACCCTCCTGGTTTTTCAGACCTGCCTTATGCTCTTTGCCTGGAGGTCCTGTGACACGGCCTTCGCGTCGGGTGCCTTCCTGGTATCCCTGACTCTCAGTTTTTATGGCCGCCGGGAGTGGAGGGGGCTTGACAGTGCCGCCGCGGCCTCCTTCTGGAGGAGTTCTTTCATCACCGTGAATGGCGCGATCCTGTTCGCCTTATTCTTCAATAACCTGAGCCGGGGGGGCCTGATGGAAGATCCCCTCCTCCCTGCCGGCAATCGGCCGATCCTGACAAGGACGGACCTGGCTTCCCTGCTCCTGGGGCTGACAGCCGCGGGTCTCTCCCTGATCATCTTTTTCCTGGTCCGCGAGCGGGGCTATCAGATAGGCAGGAAAAGATCGACCTGGTTACTGAGGGGCCTGCTGCTGGCCGCCTTTTTGCCCACCCTCTATCTGGCCCTGATCATGGTCATGCGTACCAGGGGACTGAACGTGCCCACCTACGATATGGGGATCTTCACCCAGATGTTCCACAGTATGAAACGGACAGGGGCCCCGGTCACCAGCCTGGAGCGCGACCAGCTCCTGTCGCATTTCAAGGTCCACCTGTCTCCGGTCTTCTATCTCCTTCTGCCCTTCTTCCTGCTTTCACCGAAGGCGGAAACCCTGCAGGTACTTCAAGTCCTCCTGGTCGCCTCCTCGGTCATCCCCCTGGGCCTCCTGACCCGGAAGTTCTTCCCCGATTCCCCGGCCAGGCAGCTGCTGCTTCCGGCTGTCTTCCTGCTTCAGCCGGCCATGCTGGGCAGCAGCCTCTATGACCTGCATGAGAATTGTTTCCTGGCCCCCTTTCTCCTCTGGTTGCTTTACTTCGCCCTCAGCCGGAATCGTCCGGCCGTCTATCTCTTCACCCTGCTGACCTTGTCGGTCAAGGAGGACGCGGGCCTCTATATCCTTGCCATCGCCCTTTATCTTCTTATTGGTGAGGGCTTTGCCAAGGGGAGGGCCGACAGGAAAAAGGAAAAAACTCAGGCGGTCATCCTGATCGCCATAAGCCTCTTACATTTCACCGGATCTGTCTGGTATTTGACCACCCTGGGGGATGGTGCCATGCTGAACCGCTACCAAAACCTGGAAATCTATCCCTCCCTGGGCTTGCCGGGTCTGGCCCTGAGCGCCCTGCAAAATCCCGTCTATTATTTGGCTACCATGTGGACGTCCGGGAAAATCAATTATCTGCTGATCGTCCTGAGTTCCCTGGGTTTCCTGCCGGCCTTGCAGAAGAAAGCAGGCAATTTCGTCCTCTTTCTCCCCTTTATGGCAATGAACCTTCTAAGCAATTACGGCTATCAGTACGAGCTGGCCTATCAGTATCACTATGGAAGCGGGGTCCTGCTCCTCTTCCTCTTCCTTCTGGCCCTCCGCGATTTGCCCGGCCTGGCCGGCTCCTTTGCCGGGCCGGCCATCCTTGAAGCGAAGGGGCCCCTCCTCCGCGGAAGGGGGAGGCGGGCTTTCACAGCCCTCCTGGCCTTCACTCTGGCGGTCGGGGCGTCACAGTCATTTTTCCTGCTCCGTGAACGCAAGCATTATATCGAGTACGTTAAAGAGAATAAGCATGAAATCGAGGAGATCAAGGCTGGACTGGCAGATATTCCCGACCAGGTTCCTGTAGGGGCCACTTCCAGCCTCACAGTGGCTCTTGCGTCAAGGACCTGGCTTTATGATCTTGATTTCCATAAGGCCTCATTGGAAGACGGCCATTTGCCCTGGCTTGCCTTTGACAACAGGGGCTTGAGCCAGGATCTGGAAGACCTGCTTGAGTCCTGCCTTGCCTTTGGTTATGTGGAAAGTGATCTGTCAAATGGGAGCCTTAGGATCCTGGTTTGGCCCGCTTCCCTTGAGAGCGGGCCGGACAAGGGATCTTGACCGGATTTTGTTATACTGGGCCCAGGACTTGCCGTGTCCTACGCAAGGGTTTTTCGATGGCAGGGAGGATGACCATGGAGAGGAAAACGGAATACCTGGACTCGTCTGATGGCAGTACCAGCTTATACCTTCAGATCTGGGAGCCTGATGGGCCTCCCCGGGCTCTTTTGCAGATAGCCCATGGGATGGTCGAGTTTATCGACCGCTATGACCGCTTCGCCCGGGTTCTGGCAGAGCAAGGCATTTTGGTGGCTGGCAATGACCACCTGGGGCATGGGGCCTCGGTCAACTCCAAGGAGGATTGGGGCTTTTTCGCTGACAAGAAGGGCAACCGCTGTGTCCTGGAGGACATGCGGTCGGTCCGGGACTGGCTGCGCGAGCGCTATCCCTCCCTCCCCAGCTTCATCCTGGGCCACTCCATGGGTTCCTTCCTGGTCCGCCAGTATCTGCACACCTACCCGCAGGATGAATTTGCCGGTGCCCTGATCCTCGGGACGGGCATGCAGCCAGCCTGGCTCGTCGGGAGCGGTCTCCTCATGGCGAAGCTGATCAAGGCTTTCAAGGGGCCACGCCACCGAAGCCGTTTCCTGACCAAGCTGTCCCTGGGCAGCAACAACAAGTTTTTCAAGCCGACCCGGACGGCCTGTGACTGGCTGACCCGGGATGAGGCCATTGTCGACCTTTACGTCAGGGACGAGCGGAACCGCTTCATGTTCACGACCAGCGCCTTCATCGATATGTTTGAGGGGATGGGGACACTCAACCGGAAAAAGAAGCTTGACAGGATGGACAGGCGGACACCGGTCTTCATCGCGAGTGGTTCCGAGGACCCTGTCGGTGGGATGGGCAAGGCGGCTCCTGCCTACGGCAGGCAGCTGGAAGCGCTTGGCTTTGCCGACCTTACGGTCAAACTCTATCCGGGCGCCCGGCACGAGCTTGTCAATGAGACCAACCGTGAGGAAGTGGATGCCGATATCCTTTCCTTCATCCTCAGCCATATAAAATGATTTACAGAAATAAAAAGAGAATGAGACAAGGAGTTTAGGATGGCAGTTTATCCACCGGAACCCTACCGGATTAAGATGGTCGAGCCCTTACAGGTAAGGACCCGTGAGGAGCGCGAGAGGGCGATACGTGACGCCAGCTACAATTTGTTTGGCTTGAAAAGTGACCAGGTCTACATAGATATGCTGACCGACAGCGGGACGGGCGCCATGTCGGACCGCCAATGGGCGGCCATGATGCTGGGGGACGAGAGTTATGCCGGGTCCAGGAGCTATTACCGGCTCATGGAGGTTTGCCGGGAGCTTTTCGGCTGGTCTTTTTTTCAACCGGTCCACCAGGGCCGGGCTGCGGAGAAGGTCCTTTTCCCCAACCTGATGAAGGAAGGCCAGGTCTCAATAGCCAATATGCATTTTGATACCACTTCCGGTCATGTCATGCTCTGCGGGGGCAGGCCGGTTGACAGCGTGATAGCCGAGGCCCGTGACCCCGCCTCCCTCCACCCCTTCAAGGGCAATACCGACAATGTCCGCCTGAGGCGGCTTGTGGAGGAGTACGGTCCTGACAGGGTCGGCATGATTGTCATTACCGTCACCTGCAATTCGGCGGGTGGCCAGCCGGTTTCACTTGCCAATATGAAGGAAACTGCGGCCATCGCCGGGGAGTATGGGATCCCGCTCGTGATTGACGCCGCCCGTTTTGCTGAGAACGCACTCTTCATCAAGGAGCGGGAGGAGGGCCAGGCCGATCGTTCCATCCGGGAGATCGTGCGGGATATGTTCGCCCTGGCGGACGCCTTTACCTTTTCCGCCAAGAAGGATGGCATCGTGAATATGGGCGGTCTGGTCGCGGTCAGGGAAAATGAAGAGCTCATGGCCGGTGTCAGGCGCCAGGTTGTTCCCAATGAAGGTTTCCTTTCCTATGGCGGCCTTTCCGGCCGGGATATGGAGGCCTTGGCAACCGGACTTGAAGAGGGGGTGGATGAGGGTTTTCTGCGCTCCTATACCGGGCAGACCCGCTATCTGGTCGACCGTCTGGTCGAGCTTGGCGTGCCCTGCCAGCAGCCGGCCGGTGGTCACGCCGTCTTTGTTGATGCCAGGCAAATGCTCCCACAGGTACCTTTTGACCGCTTCCCGGCCCATGCCCTCTGTGTGGAGCTTTACAAGGAGGCCGGGATCCGCGGCTGCGACGTGGGTTCCTTTATGCTGGACCCAGACCCTGAGACGGGAGAGCAACCCGAGGCGGCCATGGAATTTGCCAGATTCTGCCTGCCCCGCCGGACCTATACCCAGGCCCACCTGGACTTTGTCGCCCAGTCCCTTTATGAACTTCTGGCCAGCGCGGGTTCGATCAAGGGCTACCGGATATTGAGGCAGGAGAAAATCCTCCGCCATTTCACGGCCAGCCTTGAACCCTGTGTGTGAGGGGGGACACGGGGCCATAGATGGAGGGCGGCCGGATCTCCATGCGTTATAATAGTGAAAAAATATTTTCTCAAAGGGGGAATCTATGAAATTAACGACGGATATGATCAGGAATATCACCGTGATGGGTCATGGCGGCGTCGGCAAAACAGCCTTTGTCGAGGCCGCTCTCTATAATGCCGGTGTCATCGACCGTATGGGCCGGTCAAATGAAGGCAATACCGTGACTGACTTTGACGCGGAGGAGATGCGCCGCGGCCTTTCAATCAGTACATCGGTTGCCTGGTGTGAATGGAAAAAACATAAGATCAACCTGATTGATACGCCGGGTGATTTCGATTTTCTCGGTGAACAGATCCTGGGGATGTTTGCCGGGGATACGGCCCTGATCGTCTTATCGGCCAAGGACGGACTGTCCGTCGGCGCCGAAAAAGCCGTCCGGAACGCTGGTGGCGCCAAGATTCCGGTCTCATTCTTCATCAACAGGATGGACGAACCGAATGCCGACTTTGAGAAAACTTTGAATGAATTACGGGAGGCCTACGGCCCCCGCGTGCTCCCCCTCAGCTTGCCAATCCTGGATGACGGCAATATGACCGGGCTTGTCGATGTTATGGGAGGCAAGGCCTACAGTTTCTCCGGCAAGCGCGGTGAAATGAAGGAAAGGGAACTGCCGGAGGATCTGGTAGCCCGGATTGAAGCCTATAAGGAACAGATCAACGAGCAGATCGCGGAAAATGACGAGCAGCTCATGGAAAAGTACTTTGAAGGTGAGGCTTTTACGGCTCAGGAGGAAGCGGAGGGCATGCGGACAGCCATTACGGCAGGCTCCATCATGCCGGTTTTCATGGGTTCGGCCCAGGAAAATCTTGGCGTCTCTTTCACCTTGGATCTCTTTACCCGTTTCATGCCCACCCCTCTCGACGGGCACCCGGTGACCGCCGTCCGCCAGGACGGGGAGAAGCTGCTCCTGCGTTCGGAGAGCCAGGGCCCCCTTGCCGCCTTCGTCTTCAAGACCTTTGTTGACCCCTTTGTCGGCAGGATTTCCCTCTTCAGGGTCTTTTCGGGAAACTTCAAGGATGAGGGCACTGTCTACAACGGCAACCAGGAGAAGGACGAACGCCTGATCGGTCTCAACTTCCAGACCGGCAAGAAACAGTTGCCGACCGAGGTCGTTATCGCCGGCGATATCGGCGCCATCGCCAAGCTGGACGATACGGTGACCCTGGATACCCTGACGACCAAGGAGTCACCCCTTATCATTGAAGCGCCCGAGATGCCGGTCCCCTGCCTGACCCTGGCCATTTCCCCGGTCAACAAGGGGGAGGAGGAGAAGATCATGCAGGGGCTTATCCGCCTCAAGGACGAGGACGTGACCTTCGATATCGTCAACGATCCGGAGACCCGTCAGTTCCGCCTGTCCGGCCTTGGCGAAGTCCAGCTGGAGGTCATCTCATCAAGACTCAAATCGAAGTTCGGTGTTGAGGCCAGATTGAGTGAACCCCGCATCGCCTACCGGGAGACCATCCGCAAACGGGTGGAGGTCCAGGGCCGGCACAAGAAACAGACCGGAGGCCATGGCCAGTTCGGTGATGTCAAGATCGTTTTCGAGCCAGGTACTGAGGAAGGACTGGAGTTCGCCGAGGAGGTTTTCGGGGGCGCTGTGCCGAAGAACTACTTCCCGGCTGTTGAAAAAGGCCTCCTGGAAGCTATCCCGGAAGGTGTCCTGGCGGGCTACCCCGTGGTCAATTTGAAGGCGACCCTGATCGATGGGAGCTACCATCCGGTTGATTCAAACGAACTCTCCTTCAAGCTTGCCGCCCGACTTGCCTACCGGGCCGGCCTGCCTCAGGCCGACCCCGTATTGCTTGAGCCCATTGACAAGCTCATGGTCCATATTCCTGACGATTTCCTGGGTGACATCATGGGGGATTTGAACAAGCGACGCGGCCGCATTCATGGCATCCACCCCGACAGTATCCCCGGCTACCAGATAGTGGAGGCGGAGGCACCCCGTGAGGAGATCGCCAAGTACGCGACGGATTTGAAGTCCATGACCCAGGGGCGGGGCTGGTTTACCCTTGAGTTTGTCCGCTATGACCAGGTACCGCAAAATATCGCGGACAAGATAATCGCCGCCGCGCAAAGCGAGGAGTAATCAGGGATCAATCAAGGCGGTTGTTGGCCTTGAGAGACAGGAAGGCACATGGTTAGCCGAACGGTCGCGCAATTGTCAGTATACGTCGTCACACCGGGCCCTTCAGTGGTCGGCGCGTCGATACTTTCGGCAGCCTGCCTCCTCCTCTTTGGACTGGTCACGGCCTTTGGCAAGGCCATCCGGCTCCTGCCCCAGGGGAAGGCGGAAGATCCGGCAGAGCCTGGCGGCGTCAGGGAGCAAAGGCTCCTCCGCCAGCTGAGTGAGGGGACGGGACTGACACGGGGGATTGTCATGACGCAGACAGTCCTGGGGGCTGTCTACCTGCTCTGGGGCGCTTTCACGACCATCCCCGCGATCCTGGGCCTGATCGGGCCAGGGACAGGGGCTGGCCTGGTCCTGTCCGCTATCGGCCTCTCCCTCCTCTATCTTTTTTTACTCCTTGTCTTTGGATTGGAAATCCCCAAACGTGTGGCCGGGGGCAAGGAGGGGGTGTTCGCGAAACGCGTCTGGTTTTTTATGGCACCCCTGATGGCCTTGGCCCGCGGTCTTGACCGGCTGGTGGGCGCCCTGAGCCGGGTCCTGCTCAAGCTCTTCCGAATCCGTGAAATCGAGGAGCCGGAGCTGGCACCCACGGAGGAGGAGTTCTTGCAGATGCTGGAAGCCGGCCATGCCAGGGGGGCCATTGAGGATGATAACCGGGAATTGATCGCCAACCTCTTCAAGTTTGACGACAAGATTGCCGGAGATATCATGACCCACCGGACGGAAATCGAGGCCCTCCCCATCGAGGCGGATCTGGCTGAAACCATGACCTTTTTGCACGATACCCGCTACACGCGTTTCCCGGTTTTCAGGGGATCCGTCGACAATGTCATCGGTGTCTTCCATGTAAAAGACCTGCTTTTTTACCGGGAACAGGCAGAGGAGGGGGAGGCTTTCTCCCTGGCCGACATCATGAGGCCAGCCTGGTTTACGCCGGAGACCAGGAACATCAGTGACCTCTTCCGCGAGATGCAGCAAAACCACACTCAGATGGCCATTGTCATCGATGAGTACGGGGGGACGGCCGGCCTTTTGACCATCGAGGACCTGGTCGAGCAAATTGTAGGCAGCATTGAGGACGAGTACGACGAGGCGGAACAGGAAATGATCGAGATCGCCCCTGACACCTGGCTGGTAGACGGCACCTGCCCGGTTGACGAATTGGCCAGGATCACCGGTGTCCCCCTTGGTGATGATGACTATGACACAGTGGCCGGCTTGATCATTGAATTGCTGGACCGGATCCCCGAGGAGCATGAACGCCCCGTGGTACGCTACGGTCCCTTGACCTTCCATGTCCTGACCGTATCGGACAACCGTATTGTCAGGATCAGGGTGGTCCGTGAGGACCGGCCGACGGAGGAAAGGGATGACTAGGGGGGAAGACAGGCGGCTTGGGGTATCGGCCGTCCTCTTTGACATTGACGGTACCCTGATCAATACCATCCCCCTGATCATGGACTCCCACCGCCACACCTTCAAGAAAATCCTGGGCTGGGTCCCCCCGGATGAGGAGCTGCTCGCGACCATAGGTGAGCCTCTTGTCACCACTTTTGACCGTTATAGCGAACAGGGGGATCTTCTCCTGGAAGAATATATCGACTGGAGTGTCCCGCGGACGGCGACCCACAGCGAATTATTCGAAGGCGTGGTTCCCATGCTTGAAGGGCTGAGGGATGCCGGCTTTCTGACCGGCGTCGTAACCTCCAGGCGCTGTGAGGGCTTGAAGGTCTGTCTTGAAGCCTTCGGGCTGACCCAGCTTTTTGATGTCCTGGTCTGCGCGGAGGATACCGATCTCCATAAACCCCATCCCGCCCCCCTCCTGCTGGCCATGGAAAGGCTTGGCCTGACCCGGCCCGACCAGGTCCTTTATGTGGGTGATACCCTGGGTGATCTCGAGAGCGCCCTTGGCGCGGGCAGTCATTTTGCCGCGGTCAAGTGGACAGCCATGGACAAGGAGGCCATAGACCGTATGAGGCCGGACTTTTGGCTGGAGAGCAGTCTGGACCTGCCGGACAAGCTGTCTTTTATCGAACCGGCCTGAGCGGGGGGACAGGTTTTTAATCAAGGGCCTTTGTGCTAAACTTTCCTACGCGTACATCAAATGAATCGCGACACAACCCTTGATGGCCAGGGGCAGGGACCTGCCGGCCCCGGTTTCTTTGAGGAAGAAAAGGTATAGATATGAGCAAGAATGACAAGTCGGAGTGGAAGCACGAGGTTGCCCGGGCGGAACGCAAGTCGCGCCTGGCCCGCATGAAGGGGACGGACGGATATAAGAAGAAGATTGACTCGCATACCGTCTGGAAAAAGGTGACCCTGTCCATCCTGGCTGTGGTGCTGGTTTTAGCGATCCTGGTCTGGATCGTCGCGGCGGGTGGGATCCTGACCAAGTCGATCAGCGCCATGACAATCGCGGGCCGTAAACTGACCGCCGCCGAGCTCAATATGGTTATAGGGAATATGACGGCATCCGAGCAGTATGGTCTGGCCTTTACGGAGGAATTTCAGGAAATCCTGGACCAGCCCTCGCAGCTGACGGAGGGTGGCACGGTGCGGGAGGACATCATCAACCAGATGATACCGGGCGCGGTCTTTATGTACGCGGCCCTGAGCGAGATCGAAAAGGAGCAGTTTGTACCGGATGAGGATGAGGCTGCCGAAATTGAAAAGAATGTGGAAGCGCTGAAAAGCCAGTTTGCCGAGATGGCCACAACGAGCGGCCTCAGTGTCAACAGCCTGGTCAAGATGTACTATGGACCGGGCGTGACCATCCGCATGGTTGAACGCGACCTCCGCAATGCCATGATCATTAATTTCTACGAGGACCGGATCCGTGAGCAGGCGGATGTATCTGACGAAAAGCTTGAAGCCTTCTACCAGGAAAACAAGGACAGCCTCGATCTATTTTCCTACAAGGCCTACAGCTTTGAGCCGGACCTGGCCGAAGACGCGACAGACGATGAGAAGGCCAAGGCGCTCGATCAGCTGGAGAAGAAGGCAGACCAGGCCCTCCTGGACCTGGGAGAGCTCGGCTTCCAGGAGGCTGTCATGAAGCAGCTCTCCGAGGAAGAAGCGGCGGCCCTCGAGGAAGATCCCGATTCCCTGGTTTTCAAGAAGGAGAGGCCAGCGGCTATCAGTTCAGCCATCTACGATTTTGTCAAGGAGGCCGATGTCAAGCCAGGCGACGCCACGGTCATCCGGGGCACTGCCACGGTCACCCTGGTGGAGTTCACGGGCCGTAGCCGGGACAAGTTCGAACCCTACACCGTCCGCCACATCCTTATCTCCGACAGTTCAAGCGACGAGGAGTCGGCCAAGACCGATGCGGAGCTGAAAGAGGAAGCCCAGAAGGTCCTGGACGAGTTTCTGGCAGGCGACCGGTCCGAGGAGCTCTTCGTCAAGATGGTTGTCGCCTACAGCAAGGATTCGGGCAGTGTGGCCAGTGGAGGCCTCTACACGGACGTGGCCTCAGGTAGCATGGTGGCCGAATTCGAAAAATGGTCTTCGGAGGACGGCCGTAAGAAGGGCGATACGGGGATCATCAAGACGAGCTATGGCTACCACATCATGTATTTTATTGGCACTTCAGGTGAAGCTGAATTGCCTGGCAAGATCCGGGCAAGTCTCAAGGAAATCCATCTGGCCGATTGGATCGAGCGGGTCTCGGAAGAAGCCGAGGTCACGCGCCACCCCTTTGGCATGAAATTTGTCGGGAAATTGAATTTCTTCGACGCCCTCCTGGGATCGCCGCCCCGGGAGCCGGAAGCTACTGTTCCCCAACTCGAATCCTGATAGAAACCGGGTTGTCAAAAAAGGAGCTGTCTCAGGAAGAGGAGGCAGCTCCTTTTTATTTGCCCTTTATGTCTTCCGTCTCCACCAGGCCCAGGATCTGGTCGACTTTTTGCCTGTAATCCTGGATCAGGGGGGACAGTCGTCTTTTTTTATCGAAAGTTCTGGAAAAATCGGAAAGTCGGATGGCCTGGGCGCTAATCAGCTCCTCCTCGAAGGGCAGAGGGCCCTTGAAGCCAACTTTTTTGAAGAGCCAGCTTGTGAAAGCGGGGTTCAGGATCAGGAAGGGGCCCAGGAGGCTGGTAGCAAAAAAATTCCTGTCCTGGATTCCCTCCGTCCGGATAGCCGGGTTCATGCCGGAGCCATGCTCCACTGTGAGGAAGGGGAAGGCGCTGGCGTCCCCTGTGTGGGTAGTGAATTGTGAGCGGAAACCAATGACCGGCATTTCATTGAAACTGGCCAGGAGGATTTGGTTTTCCCTGTCGTAGCGGCGGCAGAAGCTATCGAAAGGGTAGAGGCCGAGCGCCTCCACGGTCTCCTCATCCTGGTAGCGGATGGTCCGGCCGACCAGATCGAGGGCATTGCCGGTGAAGAAAAAAACCGTCCCCTTCCGGATGCTCTCTTCGAACCGGTCACGGTGACCCCGCCAGAGGTCAAGGACCAATCTCTGCGTCCCCTCCGTCATAGGCCCCATATAGACGAAATCGATACCGCCGTCAAAAAAGGCGGGCAGGTTGGGGAAGGTTGTCCTGACAAGTCTCTCCTCGCCGAAGCTTTGCTCCAGCAACTGCTGGCTGCCGTGCTCACCGAGGAGGTTGGCCAATTCGCCGTAGAGGATTTCAATCTTCATAGGGATACCCCGGTCTCCGCCCTTGCGATGGAGGCGGCAAGCTCGCGTGAATAAGCTTCGGAATAGAGTTCGTAGAGGATGGCGATGGTTTCGGGCCCCTCCGTCCTCAGGAGAAGATCCGCTGCTTTTTCCTTGTCACGGCAGGTAAAGATCTTCCCACCCGGGACGCCGGCGAAGAGCAGGGCCAGGCGAATATCGGCCGCCCGCTGCCCCCCTACGATGATGCGCTTAATCCGGGGATCCGAGAGGATAGCCAGGTCCGCGTCATAGAGCCAGGCCGAATTGTCCTCCTCGCTCATCTTTTCGACGCTGGTATCGACCAGGAGAAGGAACTGCTTGTCTCCGGGAAGTTTCCCCAGGGCTTCAAGGACACGACTGACCGCGATCGGATTCTTGCCCTTGGCCAGCATCCGGTAGATGGTCTTCTTGCCGGCCAGGGTAACTTCCTTCCGGGACTTTCCGATAGGGAGGCCCCGGAGGGCCTGGGCGATGGCGGAAGCCTCATAGCCCAGGGTCCGGTACAGGGTGACGGCAGCCAATACATTGTAAAGATCCAGGATATTTTCCCCACCGAAGGGATAAGTCTCCCTTGTATCACCCGCCTCCTTGTCCCGCCGGCTAAGGGTGAAGTCGGAAGCAGTCAGTTCCACGACCTCGTAGTCAGGCATAAGTGAACGCCAGCCGCAATTTTCGCAATGGGAGCGTCCGATGTGATGGTAGCGGATAAAGGAGTCGGTCAAGGGATGATGGCAGTTGGGACAAAGGACTACGTCCCGGATCAGATTGGCGGTAAGGGCCGGTTCACCGGCAAGTCTGGCGATGCCGAAGGAGCTATGGGGCCGGCCGGGCGCCAGTTGTTGGGACAGGAGGTCGTCGGCGTTGAGAATCAAATGGGTGGCGGGATCGATCATCCGGTCCAGGACGCCGAAGATAAATTCACCGTGGGCATTCCGGAGGTAGGACTCACGAAAGAGATTGGTGACCAGGAGATAGTCCGGCCGCAGGCTTTTGAAAACCACCCGGGTAATCCGCTCGTCAATCTCCAGGATAGCCAGTTCCTTCTTCTTCCTCCCCGTCAGGGTCGTCGCGTCCAGCAAGGCCGTGATGATACCCTCTTCGATGTTGCTGCCATAGGCGTTGTGGGCGAAGGAGAGGCCGAACCGGCCTGCCAGGTCGGCGGCCAGGTTGGCCACAGTTGTCTTGCCATTGGTGCCGGTGACAGCGATTATGCGGTCGGGTTTTTCCAGGCGGTCCAGGAAGTCCGGGCAGAGCCTCTTGGCCAGCTGGCCGGGGAAATGAGTCGCCTTCCGGCGGAGTAGCTTCATGACGGCGCGGGTAGCGCGTACCAACAGAATGCTAGCGATGAAACGGGGGGAGCGTTTATGATTCACGCTTTTCTCTTTTCTCATCCAAATAAAAAAGCTATTGACTCAAAAATCATAGCGTGCTAGAATGATTTGATGTGTCGTCAGCGCCGCTTTTGCCTGCCTTTTACCACGAGAAGTCACGCTTTGTCCGGCCCGCGATGCTGTAATTATATCATGCGATGAAGCATCGTCAAGACCGGATTGACGATGCGAGCGCAACTGAGCCGGTTCGATTTGTGAGGTGATCGCTGATGATAAAGCCCGTTCAATATGGACGAGTGCAGAGAATGTCCTACTCGAAAATTGACGAAATCCTCGATATCCCGGATTTATTGGAAATCCAAAAAAGCAGCTACAGATGGTTCATTGAGGAGGGCCTTATGGAGGTCCTCACGGAGTCGTCTCCCATTACTGACTTTTCAGGTGATATCGAGCTCTCTTTTGTCGATCGTGATTTCGACATCGAAAATCCGACTTATTCAATCGAGGAGTGCAAGGAGAGGGACGCCAATTACGCGGCCAAGCTTTATATGAAGGTCAGGCTGCGGAACCGGGTCACCGACGATATAACCGAACAGGATGTCTATATTGGCGAGTTCCCGCTTATGACGGATACGGGCAGCTTCATCATCAATGGGGCTGAGCGCGTCATCATCAGCCAGCTGGTCCGTTCGCCCGGTGCCTATTTTGATATTGTCCGTGACAAGAACGATATAGAGCTTTATACAGCCCAGGTCATCCCCAACCGCGGGGCCTGGATTGAATTTGAGTCGGATGCCAAGCGTCTTCTCTGGGTCCGGGTTGACAGGCAGAGAAAGTTCCATTTGACCATCCTGCTCCGCGCGCTCGGAATCGGGACGGATGAGGAGATCACAGAGGTTTTGGGAAGTGAAGAGACGCTTCTCATGACCATGCAAAAGGACGGCTGCAAGACCAGCGATGAAGGTTTGCAGGAACTTTTCCGCAAGTTGAGGCCGGGGGAGGTCTACACGCGTGAAGGCGCCCAGGCCCTCCTGCACAATAATTTTTTCCAACCCAACCGCTATGACCTGGCCAAGGTCGGCATTTATAAGATCAACAAAAAACTGGCCCTTGCCTCACGGCTGACAGGCCACCTGGCCGCTTCCGATATTATCGCCAGCGACGGCGAAGTCCTGGTCCTGGCTGATGAGATCATCACCCAGGAGGCAGCGGAGGCGATTCAGCAGGCTGGCATCAACGTGGTCGACGTCTTCCCCATCCACCGGATTGGCGATACCGTGACCCAGTTCGATCATCAGCTCCGCATCGTAGGGAATGAACGGGTGAAGATGGAGGACTATCTCCTCCGCGCCCTTGGCCGGGACCTGGTCGATTCCATCGATTTCACAGGCCTGGACATCACGGAAACGGTCTATACCCCAGTCCTGCGCGAAATTGTGGAGGAAGCCCGGGAGGCTGCGGATCCCGCGCTCCTGATCCGCCAGCAGCTGGCTGCCCGGAAACTGGACCTTGTCCCCCACCATCTGACCCTTCACGATATACTGGCCGTTATCAGCTATTACATCGGCCTGGAGTACGGGGTTGGCGAGCGTGACGACATCGATCACCTGGGCAACCGCCGGATCCGTTCAGTCGGTGAGCTCCTGCAAAACCAGATGCGGATCGGCTTTTCGCGCATGGACCGCGTGGTCCGCGAGCGCATGCAGACCATCCCCGATATCACGGCGGCTTCTCCCAAGGATATCGTCAATACCCGGCCCATCTCGGCCGCCATCAAGGAGTTTTTCGGCTCCAGTCAGCTCTCGCAGTTTCTGGATCAGCCCAACCCGCTCGCGGAGATGACCCATAAGCGGCGTCTGTCCGCCCTGGGTCCCGGCGGCCTGTCGCGTGAACGCGCCAACTTTGAGGTGCGTGACGTCCACTCATCCCATTACGGCCGCATGTGCCCGATCGAGACCCCGGAGGGTCCCAACATCGGTTTGATCAACTCCCTGGCCACCTATGCACGGGCCAATCGCTACGGCTTCCTGGAGACCCCCTACCGGGTCTACGACAAGGCCAAGGGTCTGGTGACGGGCGAAATCCGTTACCTCACGGCCGACGAGGAAGACCGCTACTATATCGCCCAGGCCAACGAGCCTCTTGATGATGAGGGCCACTTCATCGGCAAGAAGATATCCTGCCGCTACCGGGACGAATTTGTTGAGCTCGACCCCGAAAAGGTCGAACTGATGGATGTCTCCCCCAAACAGCTTGTTTCGGTGGCGACCTCATTGATCCCCTTCCTGGGCAACGATGACGCCAACCGGGCCCTGATGGGATCCAACATGCAAAGGCAGGCTGTCCCCCTGATTAAGACCATGGCCCCGGTCATCGGAACGGGCATGGAACACCGGGCCGCCAAGGATTCAGGTGTCTGCGTAGTCGCAAAGAAGGATGGCCTGGTTGAACATGTGGCAGGTGACAGGATTACCGTCCGCGTCGATGACAAGACGGTCGACACCTACCATCTGAGAAAATATGACCGGTCCAACCAGGGTACCTGCATCAATCAGCGTCCTCTCGTCACGGCCGGCGACAAGGTCAAGGCCGGCGATATCATCGCCGACGGCCCGGCGACCGACCAGGGGGAGCTGGCGCTCGGCCGCAATGTCCTGATCGGCTTCATGATGTGGGAAGGCTACAACTATGAAGATGCCATCCTGCTCAATGAGCGGCTGGTCCGGGACGATGTCTATACCTCGATCCATATCACCGAGTACGAATGTGAAGCCCGTGACACCAAGCTGGGTCCCGAGGAGATCACGAGGGAAATCCCCAACGTGGCGGATGACGCCTTGAGGGATCTGGATGAGGAGGGAGTCGTCCGGATCGGCGCCGAAGTGCGGGCCGGCGACATCCTGGTCGGCAAGGTCACCCCCAAGGGTGAAACGGAGCTGACCCCGGAGGAACGCCTCTACCGGGCCATCTTCGGTGAGAAGATCCGGGAGGTCCGCGATACCTCGGTCCGGGTCCCGCATGGGGAGTCGGGGGTCGTTGTCGATATCAAAACCTTTACGCGTGAAAACGATGAATTATTGAAGCATGGCGTGACCAAACTGGTCCGCGTCTATGTGGCCCAGAAGCGGAAGATCTCGGTCGGGGACAAGATGGCCGGACGCCATGGCAACAAGGGTGTTGTCTCCAAGATCCTGCCGGAAGAGGACATGCCCTTCCTGCCGGACGGGACCCCGCTCGATATCGTCCTCAACCCTCTGGGCGTACCCTCCCGTATGAATGTCGGCCAGCTGCTTGAGGTACACCTTGGCGCCGCGGCCAGCAAACTGGGCTGGAAGGTGGCCACCCCCGTATTTGACGGGGCGGACGAGCAGGATGTGGTCGCGGCCTTCAAGGAGGCCGGGATGGAGACCGACGGCAAGACCATCCTCTATGACGGTCGGACGGGGGAACCCTTCGAGAGCCGGGTCACGGTCGGCGTCATGTATTACCTGAAGCTGCTCCACCTGGTGGATGACAAGATTCACGCCCGTTCGATCGGCCCCTATTCGCTGGTCACCCAGCAGCCGCTGGGCGGCAAGGCCCAATTTGGCGGACAGCGGTTCGGGGAGATGGAAGTCTGGGCGCTCGAAGCTTACGGTGCGGCCTACACCCTCCAGGAGATCCTGACGGTCAAGTCGGACGATATCTGGGGGAGGACCAAGACCTACGAGGCCATCGTCAAGGGCGAGAATATCCCGGAACCCGGTGTCCCTGAAGCTTTCAAGGTCCTGGTCAAGGAACTCCAGTCCCTCTGCCTGGATGTCCACATCCTGTCAGAGGAAAATGAGGAATTGGATATCCCCGACAGCAGTGATCTGGAAGAGGAAGAGACTGTGACCGGGCGGACGCTCTTGAATCTGCTCGGTGAAGACAGACCCGTGGAAGCGGGCGAGGAGGCATTCGGGGCGGAAGGCTTCACGGATGGGGTCCTCGATGAGGAGGGCGCCGTCGTCAGCGAATCGGATGAAGAAGACAAGGAGCCCGCGCATGGGCAAGATGAGGAAGAAGAATAAGGGGAAGGGGGGCACACAATGTCTGAATTAGGAAATTTTGAAGCAATCGGAATCGGCCTCGCGTCCCCGGATAAAATCCTGGCCTGGTCAAAGGGCGAGGTCAAAAAGCCTGAGACAATCAACTACAGGACCCTGAAACCGGAAACGGACGGCCTCTTCTGTGAGAAGATCTTCGGCCCTTCCCGTGACTGGGAGTGTTACTGTGGCAAATACAAGACCAAGCGCTACCGCAACATCATTTGCGACAAGTGTGGGGTCGAGGTCACCTTGTCCAAGGTCAGGCGTGAGCGCATGGGCCATATCAGGCTTGCCGCCCCTGTCACCCATATCTGGTATTACAGGGGTATCCCCAGCCGCATGGGCCTCATGCTTGATATGTCACCCCGCAATCTTGAAAAAGTGATTTATTTCGCGGCTTATATCGTCATTGATCCCGGAGTGACCTCCTTTGCCAGGATGCAGATCATCAATGAGCGCGATTACCGGGAGGCTATGCTCCAGTACGGACGGAACTCCTTTGTCGCCAAGATGGGGGCGGAGGCTATCCGCGATCTGCTGGCAGCCATTGATGTCGATGCCCTGGCGACGGAACTCCGGGATGAACTGACAAATGCCCGCGGACAGAAAAAGCTCCGCCTTATCAAGCGCCTTGAAGTCGTTGAAGCCTTCAAGAATTCCGAATACAATCCAGGTTGGATGGTTCTGGATGTTCTGCCGGTCCTGCCGCCCGAACTCCGTCCCATGGTCGAGCTTGACGGCGGCCGCTTTGCCACCTCCGACCTGAACGACCTCTACCGCCGTGTCATCAACCGGAACAACCGCTTGAACAAGCTCCTCCAGCTTGGGGCGCCCAATATCATCATCCGCAATGAGAAGCGGATGCTGCAGGAAGCCGTCGATGCCCTGATCGACAACGGCCGTCGGGGCCGGCCGGTCACGGGCGCCGGTAACCGGCCCTTGAAGTCCCTGTCTGATTTACTCAAGGGTAAACAGGGCCGTTTCCGCCAGAACCTGCTGGGCAAGCGGGTTGACTATTCAGGTAGATCCGTCATCGTGGTTGGCCCCGAACTGAAACTCCATCAGTGCGGCCTGCCCAAGGAGATGGCGCTTGAGCTTTTCAAGCCCTTCGTCATGAGGGAAATCATGCGCTACGGCTATGCCCAGAACATAAAATCAGCCCGCCGCCAGGTTGAACGCGGTGGCGATCTGGTCTGGGATATGTTGGATGAGGTCATCAAGGACCATCCGGTCCTGCTCAACCGGGCGCCGACCCTCCATAGACTGGGTATTCAGGCCTTCGAACCTGTCCTGGTGGAAGGCCGGGCCATCCAGCTCCACCCCTTGGTCTGTACGGCCTTCAACGCCGACTTCGACGGCGACCAGATGCCGGTCCACGTGCCGCTTTCCGCTGAAGCGCAGGCGGAGGCCCGTTTCCTTATGCTGTCGTCAAACAACCTTTTGAAGCCCCAGGATGGGAAACCGGTCACGGTTCCGACCCAGGATATCGTGCTGGGCTGTTACTATCTGACAAATGAGAAGCCCAATCCCGACCTGGCGGAAGACGCCGCGATCCGGACCTTCTCCGGAGTCGATGAGGCCATGATGGCTTATGAAAACGGCCAGATCACCCTGGGCCAGCGCATCAAGGTCAGACAGGAGATTGAGCGGGACGGCCAGGTCCACAGGGGGATCGTCGAATCAACCTTGGGACGCTTCATCTTCAACGGGATCATCCCGCAAAATCTGGGCTTCGTTGAGCGCGGCTCCGATCCTGCCAGCCAGGTCGCCCTTGAATGTGACTTTGTGGTCGGCAAGAAGGAATTGGCCCAGATCATCGAACGTTCGATCCACACCTGTGGGATTACCAAGACGGCGGCCGTTCTTGACGAGATCAAGACCCTGGGCTACCACTACGCCACCGTTGGCGGCATCTCGATCGGTATCTTCGACATGATCGTGCCGGAGGTCAAGGAAAACCTGATCAAGGCGGCGGAGGAACGGGTCGAACACATCAACCACCAGTACCAGCTCGGCCTTCTGAATGAGGATGGCCGCTACAGAACCGTGGTCAACATCTGGCGTTCAACGACAGATGAGATCACGGAAGCGCTCAAGGAAAAGCTGGGGATTTATAATCCGATCCATATGATGTCCTTGTCAGGCGCCCGAGGCAATATCGACCAGATCAAACAGCTGGCCGGTATGCGGGGCAATATGACCGACACCTCGGGCC
>CAZAKT010000003.1:0-55400 GCA_964486135.1 uncultured Mageeibacillus sp.
GCAACTGACTCTTAATCAGTGGGTCCGGGGTTCGAATCCCCGATGGTGTACCAGGGACGGCGACTTTTGGGTCGCCGTCCCTGATTTATTTGCTGCCAAGGAAAGGTCAACGATAGGCCACTGTTGACAAGGCGCTGTCATCCACCACTATTATCCAGGTCAGACCAGGGTTCAGGATCAACTCTTCCCCAGCCAGGTAAAAGAGCATGGGGGCGGTGTGGGATTCCTTTTCCCAGCTGATATCGAATTTTTCGCCGCCGGTGAGGTAGACGGCCTCGGCCTTGTCGACCCAATTCACCTTGACGTGGACCCCGTTGGGCATGAGACTGTGGGGCCGGTGGAGGACAATGATATTGGAAATCTCCAGTTTTTCCCCACTTTGTTCATCGACCAGGACAGTCCCGTCATTGTACTTGTAGTAGCAATTCTTATCCGCGTCAAACTTGAAGGACTCTTTCAAAGAACTGTAGCGGTAGTCCAGTTCTGCGACCGCCTGGCCGCCGTCGGGGAGCTGGGATTCACGGTAGACCCGGGGGCCGGGTATCGCTTCAGGCGGTATGATTGAGCCGTAGCTGCTTTCAGCCCGCTTGTAGGCGGTTTCCAGCTTGCAGTAAAGATTGTGGGGGGCCTGCCGGTGACTGCTTCGGTAATAGATCCCGTAAAAACCCTTAAGGGCATCCAGGATCCGGATGGTATTGACAAGGGAGCTTGCCTCGATGACGTTGTAATTGCCGGCATAGGCGTAGAAGGCCTGGTGCTGGGCAACCAGGTCCAGGAAGGCGGGGCGGGCACTGCGGACAGGGCCGACCACACCTTCCTCCGCATCGGTCACAAGTAAGAACCGGCTTGTCCTCCCCTCGGTCAGGATCTGGTAGATGAGCTTAGCCTTGGCCAGTCCGGACTGGGGCCGGGCCGGTCCCGCATTATTGACCATGAAGGCCAAGGGATAGCGGTCGGGGAAGAGCAAGTCGGCTTCCGGTTCAGGGGGGGCTTCCGTCCCGGTCGTTTCCGGTGGCCTGGTTGGGCTTGTAGTCGCTTGGCTTTGACTGGGTTCTTCCGGCTCGCTTTCGGCCGGTTCCTCCTTGCTGCAGGAAAGGGATGAAAGGACCAGGGCAAAAACCAGGAGGCAGAGAGCCAGTATTTTCAAGGAATTGGGCCTGATGACCGATGAAGACGAATGCATTGAATTTCCTCCCAGCCTGCCGGCCCCGCATCCGCGTCAGGATCTTTGAAGCAGGCTCTTTATGCTAGAAAGTATAGCATGCAAGAAGCCGGGACTCGTTGGAGTCAAGCCGGTCAGTCCGCTGATCCCTCTTCCCTGAATGGAAGGCTACTATGCATATTTAACAAATTATCTTATGATGGTTCGAGAGGAAGGCTTATAGCCTAAGAGGAGGATATTTTATGCCCTATTTCAAATTTTCGAACCTGGCGATTACCGGTATGGCCTCGGCTGTCCCGGCGAACACGGTTACAACGGACAGTTTCATTCCCTTATTCGGCGAGGAGGCGGTCCGGCAATTTCAGGAAATGACGGGAATTCTCGCCTTTCATAAGACAAGACCGGAGCAAACCGCCTCGGATTTAGGTTTTGTGGCGGCGGAGAAACTCCTTTCCGAAAAGAATATTGACAGGCAGTCTGTGGGCGCCCTGATCTTCGTCTCCCACTCAACTGACTACCGGAGGCCGGGCACGGCTTTTGTCCTGCATAAGAGGCTGGGTCTGGGGAAGGAATGCTTTGCCTTCGATATGGGGCTGGGCTGTTCCGGTTTCGTATCCGGGGTCAATCTTGCCTGCTCACTTCTGCAAAGCTCGGATATGGAACGGGCCCTGGTCATTGTAGCGGAGACGGTTTCCAAGCTGGCCTATCCGGAGGATAAGTCAACCGCCATGGCTTTCGGGGACGCGGGCAGCGCCATCCTTCTTGAAAAAACAGAGGATGAGACAGCCCTGACGGGACTCTTCCGGTCGGATGGGAGCCAGTATAAGTCCATCATCGTGCCTGCGGGCGGTTTCAGGAATATGCAGGCCTCGGCCGAGCCCCGAGTCTGGGCTGACGGGAACACAAGGACCCTCTACAATACCCATGTAGACGGGGCGGCGGTCTTCCAGTTCATCCTTTCCGACGTCATGGATCTGGTCAGGGACTATTTCCAGAAGACCTCGACCGGCGTTGACGATTATGATTGTTTCGTTTTCCATCAGACCAATGAATTCCACCACAAGCAGATTGCCCGTAAACTGAAGATTCCCATGGAAAAAATGCAGATGAGTATGAGCAGTTTTGGCAATACTTCGGGGCCGTCTATTTCCCTTACCCTTTGCGACAAGTATGGTCAGGCAGAGGATTCGACAATCAGGGCCCTGCTCTGTGGCTTTGGTGTGGGCTTCTCCTGGGGTGCCCTGGCGGCAAGCCTGAAAACCGGGGATATTTTACCGGTTGTTGAAACGGACGATTATTTCGCTGAGGGGATCATCAATAGCCCCGAGGATTTTTAGGGCTTTCGCGAACCGGCGGCCGCGAGGACTGGAAGGGCAATAACTGAATGAAGAAAACCGCTTTTATTTTCCCGGGGCAAGGCGCCCAGTACGTCGGCATGGGAAAGGATTTCCATGACCGCTTTGAGCTGGCAAGACAGATTTTCCAGGAAGCAGACCAGGCCCTGGGCCTGAGTATCTCAAAACTTTGCTTCCAGGGGCCGGAGGAAGAACTCCTCCTTACGGAAAATACACAGCCAGCCCTATTGGCGACATCCGTGGCCCTCTTGAGGGTCTTGAAGGAAGAGGGTTTTGCCTGCGATTATACGGCAGGCTTGAGCCTGGGCGAATACACGGCCCTGGTAAACGCCGGCACACTCGATTTTTCACAGGCCGTCCTCCTTGTGAAGAAGCGGGGTCTCTACATGCAGGAGGCGGTCCCCGAAGGTGTCGGGAGGATGGGAGCCATCATCGGTCTGCCGGTCGACCAGGTTGAGGCGATCGTGGCTGAGTCGGCTGATGCGGGGATCCTTGAGATCGCCAATTACAATACCCAGGAGCAGACAGTTGTATCGGGGGAAAAGAAGGCAGTGAGGAAGGCCCTGAAGATGGCCAAGGAGCGGGGCGCCCGCCGGGCGCTCCCCCTGCTTGTCAGCGCGCCCTTCCACTGCAGCCTGCTGGAGCCGGCCGGGCTCCAGCTCGAAAAGGACCTGGACCGGATCAATTTTTCCGATCCTGCCATTCCCTTTATCTCGAATGTGACTGCCCGGCAGATTGATGACCGGGCGGAGATCAAGAGGCATCTGATAGAACAGGTGAGCCGGCCCGTCCGCTGGTATCAAACGGTGGAACTCCTTTTGGAGGAAGGGGTCAGGAACTTCATTGAAATAGGCCCGGGCACAACTTTGAGCAATTTCGCCCTCAGTATCGCCGCCCATAAGGGCCTTGAAATTACCAGCCTTTCCATAAGCGATCTGGAAGGCCTGGCGGGAGCAAAAGAAGCCTTGCTTTGAAGGCTATGCAAAGAGGGGAGACCTGAAGATGACAAAGGAAGATAAATTGGCTTTGCTGGAAGAGGTAATGGATGTCGAGGCGGGCAGCTTGAGCCCTGACCAGGAACTCAAGTCCCTGAAAAAATGGAATTCCATGGCCAGGCTGTCCCTGATCGTCCTCATGGATGACGAATTTGAAAAGACCCTTACGAGCGAAGAGGTCAGGGCCTTTGAAACCGTAGGAGATATCCTGGACTTCATGGACTGAAAAAAGTCGGGGAAAGGGCCGGATGCTGGAAGTTTACTACAGCCGGACGGAAGGGGAGGACCTTAAGTCCGAGGATTTTGTCAGGAGGCTTGTCCGGGCCCGATACGGGCTGGAGGACAGGGAGCTTGTCATTATCCGGGATGAATACGGCAAACCCTTTTTTCAGGATTGCCCCCATCTCCATTTCAATATCTCCCATACGGAAGGCCTTATGGTCTGTGGCCTTTCAGACAAGATCCTGGGCCTCGATGTCGAGAGGCTGACCCCTTACAGGCCGGCCCTCGTCAACAGCTATTTTTCGCCTGATGAAAGGGCCTATGTCTTGAAGGAGGAGCCAGGGCGGGACAGGAGGTTCACCGAACTGTGGACCCTGAAGGAGGCCTGGCTGAAATGGCGCGGAACCGGGATCAGGACCCCTCTGGAATTCTTCAATATCCTGGAGAAGAAATCCCTCCGGCAGACCTGGCTTGGCTTGTTTTGCCTAGCAGTCTGTTCTGAGGAATTGGAGGGGCAGGCCCCTTTTTTTCTGAAGAATTTTGAAGTCCGGAACCAAGCCCAATAGGCTATACTGAAACAGGATGCCGACTTGCGGACCCTGGGCTTCCAGGGCTGGAAATCAGGAAAGAATCGCCAATAGATGATAGGGTTGCGGACCAGGATAAATCAGGAAGTGGATAGAGTATTTGCGGCTCGATCTTCCTGATTTATTCTTTCGTGAGCCATCGAATATTAATTCTTAAAGGAGATGAAGTATGGAACTCACAAGTGAGCAGCAGGAACTGCTCGACGGCCGGAAGGGTGAAACCATGGCCAGGGTGATGAAGACCCTGGTCATGTATGGGGACGCCTTTTCCGCCAAAAGGATGGTCCCGGTCACCAGTGAATACGGCCACACGGTCATCAGTTTCGGGATCGGCGTCATGGAGCCGGTTTATGATCTCTATGAAAGACTGCTGGCCGACCAGGCTGTCAGCAAGCAGAAATTCTCCGCGGATCCGAGGCCACTCGACAAAAAGGTACCCTCCTCCTTCCTGCAGGACCTGGTCTTCAAGATCATGTACAGCAAGCAGGATACATTCGAGGAACAGCTGAGACAGTTCGGTCTTATGAACGAAGATGCCTACACCTGTGCCTGCTACCTGCCCGAGGTGGGGAATGTGCCCAAGCGCGGGGATATCCTGTCCTGGGCGGAGTCTTCAGCCGTGGTATACGCCAACAGCGTATTGGGAGCCCGCTGCAACCGGAATTCCGGCATCATTGAACTCATGGGCTCGATCGCGGGCTTTGTTCCGGAATTCGGACTCCTGACCGATGACGGGCGCAAGGCGGACTGGGTGGTGGAAGTCAGGACGGAGAAATTACCCGAGGCCCAGCTCTTTGGATCGGCAGTCGGAATGAAGGTACTCGATCAGGTTCCCTACATCAAGGGTCTGGACAAATGGTTGGGCAAGGAACTTGACGATCGGGCCCGGGCCTACTTGAAGGATTTTGGCGCCGCGACAGCCTCAAACGGTTCCGTCGGCCTTTTCCACGTCGAAAACCTGACACCGGAGGCGGTGGAATACAGCGACCAGCTTATCCGTCAAGGGGCGCCGGTTTATGTCATAGACGACAGGGAGCTTGAAAGGGTGAAGGCAAGCTATCCCGTCATCTGGAAGAATCCTGACGCCAGGCCCAAGCTTTGTTTCATGGGCTGCCCCCATATGACCCTGCAGCAGCTTAAGGACTGGACCGACCGGGTCGAAGAGGGGCTTGTGGAGGCTGGAAACGCCAAGGTGAAGGTCCCGACCGTATTCACTTCAGCGCCTGACGTGATCCGCGAATTTGAGAAGACGGACTACGCCGGCCGGCTGGAAGCGACAGGGATCATCCTGAGTTATATCTGCCCCCTCATGTATATGAATAACCCCCTTTCAAAGAAAATGCCGGTGATCACATCCTCGAATAAATTGCGAACCTATACGAGTGCCCGCTTCTATACCGACCAGGAGATCCTGGAAATGATCACGAAAGGGGGGAAGTAGGATGTCAAAAGTATTTAAAGGACGGGTGATCACACCAGGGGAGGCCAAGGCGGAAGCCCTCGTCTCCAGAACCGGTTTCAATACCCTGGCCAGTTACCAGACAGCCCTTATGTTTGGAGACAAGCAGGTCAAGTGCGGGGATCAGAACAATCCCGATATTTATAAGAAACCCATGCTGGCCAAGGCCCTCTGCCTGCCAGAAACCATCGGTTCGACGACGGGGGGTATGATCCTTTACTGTGCCTGCGCCCTGGGCAAACAACCGGCCTGCCTGCTCTTCTCCAAGCCCATCGATCCGCTGGCCGCTTCGGGCGCCATCCTGGCCGCCAACTGGACGGAGGCCTCCATGCCGGTCGTCGACAGCCTGGGCCAGGATTTCCTTGACTATGTAGAGGACGGCATGACACTTACCGTGGCCCCGGACGGCACGGTTACAGTTGAATAGAAAGAGAAAGATCCCAATGAATCAAGATTATCAAAGCCTGTTTACGCCCTGGAAGATCGGCAAAGTGGAAATCAAGAACCGGATTGTCATGTGTCCCATGGGCGGGACCTCCATCTTTGGCTGGATGGAACCCAGCCATTTCGACAAGGAGGCCGCCAACTTCCTGCTCGAACGGGCCAGGAACAACGCCGGCCTTATCATCCCGGGCATCGCCCCCATCCGTAATATTATGGGCGGCCAATGGCTGCACAAGGGCAGGGGAAAGTACGCGAAATTGAAGGAATTCATGGAGGAGTTCCATAAGACCGGGGCCAAGATGTTTGTCCAGATCACGGCTGGTATGGGGCGGTCCATGGCGGTCAACGACCTTATGGTCCTGCTCATGAAAAACAAGGTCCTGGGGGCCCTGGCCAAACCCCTCTTCAATATGGACTACATTTGCGCCAGCGCCTCGGCCACGCCGAATCGTTGGGCCGAGGATGTCAATTCCCGGCCCCTGACGGTCAAGGAGATCGAGGCCATCATCGACTCCTATGCCAAAACCTCAAAGTTGCTCATGGAGGCGGGTGTGGACGGCGTCGAAGTTCATGCCGTCCATGAGGGCTATCTCCTGGACCAGTTTGCCATGAAATACACCAACCAGAGAACGGATGACTATGGGGGTTCCTTCGAGAATCGTTACAGGATAGCGGCCGACATAGTCAAAGCCATTAAAAAAACCTGCGGGGACGATTTCCCCGTCTCGCTCCGTTATTCCGTCGTGTCCAAGACCAAGGGTTTTGGCCAGGGCGCCGTTCCCGGTGAGGACGACTATGTCGAGGTCGGGCGGGATATGGAGGAATCGGAGAAGGCAGTCAAGTTCCTGCAGGAGGCCGGCTATGACATGCTGAACTGCGACAATGGCACTTATGACGCCTGGTACTGGGCCCATCCGCCGGCCTATATGCCGGAAAACTGCAACCTGTCCTATGTCTCCCATATCAAGCAGTTTGTTGACATCCCGGTCGTATGCGCCGGCAAGATGACCCCGGGGGTCGGAGCCCGTGCCATCCAGGAGGGGGAAATCGACGCCATGGGCGTCGCCAGACAATTCCTGACCGATCCGGCCTGGGTGACCAAACTTATGGAGGACAGGGAGGAGGATATCAAGCCCTGTATCGATTGCCATAATGCCTGCTTCACCATGGCGAAATACAAGGGGACGGCCAATATCCAGCCCCTGGGCGACGCTATGAAGATGGCCCGCTGCGCCCTCAACCCGCGGACCATGCAGTCAGGGAAATACAAGTTGGAAAAGGCCCCCAGGGCGAAGAGGATCGCGGTCATAGGCGGTGGTATCGGGGGCATGGAATCAGCCCTGGTCCTGGCCGACCGCGGCCACCAGGTCACCCTCTATGAGGCAGGTGATGTCCTGGGCGGGGTCTTCATCCCCGCGGCAGCCCCTGAGTTCAAGAAGAGGGACAAGGCCCTGATCGAATGGTACAGGCGGGAGATGGCCAAAAGGCCCATCAAGGTGGAGCTCAATACCAAAATCACCGATATCAATTCGCTGGAGGCGGATGAGGTGGTCGTCGCCACGGGTTCGGCGCCCAAGCGCCCGCCCATCAAAGGCCTGGAAAACGCCCTGGAAGCGGTTGAATATCTTTCAGGGACGGAGGTCGGCGACCGGGTGATCGTCGTCGGTGGCGGTCAGACAGGTTGTGAGATCGCCTATGACCTGATACTGAAGGGGAAAAAGCCGCAGGTCGTTGAGATGATGGAGGACTTGATTGCGGTCCCCGGTGTCTGCCTGGCCAACTCCTCCTTCCTCCGGGAGATGCTGGCCTTCAAGGAAACCCCGGTTTACCTCAACACCAAGGTCCTGGAGATAAGGAAAGACGGCGTGACCGTCCAGGATAAGGAGGGGAAGGTCTTCGACCTTGATGCCGATGCCGTCATTGTCGCGATCGGCTACGATCCGACCCCCCTGGTCAAGTCAGGCGGGCGGGTCCATCTGGTCGGCGATGCCAAAAAGGTGGGTAATCTCCGCACCGTAATCTGGCGTGCCTGGGATGTCTGCATGAAGCTCTAGGGTCGGTAAAACCTGGTCTGACGGCCAGAAGCAGAAGGGGGCTCTTCCGATAAATCCAGTCTCGGAAGGGCCCCCTCTTTCATGGCAGGAATAAGTTGGAAGGCCTGGTATGCTATCATCATGAGGATAGACAAGCCGGTCAAATCTCCAGAAAATTAATGAAAGTGAAGGACTGTATGATCAAGGATACTGTAATGAAAACCCTGACGGAATGGATCCATGAATCGAAAGATACCGTATTTTTCGGTGGGGCCGGTGTCTCGACCGAATCCGGGGTTCCAGATTTCCGAAGCGCGACAGGGCTCTACGCACAAATGGGGGGAGCCGAGCGTTATCTCTCCATAGATTATATGAACAGCCATCACGCGGACTTCTACGAATTTTACAGGAAGTATTTCATCCTGGAGGGTATCCTCCCCAATGCCGCCCACGAAAAGCTGGCGGAAATGGAGGGAAAAGGGAGGCTGTCCGCCGTCATTACCCAGAATATCGACGGCCTTCATCAAAAGGCGGGGACCCGGAAAATCTATGAGCTCCACGGCAACGGAGAGCGCTTCTATTGTCAGCGCTGCAAAACCCCTTACCCGCTGGCGGAGGTCGCGGCCTCAAGCGGGGCTTTTTATTGCAAAGGTGAGGGCTGTGGCGGTTTCGTCCGGCCGGATGTGGTCATGTACGGGGAGTCTTTGGACCAGGAGGTCCTGAGGGGGGCAGTTGACGCCATCGCCGGAGCTGACCTGATCATTGTGGGGGGGTCCTCCATGACGGTCTATCCCGCTGCCGGCCTGATCCACTATCGCAGACCCGGTTCAAAACTGGTCCTGGTCAATCTTGACGCGACCCCCTATGACAGGGAGGCTGATCTCGCGGTCAACGAATCGATCGGAAAACTGTTTTCCAGGCTGGAGATCCTGCCAGGATAAGCGGCCTGGCGATCAGCGTTGATTATCGCCCTTGTTTTTGCTAGCATAATGTCGCTTCGTCCCTACAAGGCTTTAAGTTAAAGCGTTCGAAGCAGTCCCCCGGGACTTATGGAGGTAAGGCTCATTGGACGGCAGTAGCTGTACCGGCCCTCTTTGGAGGGCCCTACTCGAAAAACAAGTAAGCGTCGGATCGGTCCGTGGTTCGCTTTGGTTCGATTTAATCCTGATTTTCATCCTCATCCTGGTCAATGGTTTCTTTTCAGCCGCCGAGATGGCGGTTGTCATGCAAAATGACAACAAGATCCGTCAAATGGCGGCCTCCGGCCATACAGGAGCCAAGCGCCTTCTCCACTTTGTTGACAACAAGACCCGCTTTCTCTCGACAACCCAGGTGGCCATCACCCTGGCCGGTTTCCTCTCCAGCGCCTTTGCGGCGGAGAAATTGGCCGGCAGGGTCTACGCCCTCATGGACCCTCTTCTGACCAGACCCTCGCTCCGGATGGTATGGGTCGTCCTCCTGACCATCCTGCTCTCCTATATCACCCTGGTCCTGGGGGAGCTTGTCCCCAAGCGGCTGGCCATTCGTAAGCCGGAAGCGCTCGCCTTGTCGATCGCGTCCATACTTCGGGTCTTTGACTTTCTCTTCTATCCCTTTACCCGTCTCCTGGAATGGTCCGGGAATGGCGTCCTCAGGATCCTGGGCATCGATCCGGCGGAGACGGCCAAGCGGGTGACGGAGGAGGAGATCCGGATCCTGGTCGAGGCTGGGGCCGGGAAGGGGGACCTCCAGGAGGAGGAGGCCGACCTTATCAACAATATCTTTGCCTTTGACGACAAGTATGTCTCCGAGATTATGACGCCCCGCGTATCGGTCAAGGCGGTACCCCTTGACGCCACTTATGACCAGGCGGTTGAAATCGCCGCCCATGCCCGCTATTCCCGATTCCCTGTTTACGAGGAGGATATCGATGACATCGCGGGTGTACTGACAGTCAAGGACCTCCTCCGTGTCGAAAAAGACAGCAGGCAGGAGGGTTTTTCCCTCCGCCAGATCCTCCGGCCGGCCTTTTTTGTCCCAGAGGGCAAGAAGATAGACCTTCTTTTCAAGGAGATGAAAAGGCAGCAGATCACCATGGCGGTTGTGGTCGATGAATATGGGGGCACGGAAGGTATCGTGACCCTTGAAGACCTCCTGGAGGAAATCGTCGGTGAGATTGAGGATGAGTATGACGCGCCGGAGACCAGCGTGATCATCAACAGTGACGGCTCCTATGTCTTCAGTGGTCTCCTGACACCCGCCGAGGCCGGCCGCTATGTACCGGCCCTCGACGCCCTCAAGGAAGACGATGATTTTGATACCATCGCCGGTTTTGTCCTTTCCCTGCTGGGCCGGATTCCGGATCCGCAGGAGAGGCCGGAGGCGAGTTTTGGCAATTTGAGATTTACGGTTCTGGAGATGGATGACAGGCGGATCGCCAAGATCAGGCTTGAAGTCCTGGATGAGGGCCGGGCGGAAGCAAAAGATGAGAACCCCGGAAGCGGGGCGGGCAGGACCGGGGAATAACTGGGAACGACCATGAAAAAAGACTTGGATAGCGGACGGGAGGCAGCGGACTTCTTCAATAAGGATGAAGACGCCTGCCTGATGAGCTTGGAAGCCCTGGAGGACCGACTGGGCTCAAGCCGTGAAGAAGGGCTTAGCGAAGAAGAGGCCGGGCGGAGACTGGCCCGCTACGGACCCAACGAACTGGAAGAGGAGGAGGCCGCCTCCTTTATCTCCATGCTTTTCAACCAATTCAAGGATTTCCTGATTATTGTCCTCATCCTGGCAGCCCTTATCTCGGCCGCCCTGGGCGAGACCATCGACGCTGTCATCATCCTGGCCGTTGTTGTCATCAATGCCCTGCTGGGGGCCATCCAGGAAAATAGGGCTGAGAAGGCCTTGGAGGCGCTCAAGAATATGTCGGCGCCCTTCGCCCGCGTCGTAAGAGCTGGACAGACCTGCCAGTTGCCGGCGAATCAGCTGGTGCCCGGTGACTTGGTGGAACTGGAGGCCGGAGACGTGGTTCCGGCGGATATCCGCCTATTTTCAAGCGCCAATCTGCGGGCCAATGAGGCAGCCCTGACCGGTGAGTCGGTTCCTGCCTCCAAGGACGCCAGAGACCACTTTACAGAGTTGCCCGGGCTCGGTGACCGGACCAATATGGTCTTCAGTACCATGGAGATCTCCTATGGGCGCGGAAGCGGCCTGGTAGTGGCAACGGCCTCCGATACTGAAATCGGCAAGATCGCGGATCGCCTGAAAGAGATTGAAACGGAAATGACCCCCCTCCAGGTCAATCTCAACCGGCTGGGAAAACTCCTGGGCCTGCTTTGTCTCCTGATCAGTGCCGTGATCTTTGGGGTGGGTCTCCTGCAGGGGGGAGAACCCCTGCCGCTCTTTATGACGGCCATCAGCCTGGCGGTTGCCGCCATACCGGAGGGGCTCCCGGCTGTCGTGACCATCCTGCTCGCGCTTGGAATGAGGCGGATGGCCAGGGAGAACGCCATCGTCAAACGCCTGCTCGCCGTCGAGACCCTGGGCAGTGTGAATACAATCTGTTCCGACAAGACCGGTACCCTGACCCAGAACGAGATGACCGTCACCAAACTCTATACCGACGGCAGGGTCTACAAGGTCTCCGGCAGCGGTTACTGGGGAGAGGGGCGGATTGAGGCCGAGGAGGGGGAGGAGGGCCAGGTCCCCTGTAAAAACCCGGCACTGGAACGGATGCTGGAGATCGGTGTCCTCTGCAACGACGCCGTCCTGGCCAATTCAGACGCTGACGGCCCGTCCCTGATCGGGGATCCAACCGAAGGGGCCCTTCTGGCGGCGGCGACAAAGGCCGGCCTTTCGATCGAGGGACTTCGCGGGGCCCGGCCCCTGGTTTGGGAACTGCCCTTTGATTCGGCCCGGAAGATGATGTCGGTGGGTTGCCGTTTTGAGGATGGCCAATTGTATTCGTTGACCAAGGGGGCGCCGGAAACCATCCTCCAGCGCTGTGACCAGGAGATGACGGCCTCAGGTGTCCGTCCCCTGACGGAGGGGAGGAGGGAGGAGCTCCTGGACCGGAACACGGATTTTGCCGGCCAGGCCCTCCGGGTACTGGCCTTTGCCTTCAAGCTGCATGAGGATGAAGCTTTTGCGGGCGCGGAGGAAGCCATGATCTTCGTGGGCCTCATGGGTATGATCGACCCGCCCAGGCCGGAAGTCAGGGAGGCCATTGAAGTTTGTCACGCGGCCGGCATCTCAGTGGTCATGATCACAGGGGATCATCAGGCGACAGCGGCGGCAATCGCGGATGACCTCCTGCTCCGCCTGCCCGATGACAGGATCCTTACCGGCCAGCAGCTGGAAAGTATGTCGGATGACGAACTCTATGAGATTGTGGAGATGACCTCAGTTTATGCCCGCGTCTCCCCGGAACATAAGGTCAGGATTGTACAGGCCCTGAAACGGGCGGGCCGGATCGTATCCATGACGGGGGATGGCGTCAATGACGCCCCGGCCCTCAAGGCGGCCGAGATTGGGGTCGCAATGGGGATTACCGGCACGGAGGTGGCCAAGGGTGCCGCCGATATGATCCTGACGGATGACAATTTCGGGACCATCGTCAGCGCGGTCGAGGCAGGCCGGGTCATCTACGCCAACATCCGGAAGGTAGTCGGCTTCCTGCTTTCCTGTAATATGGGGGAGATCCTGGTCGTCTTTTTGACCAGTATGTTCTTCGGGCCGGCTTTTACGCCCCTGATCCCGGTCCAGCTGCTCTGGCTGAATCTGGTAACCGACAGTTTCCCTGCCCTGGCCCTTGGCCGGGAGAGGGCGGAGGAGGGCATAATGCTGGAGCCGCCCCGGGGGAAGGGGGAACGCATTATTGACCGGCCCATGGCCTGGTCCATTGTCTTTCAGGCGATCGCCATCTTTGTTACGGTCTTCATTGCCTTTAATATAGGCCGCACCCTTTACCCGGACCTGACGGAGGCGGGCCTGGCGGTTCCGGCCTTCACACTTATGCCACAGCCGGCTACGGTTCCCTCCTGGGGGGCCCGGACCTATGCCTTCCTGTCCCTTATCCTCTCTGAGATCCTCCGGGTTTTCTCGGCGCGCTCAGAGGATGTATCCGTCTTCAGGCTCGGATTCTTCTCCAACAGGGCTCTCAATAAGGCTGTCCTCCTCTCTCTGGCCCTGACCCTGGCGGTTATCTATATCCCCTTTGTAGATCAGTATTTCAAGACGATCCCCCTCCTTGTAAGGGACTGGGCCATCATCCTGGGACTGGTCCTGATCCCCTTCTTCTCGGGGGAACTGTTCAAATACCTTTACCACAGGAGGGGGCCGGCCGGTAATTCTGCTTGACGGGGCTTGCAAGAACCGTTATACTCACTTGCGAATAAGTAGAAGTTCCGCTTCTCACCTCCAGCTTACGCGATGAGGTTCACAGACACCGGACAGGGCAGGCGGTTTTTGTTGAGCGGGACAAGACCGCTTTTTTATTGCCCGAAAGGAGATTGGATATCAGACAAGCAAACAGAGGCCATTCGATCAATGAGGACATAAGGTTCCCTCAAGTGCGCCTGATCGATGAAACCGGAGACATGATAGGTGTTGTACCCATAGAGGACGCCCAGCGCAGGGCGTACGACGCTGGCCTTGATCTGGTCCTGATTTCACCCTCGCCCGATAATCCCGTCTGCAAGATCATGGATTACGGCAAGTATGTGTTTGAACAGGAAAAGAAGAAACGCGAGGCCCGCAAAAACCAGAAGACCGTCAACGTCAAGGAAGTCCAGCTCAAACTGACGACGGAGGAACATGATTTCGATGTCAAGGTGAGAAATGCCAGACGTTTTCTTGAGGCCGGTGACCGGGTCAAGGTGGTCATCCGCTTCCGGGGCAGGGAAATGGCCCACACGGACCAGGGCTACGGTGTAATGGAAGATTTTGTTGAGGCTGTCTCGGATCTTGGGGCCGTGGACCGGCCCGCCAAGGCAGAAGGCCGGAACATGATCATGTTCCTGTCGCCTTTGAAAGACTGACAAGCAGGGGCAGGGCCCCGATCGCATAGAGTTACGGAAAACCTGAAGGGAGGGCATTGCTATGCCTAAACAGAAAACACACAGCTCGTCAAAAAAGCGCTATAAGGTGACCGGTTCGGGGAAATATCTTCGTTCCCAGGCCTTTACGAGCCATATATTGACAAAAAAGTCACCGAAGAGGAAACGCAATCTGCGCAAGACCACCCTGGTATCGCCGCAGGACGCCAAACGCCTGCGCCGGCTTTTACCCTATAAATAATTTCGGTGTATTTAAGAAGAAGGGGAGGATAATACCATGTCTAGAGTTAAAAGAGGGCCGGTCCTGCGCCGGCGCCATAAAAGAGTTCTGAAGCGGGCGAAAGGTTACTTTGGCCGCAAGGGGACCCAGTACAGGGTCGCCAACCAGGCCGTGATGAAGTCGGGCCAGTATGCCTACAGGGACCGCCGCAGGAAGAAGCGCGATTTCCGTCGCCTCTGGATTGCCCGCATCAATGCCGCCGCCCGGGCCAATGGCTTGAGCTACAGCCGTTTCATCAATGGGCTGAACCTGGCCGGTGTGGCGCTGGATCGAAAGGCCCTGGCAGACCTGGCCGTCAACGATAAGCCGGCTTTCACCGAACTTGTCAATATTTCAAAATCCGCCTTGAAGGTCTCCTGAGACCGGAAGGGGTAGTTTGGGAGGGGCAGAAGGCGGAGTGATCCGCCTTTAACCTTCCGGGCACTTGAATATGCGCCTGATCGAATCAAAGGAAAATCCACTTTACAAGAAGCTGATGGCCTTGAAATCCCCCCATCAGGCCAGGAAGTTGGGCCTTATCGCCGTGGAGGGCCTCCGTCACGTGGGCGATCTGTCGGCTTCAGGTATCCAGCCGGATCATCTCTTCTTCCCGGATGATGAGAAGGGGAGGAAGGCGCTCATAAGGCTGACAGGAGAGGCTGGCCCCTACAAAGACCTGGCAGGGTCTGACCGCCTTATCTTCCTGTCGGCCCCCTTATTCAACCGGGCCTCGACCCAGAAGACGGCCCAGGGGGTCATTGCGCTCGTCGTGCCGCCTGTTACCGGACTTCTTCCCTGGCTTGCGGCTTTGGAGGAAAGGGGGACCTACCGATTGCTGGTCTTGGAGGATATCCAGGATCCAGGCAATGTGGGAACCCTGATCCGGACGGCCGATGCCTTTGCCTTTGATGGCCTTCTCCTGTCCGGGGCCTCTGCCTCGATCTGGAACCAGAAAACGGTCGCGGCCAGCATGGGATCCCTCTTTCACCTTCCGGTCTTCGAATCGGCGGGGAGGGGGGCCAGAGCCCTGGAAACGCTCAAGGAGGCTGGATTCACCTTGCTCGGGTCAGGCCTGGAGGGCGACAGCCTGGCCGAAGGGTTGGACCTTGGGAAAAGGACCGCCCTGATACTGGGCAACGAAGGCAGCGGACTCTCCGCTGAAACGCTCGACCTTGTTGACAGGGTTATCCGTATTCCCATGCGGGGACGGGCTGAATCCCTGAATGTCGCCGCGGCTGGCGCCATCTTCTTGTGGGAGGCGGCCAAATACCAATAAATGGCGCATTTGCTATGGAACCGCGCCTGCTCTTATGCTACAATTGTCGGCAGTTCATTCCCAATCATGGTTTGTGGCTGTGTCCGGCCCTGACGCTGATTCGGGAGTATAGGAGGAAATATGGACAAAGAAACGAAACAGACCCTCATTGACGCCTATGCGACGCATCCGGATGATACAGGATCGCCGGAGGTTCAGGTGGCTCTCCTGACTTGGAGAATAAGTCATCTGACGGAGCATCTGAAAATCCATAAAGGGGATTTCCATTCCCGGCGCGGATTGTTGAAACTTGTCGGCCAAAGGCGTGCCCTGCTCGACTATCTGATCAAGATTGACATTGAGCGTTACCGCACCTTAATTGCCCGATTGGGTCTAAGACGTTAACGACAGCAACCAGGACGGCGGTCATCATGACCGCCGTCATCCTGTAAGGGTTGAGGAGTCGGGAACAGGCAGTGGGACGTAGATTGCGCGGCTCTTCCGATAGGAAGGGAGGCGGACTCTACACTCTATTGCCTGTCGTCTGACTCCCTTGAGAAACTAATCAAAAGCGACCGCAGGGGCTGGTCGGGCCTATTAAGCGTCTACAGAAGGCGAGCCCCAAGCCGTCGCAGATGTTCTGCTTATGGAGGTATAAGGAACATGCAAAAACGAATTTATGAAATGCAGCTCATGGGCAGCCCCTTGACGCTGGAGACGGGTGAACTGGCGCAGTTTGCCAATGGCGCCGTACTCGTCCGTTACGGGGACACCGCCGTTCTTACGACAGTGACCGCCTCGGCCCAGCCCCGGGAAGGGATTGACTATTTCCCGCTCTCCGTGGACTACGAGGAAAAGATGTATAGCGTGGGACGGATCCCGGGTGGTTTTCTGAAACGTGAAGGCCGTCCGACCGAGAATGCCGTCCTGATCGCCCGCTCAATCGACAGGCCCATCCGGCCGCTCTTCCCCGATGATCTCAGGAGGGATGTGGTCGTCAACAACCTGATTTTGTCAGTCGATCACGATCACTCACCGCAGGTTGCGGCCCTGATCGGGACATCGGCCGCCCTCTCGATTTCAGATATTCCCTGGAACGGTCCGGTCGCCGGCGTCCAAATAGGGCTGGTTGATGGCGAGGTTGTCATCAATCCTTCTTTGGAGGACAGTGAGAAATCCGATCTGGACCTCTTCCTGGCCGGGACAGAGGATAAGATCTGTATGATCGAAGCCGGAGCCGATGAGGTTCCCGAAGAGAAGATGATCGAGGCCATTGAGCAGGGGCAGAAGGTCATCCAGTCTATCTGCCGCCTGATTATCAGCATGCGCCAGGAGATCGGCCAGGAGAAGTTCTCCTACGAATCCAATAAGGCGCCCGCAGCTCTCCTCGACGCCGTTCGTGACGACTTCCGTGACCGGATGCGTCAGGCGGTCCTGTCTGCCGACAAGTCCGTACGTGACCAGGCGGTAGCTGAGCTCAGCGCCGATATCCGTTCCTTCATTGAAGAGAAATTCGAAGAAGACACCGGCTTCACGGCCCAGGTGATCGACGAGCTGGAAAAGCTGGTCGTGCGCGAATATCTGCTGGCCGAGGGACGGCGTGTTGACGGCCGTGGCCTGGACGAGATCCGGCCGCTTGTTGCCCAGATCGACCTCTTCCCGCGTGTCCATGGTTCGGCACTCTTCTCGCGTGGCCAAACCCAGGTTATGACCATCTGTACCCTGGGTACGGTGGATGACGCCCAGCGGCTCGACGGTGTCGACACCAGGGAGTCCAAGCGTTTCATGCACCAGTACAACTTCCCCGCCTACAGCGTAGGAGAGGCCAGACCCAACCGTTCACCCGGACGTCGTGAGATCGGCCACGGGGCCTTGGCGGAGCGCGCCCTGGTACCTGTCCTGCCTGATCTTGACGACTTCCCCTACACCATCCGCTGTGTATCGGAAGTGACCATGTCGAACGGCTCGACCTCCCAGGCTTCAGTCTGCTCCAGTTCCCTGGCCCTTATGGCGGCCGGGGTCCCGATCAGCAAGCCGGTCGCCGGTATTTCATCGGGCCTCATCATCGATCCCGAGGATCTGGACCGTTATCTGGTCTTTATGGATATCCAGGGCATCGAGGATTTCTTCGGTGACATGGACTTCAAGGTGGCGGGTACCCGTGACGGCATCACGGCCGTACAGGTAGATATCAAGGTTGACGGACTTACGCTCGACATAATCCGGGATGCCTTCGCCATGACCCATAAGGGCAGGCTGGAGATTCTTGACCAGGCCATGAACCCCGTCATCGCCGAGCCCAGGGCCGAATTGTCACCCTTCGCACCCAAGATCGATACCATCGACATCCCCTCGGACAAGATCCGTGAGGTGATCGGGGCGGGCGGCAAGGTGATCCGCCGGATCGTGGAACTTACCGGTGCCCAGATTGATGTTGAGGAAGATGGTCCGGTCGGGCACGTCTATATTGCCTCAACCGATACCGAGGCCAGGGAGAAGGCCATGGGCATCATCCGCGCCATTGTCTTTGATCCGGAGCCAGGCGCTGTCTTTGACGGTGTTGTGACCCGGCTTATGACCTTTGGGGCCTTCGTTGAAATCGCCCCGGGGAAAGAAGGACTTGTTCATATTTCCAAGATGGCCTGGAACCGTGTCAACAGCGTTGAAGATGTCGTCCAGGTTGGGGATCAGGTTAAGGTGGCGGTCAGTGAAATAGATGACCAGGGCCGGCTCAACCTGTCCATGCGTGACCTGATGGAAAAACCGGAAGGCTATGTGGAGCGTGAGGATGAGGGTTCAGGCGGACGCGGCGGAAGGCGTTCGGACAGCTCGCGGGGCAGTCGTGATTATCGCCGGAATGACCGGGGTGGCCGCGACGGCGGACGGGACAGTGGACGTTCTTCCTCCTACCGTGGAAGCGGCAACCGTGACCGGGCCCCCAGGCGGGACAACGATGACCGTGCCCCCAGGCGGGATAGTGATGACCGGGGCGGTCGCCGGGGCGATCCCAGGAAAGAACGCAGTTTCTAGGAATTGTTTGATTGACATGGCTTTCATCTCTTTGCTATGATGGACGCCGTCCGGTGGCGGTCAAAGGCCACCGAAGGAGGGGAGTGGCTCAACGGTAGAGCAACGGTCTCCAAAACCGTGGGTTGCGGGTTCGAATCCTGTCTCCCCTGCCAGATGAGGGCCCCGGCTGCCAAGCCGGGGTTCTCCACACAAGATCGGGGTGTAGCTCAGGTGGCTAGAGTGCTTGCTTGGGGTGCAAGAGGTCGCAAGTTCAAGTCTTGTCACTCCGACCAGAAGGGGATGTCCCATCGCGGACATCCCCTTTGCCATGGGGCGGGGCCTTCCAGGAGGCCTGGCCGCCGCCGGCCGGTGGCTCATGTATAATAATGGCATGATGAAGAGTAAGAAGAGGAAGTCGGATCTTACCGGGGTGATCATCCACACGGATGGCGCCTGTTCGGGCAATCCGGGACCCGGCGGATGGGCGGCCATCATCCAGGCCCTGGGGGTGGAGAAGGAGATTTCCGGCTTTTCACCCGACACGACGAATAACAGGATGGAGTTGACGGCGGCGCTTCAAGCCCTCCGCTCCCTGAACCGGCCCTGCCGGGTTGATCTGTACAGCGACAGCGCCTATTTGGTATCCGCCTTCAATGAGAACTGGATTGAGAATTGGCAGAAAAGGGGCTGGAAGAATTCGGCCAAGATGCCGGTCGCCAATCAGGATCTTTGGGAGGGCCTGTGGGCGGAGAATCTCCGCCACGATATAAGCTGGCACAAGGTGAAGGGCCATTCTGACAACGAATACAATAACCGTTGTGATAAAATGGCGGTCAATGAAATAAGCCGGAATACGTGACTTTGAGGCTGGAGTTGAGGTGGCGATGAGCAGGGGAAGAGATGACAGGCGGGAGGGACGGTCTTCCGGTCCCGACAAACGAAGCCCAAGCATGCGGGCTGTCCTGTCAGGGGGGGACAAGGTCCCCCCATCCCAGGAATCCGAGTTCCTCTATGTGCCGGGTTCGCGCCAGCCCGCTTGTCTGGCGGAACCGATCCTCCATGAAGAATTGCTCCAGGTTGACCCCAGATTCATCGGCCGGGTATTTACCGTAGAACTGCAAAAGGTCAGATTGCCTGATGGACGCGAGACCAGCCGGGAACTTGTCCGGCATCCTGGCGGGGCCTGTGTCGTCGCCCTGGACGGGGATTCCTATGTCTATCTTGTCCACCAGTATCGCGTAGGGACAGGCGGACCCCTCCGTGAGATCCCTGCCGGGAAACTGGAATTGCCTGAAGACGCTCTGACCTGTGCCCGCCGTGAATTGGCCGAGGAGACAGGATTGACAGCTGACCATTGGGAGCTCCTAACCCGTTTTCAACCCTCACCGGGCATCAGCGACGAAGTCATCCATATCTACCTGGCCCATGGCTTGACCCGGGGCTATGCCAGACCTGATGAGGGTGAGTTCATCGCCTGTGAGCGCCTGCCCCTCAGAGCGGCCCTCAAGGAGATCGTGGACGGCACCCTTACGGATGGCAAGACCTGTCTGGGACTTCTATTGGCGGCCCTGCGCATGGGCTTTCTGAGTTAGGCGCGATTTTATGCGGGAAGTAGACGGAAATGAGGCTGGCCGTTTGACACGTCGCCAGCAGCGCGATATCCTCGGAACCCTCTTTCTGGCCCTGGCCCTTCTCCTGGCCTTTGCCCTCTACGCGCCAACCAATTGGACGGGCTGGTTGGGACGGACCTTGTCTACGATCACTTCAGGCCTCTTCGGTACCCTGGCCCTCCTGCTGCCCCTCATCCTGCTCGCCTTTTCCCTTATGTTCTTTTTGCAGCGCCAGCAGTCGGTCACTGCCAGACAGGCCGGCTCGCTTTTCCTGATCTACCTGACCGGGACCAGCTTTATCTCCCTCTATGCCCTGCCCTATAAAAACCTCAGCCAGGTAATCCAACCCCTGCCCGAGAAGGCAATCGGCGGCTTTCACCTCCTGGGTGAATTGTGGCGGTTCGGCCGCTTCCCTGACGCCATCAGCCTGGACAACAAGTTGAGTGGTGGTTTGGCCGGGGGCCTGATCGGCCTTTCCCTGGAGCGTGTCGCCGGCTTGACAGGTGCCCTGATTATCCTTTTTGCCTTCCTGGCCACGGTTCTTGTTTTTGCCTTCGGTCTGTCCCCCTCCAGGATGGCGGACTGGAGGGCCGCCATGAGCGAGGACCTGCCCGAAAGAGGACCAGGGGGCAGCCAGGAAACAGGAGGGCAAGCCGGCCTGGAACAGGGACGGACCAGCCTCCTTACCCGCCTCCTTGGCAGAAGCCGGGAGAGGGAGGGGCAGGAGGGGGTCAAGCCGGACGGGGGAGAAGGCGAAGCAGCCGATCGGACGGGGAGGGGGCCCCAGGGCTGGGAGTCCTTCTTCAAGGAGGGACCCCCACCGGAAGGGATGGGGACTGACTCCAGGGGACTGGACTTTCAGAAACCGCCAGCCGGCTACCAGGGGGTGGGAAGTGAAAGCACGCCGCGCCAACCCCTGGGAGGCGTGCCCTACCTCTTCACCCCTGCGGACGGAAAGCCGTTTGATGAGCCGCGAGAACTGCTTCCTCCTCTGGATCATAAATCTTCCTCCGGTATGCGACCCCCTGTTTCCCTGACTCCGGGAGGAGGCAGGGAGCTTGCAGGTAAAAGGCCGGCCCTGGATCGGCGTCACGAACAATTGAGTGTACTGGCGGAATACCGGCCTCCCCCCCTGACCCTCCTGAAAGAGGACAAGGGGATGAAGAAGAGCTCGCAGGAAATCAGGGAGATCCGTGAACTTGGACGCAAGCTTGAGGAAACCCTGGACAGTTTCGGTGTAGACGCCAAGATCGTAAATTATACGACCGGACCGACCATCACCCGTTTCGAGCTGGCGCCCGGCCCGGGGATCAAGGTCAGCAGGATCGTCAATCTTTCCGATGACATCGCCTTGAGCCTGGCTGCCATGGGGGTGCGGATCGAGGCTCCCATCCCCGGCAAGGCCGCCATCGGCATCGAGATACCCAACAAGAGGATGCGGCCGGTCCTGCTCAGGAGCCTGCTTGAGTCAGAGGAGTTCAGGCGGGAGAAAAACCCGCTTGTGGCAGCGCTGGGGCGGGATGTCGGAGGCGAGGCCATCCTCTGTAATCTCGGCCAGATGCCCCACCTCCTGATCGCGGGCGCGACGGGATCCGGTAAATCAGTCTGCATCAACTCCATCCTGGTCAGCATCCTCTACCGCTCCTCGCCGGAAGAGGTCCGCATGCTCATGATCGACCCCAAGATTGTTGAGCTCAATGTCTATAACGGGATCCCCCATCTCCTGCAGCCGGTTGTCACCAACCCCGAGAAGGCTTACGGGGTCCTGAACTATGCTGTGGCGGAGATGGACCGGCGCTACCGCCTCTTTGCCGAGAAGAAGGTGAGAGACATTGATTCCTACAATGAGGCAGTCAGGAAGGGAAAACAGGGCAAGGAAGAGGAGGAGACCATCCCCTATATCCTGATCGTCATTGATGAGCTGGCTGACCTCATGGCCGTGACACAACACCAGGTGGAGAACGCCATATCAAGACTTATGGCCAAGGCCAGGGCAGTGGGCATCCATGTCATCATCGCCACCCAGCGGCCGTCCGTAGATGTCATCACCGGGATTATCAAGGCAAATATTCCCTCCCGTATCGCCTTCGCCGTCGCCTCCCAGGTTGATTCACGGACCATCATCGACTCTGGCGGGGCGGAGAAGTTGCTTGGCCGGGGCGATATGCTCTACTACCCCATCGGTTCCGTCAAGTCCATCCGGGGACAGGGGGCCTTCGTCAGCAACAGTGAGGTCGAGCGCATCCTCTCCTTTATAAAGAGCTACTATCCGGAGGATTACGACGACCAGGTGGCGGCTGCCATCGAAAACCCTGACGGGCCTGGCAAGGGGGATATCTCAGAAGATGGTGAGGATGAACTCTTGATGGAAGCTCTCCGCATGGTGGTCGAAGCCGATTACGCGGCGGTTTCCCTCTTGCAGCGCAAGCTTCAGGTGGGCTACCCGCGGGCGGCCAGGCTGGTGGACAGGCTGAGCGAACTCGGCTATGTCGGGCCTTTTGAAGGCAGTAAACCGCGCAAGGTCCTGATCACGCGGGATCAATACGAGCAGCTTTCAGTGGAAGATCATGGACCGGACGGCCTTGGGTAAGTTGGAATTCGCAATTGAGACAGCGGAGGTCATTTCAGTCGGAACCGAGCTCCTGCTGGGGCAGACGGTCGACACCAATGCCCATTTTTTGTCCAGGCATCTGACCGAACTGGGTATATCGACCTACCGGCATACCGTGGTCGGGGATAATGCCAGGCGTCTGGAGCGGGCTATCCGGTCGGCCCTGGAGGATAATGACCTGGTCCTCCTGACGGGAGGGTTGGGTCCCACGGCGGATGATGTGACGGCAGCCGTCGCGGCCCGGATTGCCGGGCTGGCGCTGGTCGATGACCCCTCGGTCAGGGAGGCGCTGGATGAAAGATACCCGGGAGGGGTCTACGGGGGCTTCGCCCCCTACCCAACTGTCCCGGAAGGGGCGGTCGTCCTGATAAATGAAAATGGGACGGCGCCGGGTTCCTTCATAAGACTGACCCTGGGAGGGAAGGAGAGGGCCCTCCTCCTCCTGCCCGGACCTCCCCAGGAGATGGAACCCATGTTCCTTTCGAAGGCCCGGGACCTGCTTGAGCCCTATGTCAAATATGACTTCATCCATCGCTATGTGAGGCTTTTCGGCATCGGCGAATCGGAGGCGGAAAGAAGCATCCGCGATCTGATTGAAGGGCAGGAGGTTACCGTGGCGCCCTATGCCTCGCCAACGGAACTTGTCTTCCGGATCACACAAAGGCTAGACAGGAAAGAGGACCAGGACAGGACGGGGCCCGTTGTTGAGGCCCTCCGCAGCCGGCTGGGGGACTATGTTTTTGAGATCGGCCCCCGCCACCTGGAGGCGGTCCTCCTCGATCTTTTACTCGGGAAGGGCCTCAGCTGCGCCTTTGCCGAATCCTGCACGGCCGGCCTGGCTGCCGCCACCCTGGCTTCCGTTCCGGGCGCCTCCCAAGCCCTCCTGGGCGCATTTATCACCTATCAGGATTCTATGAAACACCAGCTGCTGGGCGTACCCCAGGCCATCCTGGAGGAAGAGGGGCCGGTCAGTCAGGCCTGCGCCCTGGCTATGGCAGAGGGATGCCTGGCCAGGACAGGGGCGGATCTGGCCCTCGCGATCACGGGGATTGCGGGGCCCGGAGGAGGAAGCGATGAATTGCCTGTCGGTACGGTCTGGCTTGCCAGCGCGGGCAGGGGGATGGCGGCAGAAGCCCGTCATTACCGTTTCCCCGGCAACCGGGACCGGGTGAGACTCCGGGCCGCCTATACGGGACTCGATCTCCTGAGAAGGCGGCTGCTTGACCTATGAGGAGGCGGAAGAAGGAGTACAGCGGGCTTTTGACAGACCCGCGCCAGGCCGGTATGCGGGTCCTGTCCCCGGGCCGGGCGACGGCCCTGCTCATGTTCTCACTGGCGACGGCAAAACTTACGGGTTTTGCCCGGGAGATCCTGATCGCCCCCACCTTCGGATACGGCGTCAATACGGACGCGTATTTCATCGGCTTCCAGATACCTGATCTCTTCTACCAGCTGCTGGTCGGCGGAACCTTTGCAGCGGCCGTCACGCCGGCTGTCGCCTCGGCCCTGGCCCGCGATGAGGAAAAGAAGCTCTGGAAGAGCCTCAGCACCCTGATCAATGTCTTCCTGATCGCTTTCCTGGCCGCCATTCTCCTGGGTGAGGTCTTTGCCGGCCCCCTGATCCAGGTATACAACCCCAACAAGGACGCGGCCATCATCGAGCGGGCTGTCATGGTGGCCCGGATGCTCTTCCCCCAGACCGTCTTCCTCTTTCTGGCCGGTATGTGTGTCGGTGTCCTGAACGGCCATAAGCTCTTCCAGAGGGCCGCCTTCACGACGACCCTCTACAATGTCGTCTGCATATTCTTCATGCTGCGCTGGGGTGACCAGTCCGCCCAGGCCCCGGCCAAGGTGGCGCTCGGAGTGGTTATCTCCGCCGTGGTCAATTTTATCTACCTGGCCTTCATGGCCCGGCGGGTCATTCATTACAGACCCATGATCGACTTGAAGGATCCCGGCTATAAGAGACTTATGCGTCTGGCCATCCCCACCCTGATATCGGGTTCGGTCATCCAGCTCAACTCCATTATCCAGACCAGCTTTGCCAACCAATTTACGGGGGCGGTTACCTCCCTGCGTCACGCCCAGACTACCTGGAAGCTGCCTTATGGCATCTTCGCGCTCGCCGTGGCCAGCGTCATGTCCCCCAGCCTGACCCGGGCCCTGGCCAACCGCCGTTTTGATGAAATGAGGCGGACCTATACTGAATCCCTGCGCCGGGCCCTCTATTTTGTCACCCCCTTCGTACTTATATTTTCAGTCATGGCCGAGGAAACTGTTGAAGCCATTTTCCAATGGGGAGGGGCGATCCCCATGGAAAATCTCCTGATCGAGGGCAGCCTGCTCAGGCTCTACGCTCCGGCCATCTTCTTTCTCACCTTCTATGAGATTGTCAACCAGGCCTTCTATGCCCGGCACGTGACCCGGATCTCCCTCCTGACCTCCCTGCTTTCACTTGCCCTCAATCCGCTCTTCTGTGTCCTCTTTACCCGGGTGCTTGACTTCGGGATTTACGGACTCCCCATGGCTTATGTCCTGAACAGCTTCATCAATGTCCTGGTCATGGCCACCCTTTACAGGCTCCATATCAAGAAGGCGGCCCCTTACAGGATGCTGCCCTTCTATCTCAGGCTGGCCCTTTGTTCGGCGACCACCGTCATCGTCCTTCTGGGCCTCAATACCTTGCCCCTCAACCCAAGCAGCAAGCTTATCCAACTGGCTTTCTACGGGATGAAAGCCTTCCTGGCCATGATGATCTACTATCTGACAGGACTGGCCATCAACTTCCGGGAGTCACGGGACCTGCAGGGTATGATCCGGCGTTTCCTCAAACTTGCCCCGGCCCGGGGCTGACCGTGGGCGGCAGGAATCGACAGGTAGAAGAGCCGGAATTCATTGACCTTTCTGCCCACTTCCAGTAAGATGGAAATAATCGAGAAGGAACATAAGTTCTAGTCCGCCACTATGAATACGCAGACTGAAAAATAGAAGCAGGAGGGTGCCATGGCCAAGGGAGCCAAGTCGAAACAGGACATTAAACCAAGAGAGGATAAGGATCGTCAAGTCGCGCTTAAGGCAGCGCTTGACCGCATAGAAAAGGATTTTGGCAAGGGGGCCGTTCTGACACTGGGCGATACCGGTGTCATGGAGGTGGAGGCCATTCCGACAGGCGCCCTGTCGCTTGATGTTGCCCTGGGGATCGGTGGCTTGCCGCGTGGCCGGGTGGTCGAGATATTCGGGCCGGAATCTTCCGGCAAGACGACTGTGGCCTTGCACAGTATCGCCGAGGCCCAAAAATTAGGTGGCATCGCCGCCTTTGTCGACGCGGAGCACTCGCTTGATCCGGCCTACGCCAAGAACCTGGGAGTGGATATCGACAATCTGATCGTCTCCCAACCCGACTATGGTGAGCAGGCCCTTGAGATTACGGAGGCCCTGGCCCGGTCCGGCGCCGTCGATGTCATCGTCATTGACTCGGTGGCAGCCCTGGTCCCGCGGGCGGAGATAGACGGGGAGATGGGCGATGCCGTGGTAGGCCTCCAGGCCCGCCTCATGTCCCAGGCCCTCAGGAAACTCGCTGCCGTGATCAACAAGAGCCGGACCATGGTCATCTTCATCAACCAGCTCCGGGAAAAGATTGGTGTCATGTTCGGCAGCCCTGAAACGACGACAGGCGGGCGGGCGCTCAAATTCTACGCCAGTGTCAGGCTGGATGTCCGCAGGATCGGCAGGATCGAGCAGGGGGATCGCATGATCGGTTCCAGGACCCGGGCCAAGGTTGTAAAAAACAAGGTGGCCCCACCCTTCCATGAGGCGGAGTTCGATATTCTCTACGGGCGAGGGATCTCACAGACAGGCTGTGTGCTCGATATGGGGGTTGATGCCGACATCATCAAGAAGAGCGGCTCCTGGTTCTCCTATGGGGACCAGCGCCTGGGACAGGGACGCGACAATGTCCGCAACTTCCTTGAAGAGGAGGAAAACCGCGATCTCTATCTCCAGATAGAAAATGAGGTCAGGGACTACTATCTCGACGAAGCTGAGGAGGCCCTGGCAGAGGAGGGACAAGCAGGAGGCGGTGAAGATGGTATGATCGACGCCGATGTCGACGCCATCCTTGGACTTGATCTGTGATAAGAACTCCTGAATTTGAAAAAGCGCGTGAGCTGGCGGTCGCCTTTATCGGCATTGACCGCTCCAAGTCTTCAGGCCGTGTCAGGCGCAATCTGATTCAAAAGGGCGTGGAAGCTTCCCTGGCGGACCAGGTGGTCTCATACTACCAGGACATTGATTACATTAACGACCAGCGGGCGGCAAAAAGGATTGCCGCCCGTTACAAGGGGAGGCGGCTCCGCTCCAGGCGGGCCATGGCCTCCGTCTTCATCCAGAATGGAATCCCTGCCCCTGTCGCCCGGGAGGAGTCCTTGCGGCTGGCCAGTGACCAGGAGACTGCCCTGTCGCTTTGCCAGGCTCACTTTCCCCAGGCCAGGCGGGAGGATGAGTTGGCTATGATGAAGCTCCTGACCCGGCGGGGCTATCCCGCTGGCCTCTCAAGGGATACTGTCCGCCGCTGTATTGAAAAGAAGGAAGACTAGTTCCGGGCGGTATTTGCTAATGAGGAAAAAAGAAGCCTATTATCTGCTCTCCCTGGGCTGCCCCAAGAATGAGGTGGATTCCGAATGTATGGCTGCCCTGCTGGAAGAGGCCGGCTACCGCTTCACACCGGATCCAGAATCAGCCCGCTATCTGATCGTCAATACCTGCGCCTTCATTGAACCAGCGATTGAGGAGGCCATCGAGGCCATACTTGATCTGGCCTCCATCAAGGAAGCTGGGGATCAGGTCTTCCTGATCGTAGTCGGTTGCCTGCCTCAACGCTTCAAGGAAGCTGTCTTTGACGAATTTCCTGAGATCGACGCCCTCCTGGGAACCGGGGAATACGACCGGATCACGGATGTCCTCAAGGAGCTGGCGGAGGGCAAGGATCTGCGGGGACAAGGGCCGGGGCCGGCCGGCAGCATAGACTTTCTGGATACCAGGCGCCTGCCCACGGCTCCCCGGGGAACCTATGCCTACCTGAAGATCGCGGAGGGTTGCTCAAACGCCTGTGCCTATTGCACCATTCCACGCCTGCGCGGTCCACAAAGATCCCGGGAACCGGAAGCCATTTTGGATGAGGCGGCCTATCTGGCCCAGCTTGGTATCAAGGAGCTGATCCTGGTCGCCCAGGATACGACACGCTATGGGAGGGACCTGCCGGATCAGCCGACCCTGGCTTCTCTCCTGAAAAGGCTGAGTGTGGAAGTGGAGGGACTTGAACTGATCCGTTGCCTCTACTTCTATGCCGACGCCGTAACGGAAGACCTGATCGGGACTATGGCGGACAATCCGAAGCTGGCGCCCTACATCGACCTTCCCATCCAGCATGCGTCAGACAGGATCCTGGCCGCCATGCGTCGACGGGAGACCCGGGCTACCATCACCCGGAAGATCGACCTGATCCGCCGCATCCTGCCGGATGTCATCTTACGGTCAACTGTTATCACGGGCTTCCCCGGGGAAGGGGAGGAGGACTTCCGACAGCTGCTCGATTTCGTGAAGGAAATCAAGTTCGACAGATTGGGCTGCTTCAGCTTTTCCTGTGAGGAGGGAACCCTGGCCGCCAGTCTGCCGGATCAGGTCGACCCCGGGATCGCCCGGCAAAGGCAGGCCCTGGTCATGAGCGCCCAGCGTTCCATCGCCCTGGCGGCAAACAAAAGGAGGATAGGCCAGGTTACGCCGGTCCTCCTTGAAGGGGTCGAGGAGCGTGGTATACTCTTTCAAGGGAGAAGCTATGGCGAGGCGCCTGATATTGATCCCGTGATTTATGTTGCTGCCACGACGCCGGATTTGTCGATTGGCAGCCGGCCAGCCGTGCGTATTGTTGACGCAGGGCCTTATGAGTTGACTGGGGTAACACTCGATGAATATTGCGAATAAGCTGACACTTTCCAGGATCGCCATGATCCCTTTTATCTTATTCTTTCTCCTGCCGCTTCCCTACTGTGAGACCTGTGCTTTTTCAGGCTTCATCGTCTCGGCGCCGGGCCGCGTCATCGCCTTTGTCCTCTTTGTCCTGGCAGCCGTGACCGACCTCTTCGATGGCATGCTGGCAAGAAAACAGGGACTGGTTTCGAATTTCGGGAAGCTGGTCGATCCGATTGCAGACAAACTCCTGGTCCTCTCGCTCTTTGCCGCCTTTGTCCAGCTGGGCCGGATCTCAACCTATGTCATTGTCCTGATCGCGGCCAGGGAATTTGCTGTCACCGGCATTCGTATGGTGGGGGTTGAGCACGGACTTGTCATCGCGGCCAGCTGGTTTGGGAAGGTCAAGGCTGTTTTCCAATTCATCACCATCGGGGCCCTCATGTTTGAGCCCATCCTGGTCCAGTGGATTGATCCCTCGCTTCCCTTCATCGGCTACAGCTCACCCTGGACCATACCGGGTGACATCCTGGTGGCCGTCACTGTCCTGCTGACAGCCTTGTCCGGCTTTGACTACTGGTTGAAAAATAAGGAGCTTCTGTCAAATACCCTGAAAATTTGATAGACTTGATAATCCGGCGGATAAAACCCGGGACTTTGGATTGAATCATTAGGAGGCTTGTCTATGACAAAACAAGAGATTCTGAACAGGATACGTACCATACTGGCCAATCAACTGAGCATTGAGGAAGAGACGATCGAAATGGCTTCCAACATCATTGAGGATCTGAATGCGGACTCGCTCGATATCGTTGAGATGGTCATGGAACTCGAATCTGAATTTGATATGGCCATCATGGATGAAGAGGCGGAGCGGATCCGTACGGTCGGCGATGCCGTCGAATTCATTTATGCCCAATTATAAAAAGAATCCTGTCCCGCCTCCGCTTGGCGGGGCAGTTTCATGACCTGTCGTGTCACAGGAACTTTCGACATTGGAGAACCGCTTGGGTTATCTTTTCAGGAGCAGGGACCTGCTCCTGGAAGCCTTGACACATCCTTCCCATGCCTATGAGGAGCGGGAGGAAAGAGGGGATAACCAGCGCCTTGAATTTTTAGGGGACGCCGTCCTCCAGCTTGTCGTTTCCGAATATCTCTACACGGCCAATACAGACGCGCCGGAAGGCGAGATGACAAAATTGCGTGCCAGGCTGGTCTGCGAACCAACCTTGACACAGATTGCCCGTTCCCTTGGACTAGGTGATTATTTGCGTCTGGGCCACGGAGAATCATTAACGGGGGGAGCCGACAACCCTTCCAATCTGTCGGATGCCCTGGAGGCTGTTTTCGGGGCGGTCTACCTTGAGGCAGGCCTGGAAACCACCGCCAGCCTCATCCTCCGGCTCCTGCATCCCTACATCGAACAGGCCCTCAGGGGGGAGCTCAGCTATGACCATAAGAGCCGTCTCTACGAATGGGCCCAGGCAGGCGGGGACAGGGAAGTGACCTTTAGGGTCCTGGAAGAGGAGGGGCCTGAACATGACCGGGTCTATAAGATCGGTCTCTTCCTGAACGGTCAATTGCAGGCCAGCGGCAAGGGCAAGACGAAAAAGGCAGCGGAGCAGGAGGCTTCCCGGCTTTTTTTCCAGGGACTGGACAGGTAGGCCCCCGTGTTGAAATCGCTTGAAATCCAAGGATTCAAATCTTTCCCTGAGTATACGGAGATCAATTTCCATAAGGGGATTACGGCCATTGTAGGCCCCAATGGAGCGGGCAAATCGAATATCACTGACGCCATCCGCTGGGTCTTGGGTGAACAGAGCGCAAAAACCCTCCGCGGCCAACGTATGGAGGATGTCATCTTCAACGGGACGGCGCAGAGGCGGCCGGTAAGCTTTTCGGAAGTGACCCTGACCCTGGACAATTCCAAGCGCCTGCTCCCCATCGACTATGAGATGGTTGCCCTGACCAGGCGCTACTACCGTTCGGGTGAAAGTGAATACCTGATCAACAAGACGCCTTGCCGTCTGAAAGATATCAACAGGCTTTTAATGGATACGGGGATCGGACTTGACGGTTATTCCATTATCGGCCAGGGCCGGATCGATGAAATCCTCAGCAACAGGTCCGAGGACAGGCGGGCCATTTTTGAGGAGGCATCCGGTATCGTTCAATATCGGACACGGAAAGACGAAGCCCTCCGCAAGCTGGAGAGGAGCGGACACAATCTGATCCGTGTTGACGATTTGCTCTCAGAGCTGCGTGATCAGGCTGTCCTGCTGGACAAGCAGGCAGCGCATGCCCGGTCCCACGTGGAAATGGCCGCCCGCTATCGGAAGCTTGATACGGCCTTGACCCTGCGTCAGATCGAAACACTGGAATCCCAGAAGGACAAAAGGCTTGAGGACGCCCTCCTCCTGAAAGCGGACTTTGACCAGGCCCTGGAGGCACGGACCAGGGCCCGGTCGGACCACGAGGAATCTGTAGCGCGGATCAAGTCGCTTGACCTGGACCTGGAGAGGGAACAGGCAAGATTCAATGCTATTTCCGTCAAGGAAACGGAACATACCGGCCTTGATGCCCTTCATCGCGAGAAATACGAAGCTTCCAAAAAAGGGGCGGAAAAGCTCCTGGAGGAAAAGAACCGCCTCCTTCTTGAACTGATGGCGACTGAACAGGACTTGTCAGGCCAGGAGGAGAAAAGGCAGACCTTGCTGTCAAGGCGGGATTCCCTTGGGCTTGAACTGGAGGAGACCCGTTCGGAGCTGGCCGATAAAGAGACGACCCTGGATGAGTCCGGCCGGGAAATGGCCGCCCTTCAAAAGAAGCGGGAGACTCTGGCGGCGGCCCTTTCAGGTCATCAGGCCTCCTTGGGGGAGGGGATGGGTGAGCGCCAGGTCCTGAAGGCCAGGCTGGAAGAACTCCAGGCAGAGGAAAAGATCCTCCGTGAGGAAGCGGAAGCGAGTGCCTCCGGCCTCGAGGAAGGCCGCAAGGAAGTCCAGGATCTTGAGCTGGCCATCGAGCAGGGGGAAGAAGAAGCCTCGGAGTCCCGGAAGGCAACGGAAACAGGCCACCGGAACGCGGATCTGATCGAAAAGACAATTGAGGACAAGGCCCGTCAAGTCAAGCAGCTCCAATATGAGAGGGAAACCCTGGCAAGGCTGGAGTCTGATTTTGAAGGCTATACAAGGCCGGTACAGCTCTTGATGAAGGAAGCAGGAAAGACTGGCGGGAAGGGAATCTTTGGTCCTTTAGGCTCACTTCTGACCGTAGCGGAATCCCTTCAGCCTGCCCTGGAGACAGCCCTCGGCGCCTCGAGCCACAATCTGGTCTGTGACCGGGCGGAGACGGCGGAAGACTGGATCGCCTGGCTTGGGAGGACCAAGTCGGGTCGGGCGACCTTTTTACCCCTTGATTCACTCAAGCCCCGCCCTCTTGACCCAAGGACCCTGGAGGCGGCAGAGAAGGCCGAGGGTTGGATCGGGGTAGCCGCGGACCTGGTCCAATATGACCAGGCCATTGAAGCCGCTGTCCGCTTCGTCCTGGGCAGGATCCTCCTGGTTGAAAGTCTGGATCAGGCTGTCAGCCTGAGCCGGAAGACGGGGCAGGCCTTTACCCTGGTGACCCGGTCCGGGGACCAGGTCAATCGCGGCGGTTCTATGACAGGCGGCTACAGGACTGCCAAGGTATCAGGTGTTTTAGGCCGGCCGGGCCGCATCAAGGCAGCCGGTCAGGAAGCGGAATCCCTTAAGGTGGAAATAGACCAACTGGCCCTCCGCTACGAAAGCGCCAAGGAGGAGCTCCGTGGAGTTGCCGCCCGGGAGGAGGCCCTGCTGGAGGCCTTGGCAGCGGACCGGAGGAAACTGGCGGTCCTCCTGGCTGGGGAGGAAGCGGGCGCAGCCGCCCATGATCGCCTCCTGGCCGACCTGGTCAAACGAGAGGCGGAAAGGGTAAAAATCGAGGAAAGGCTGGAGGAGCTGGCTGAGGGAAAAAGCATCCTGGAAGAGGCTATTTCCAGCCTTACAGAGGCCTTGGAGCTGGCCCTTTCGGAAAGAGCCGGGCTCGAGGAGGGACGAAGGATTGGGCAGAGGGACTATGATGACTGCCGGGACCAGGTAACCCGGCTGGAGGTCACTCTCAAATCACTGGAAGAGAACCTGGCCGATTTCGATAGCAGGACGGCCGCCCGGGGACAGGAAATAGAGAGGGCCAGGTTGAGGCTGGTTTCGGTTGAACGCGAGTGGCAGGACCAGACCAGGCGGATGGAGGAGGCCAGGGAGGACATCGAGGAAAACAAGACGGCCCTGGGCCAGGCTTCCATTGAAAGAAAAGAAATCCAGGATTACCTGGGCCAACTCATGATGGAACGCGAAGAGGAATTGTCCAGGCAGGGGAGTCTGCTTGCCGATATGAACAAGGCCAATGACCAGGCCGCCTCCCTGGGGGCTGTTTGCGAAAGACAGGACTCCGACATCGAGAGGCTTGGCCAGCAAATAGACGATCAGCTCAACAGGCTGTGGGAGGCCCACGGCCTGACCAGAAACCAGGTGGAGGCGGAAGCGGAGGACCTGGGACCGGTCAGCCGGGCGACGGCTGAAAGGGCAGATCTGAAGCGCCGGATTGAAGAGCTTGGTCCCGTCAACCATAACGCCATCCGTGACTATGAGGCCCTTGAGGCAAGAATCGAATTCACAGCATCCCAGCGCCAGGATATCGAGAAGGCGCAGGCGGAACTGGAGGGGATCGTCCATGACCTGGATCAATCCATGCGGGAACAGTTCAACCGGACCTTCCACGATATCAATCAGAATTTCAACCAGGTCTTCTCCGAACTCTTCTCCGGAGGTCAGGCGGAGCTGGTCCTGGAAGGTGAGGAGGATGTACTCCTGGCCGATATCGGGATCCGGGCCCAGCCGCCGGGCAAGAAGCTTCAGAAGCTTTCCCTCCTCTCGGGCGGGGAGCGCTGTCTGACCGCCATCGCCCTCCTCTTCTCCATACTCAAGCTGAAGCCGGCGCCCTTTTGTGTTTTCGATGAAGTCGAGTCAGCCCTCGATGACGCCAATGTCAAGCGCTTCACGGATTATGTCCGCCGCTACGCCTGGTCCATGCAGTTTATCCTGGTCACCCACCGCAAGGGCACCATGGAGGCATCCGACAGGCTCTATGGTGTGACCATGCAGGAACGCGGCATATCACGGGTTCTCTCCATGGTGCTTTCCTCGGCCCTGCCCTACGGCGACTGAGGCCGGGGAGGAGGGGTAAACGATGAGTCTTTTTGACAGCTTCCGGAATGGACTGGAAAAAACACGGAACTTTATGACGGCCAGCTTCAACCGCCTGGCGGCGGGAATGGGCATCTTTGATGAGGAGAGCCTGGATGAGCTGGAGATGACCCTGGTCCAGGCGGATTGTGGCATCCAGGCGGCCAGTGAGGCCGTAGAGGCCGTCCGTGAGCACATTCGACAAACAGGAGACGCGACCCGTGAAGGGGTACTGGCTGTCCTTTCCTCCAGTCTGGCTTCCATGATCCAGGAAAAGAAGCTCGGGCTTGAAGAGGGCCGTCTTACCCTCTACCTCCTGGTCGGTGTCAACGGGACAGGCAAGACAACGACAGCGGCCAAACTGGCCCAGCGGGCGAAAGAGGATGGTCGCCGGGTGATCATGGCCGCCGCTGACACCTTCAGGGCGGCCGCAGTGGAGCAGTTGAAGATCTGGGGCGAGCGGACGCAGACAGCCGTGATCGCCCACGAAACAGGCTCGGATCCTGCCGCAGTCGTCTTTGACGCCCTCAAGGCCGCCCAGGCCCGAAAGACGGAACTCCTGATCATAGATACGGCCGGCCGCCTTCACACAAAAAAGAACCTCATGGAGGAACTGGCCAAGATAAGGCGGGTCATCGACCGGGAGGCTCCGGAAGCCCTGGTTGAGACCCTCCTGGTCATTGACGCGACGACCGGGCAAAACGCCCTGGTCCAGGCCCGGGCCTTCCACGAGGCCATCCAGGTGACGGGGATCGCCATCACCAAACTGGATGGGAGCGCCAAGGGAGGGGTGGCCGTTGCCGTCGCGCGTGAAACCGGCCTCCCCCTCTGTCTGGCGGGTCTGGGGGAGGGGGCCGGCGATCTCCAGGATTTCGACCGGGAACTCTTCCTGAAAGCACTCCTGCCCGAAGTCTAGTTGACTGTCAAACAAAACACTTGACAGCTTGGCGCCAGCTGACTATACTGGCCCTATGCATCCGGAAGAAAACAGGACAAAACAGCCCAGGCACACGGACATCTGTCTTTGGCTTGACTATTATGGCGGCCTCTTGAGTGATCGGCAAAGGGAGGTCCTTTCTTTCTATTACCAGGAGGACTGGTCCCTGTCTGAAATCGCTAATTTGACCGGCCTGTCCCGGCAGGGCGTCCACGATCAGCTCAGGCGGGGAGTGTCGCGACTGGCAGCCTATGAGTCCTCACTTTCCCTGGCCGCCCGCGACAGACTCTTTGGCAGTATCCTGGCCAGGGCAAGGGAACAGGAAAGACAGGAGGACAAGGAAGGCTTGCGCCGGTCCCTGGACGACCTGGAGGCTGTAATCGGCCTCCCCCTCGAGGACGAAAGAGTAGGGAGGGAAGAATATGGCCTTGTTTGAGAGCCTGAGTGCCCGCCTCAGCCATATAACCGATGCCATGCGGGGCAAGGGCCGTGTGACGGAGAAAGACATCAAGGCCATGATGAGGGAGATCCGGCTGGCCCTCCTGGAAGCGGATGTCAATTATCAGGTGGTCAAGGACCTGGCGGACGAGATCTCTGAAAAGGCCCGGGGCGCGGAAGTTATGGAAAGCCTTACGCCGGGTCAGCAGGTGGTCAAAATAGTCCATGAGGCCCTGATCCATATCCTTGGTGAAGAGGAAAAGCTGGCGGCATCGCCGACCGGCTTTACGGTCTTCCTGCTTTATGGTCTCCAGGGGACCGGCAAGACGACAACCGCGGCCAAATTGGCCCTCCACTTGAAGGAAAAGGGCAAGAAGCCCCTCCTTGTCTCGGTTGACGTCCATCGGCCGGCAGCCCAGGAACAGTTGCGGATCCTGGCGGACCAGGTGGCTGTCGACTACTTTCAGGATCCTGATGAGAAAGACGCTGCCAGGCTGGCGGTCAAGGGTCGGGACCGGGCCCGTTATATGATGTGTGACAGTCTGATTGTCGACACAGCCGGCAGAATGACCGTGGACGATCAGCTGATGGATGAGCTCAAGGCCGTTGAGGCTGCAGTCAAGCCCGATGACCGCCTCCTGGTTGTCGACGCTATGATAGGCCAGGAGGCGGTTGGCATCGCCGAGGCTTTCGACAGGCAGGTGGGCCTGGACGGTTTTATTATGACCAAGCTGGACGGTGACGCCCGTGGCGGGGCCGCCCTCTCGATACGCCGGATGACAGGCAAGCCCATCAAGATGATCGGTACGGGAGAAAAGGTTGGCGATCTTGAGCCCTTCCGACCTGACCGGCTGGCCTCCCGGATCCTGGGCATGGGGGATGTACTGACCCTGATAGAGAAGGCCTCGGAGACCCTGGATGAAAAGCAGGCCCAGAAGACCCTGGAAAGGCTGAAGGCCAACCGCTTCACCATGCAGGATATGCTGGAACAGCTGGAACAGATGCGGGATATGGGATCCATGAAGGAAATGTTATCCCTGATCCCGGGCGCGGGGAAGAAGCTGGGGAATGTCGACATTGATGAAGGCAGCCTGGCCAGGAACCGGGCCATCATCCAGGCTATGACAGCCGGTGAAAGGGAAAATCCCAAGCTTCTGAATGCCTCGCGGAGGCGCCGGATCGCGGCCGGAAGTGGTGTGGAGGTCCAGGACGTCAACCGTCTGGTCCGCCAGTATGATGATATGACCAAGATGATGAAACAGTTTGGCCTCTTTGGGGGCAAGGGCCGGTCCAGGATGCCCTTCAGAAATCTGGGCTTTTAAACGGATGTGCCGGGCCCTGGCCCGTGACCATAAATATTATACCTTTTGGAGGTAACCATGGCAGTAAAAATCCGCCTCAAGCGAGTAGGCAAGAAAAAGCAACCCTATTACCGGGTCGTAGTCGCTGACGCGCGTTCGCCGCGCGACGGCCGTTTCATCGAAGAGATCGGCACCTATGACCCGCATACGGACCCGTCAACCTTCAAGGTCGACGCTGACAAGGTCAAGGACTGGATCGCCAAGGGCGCCCAGCCGACCGACACGGTCAAGAAACTTCTCAAGTACAACGGCATTTTGGAGTAAAAGATGAAAGACTTATTAAAATCAATCATCGAACCGCTGGTGCAGCATCCTGAAGACCTGGTCATTGATGAGGATTCACGGGGACGCGAAACCGTCCTAACCGTCAGTGCCCACCCGGAGGATATCGGTCGTGTGATCGGCCGGGGAGGTCGCAGGGCCCAGGCAGTCCGCGCCATTATGAAGGCCAAGGGTGCCTTGGACAACAAGCGCGTTTCGGTCGACATCAACTCATGAGACGCCCCCATCTATTGGTCGGCGTCTGTCAGCGAGCGCACGGCGTCAAGGGAGAGGTCCTGGTCAAGAGCCTGACGGATGACGACAGTCGTTTCTTTCCGGGCCTTGTTTGCCAGCTCATGTCCGGCATCGATTCCGAACCGGTCGGCAGTTGCCGCCTTCTGGGGGTGCGGCCCGTACCCCAGGGGCTCCTCCTCTCCTTTGAGGGAGTTGAGAGCCGCGAGGCGGCACAAAGCTTTTCCGGCGTCTATCTGGCTGTCCGGCGGGAAGAGGCGATCGAGCTCAGGGACCAGTACGAATTCTATTCCGGCGACCTGATCGGCATGCGGGTCAGCGACCGGGAGGCGGGCCTGCTCGGCCAGGTGGCCGATATCCTTGATACGGGAAGCGGTCAGATCCTTCTTGTCGAAAAGGAAGGAGAGGAAGCAGTCCTCATCCCATTTTTAAGGGCTGTGATCCTTTCGGTCGATCTGGACTCGGATGAGATCAAGGTCGACCTTCCCCCGGGTCTCCTGGCCTTATACAGGACAAGAGACGGGGATGAGCGGCAGGCCTGAAGATGTCCATCAAGTTCTCAGTCCTGTCACTTTTCCCTGAGCAGGTGGAGACCGCCCTCTCCTACAGCATGACGGCCCGGGCTATGGAGAGGGGACTGCTGGAACTCAAGTCTGTCCAGATCCGGGATTTCGCCGTCAATGACTATGGGCAAGTTGATGACGCCCCCTATGGTGGTGGCCGGGGTATGGTCCTCATGTGTGACCCCGTTTACAGGGCCTGGCGCTTTGCCCAGGAGGAAGCGGGTGATAGGCCGGCAAGGACCTTTTATCTATCGCCCGCCGGCAGGGTTTTTGACCAGGACCTGGCCCTGACCCTCTCGAAGGAAAGTCACCTTATCCTGATCTGCGGCCACTATGAAGGTCTTGACCGCCGGGTCATCGATGAGATTGGGGCGGAGGAGCTGTCAATTGGCAACTTCGTTTTGACTGGCGGTGAACTGGCCGCGGCTGTCATAATTGACGCCATCAGCCGACTTGTCCCGGGTGTTTTGCCGGACGAGGAGGCCTGGAAGCAGGATTCCTTTGCCGGGGGCCTGCTTGAATGGCCCCAATATACGAGGCCCCCTGTCTGGCGGGGCCGTGAAGTGCCCCCCGTCCTTTTGTCCGGCCACCAGGCCAGGATCGACCGGGAACGCCTCCTTTCACAAGTCCTGGAGACCCTGCAAAAGAAAGCCTGGCTTCTCAAGGACCAGGACCTGGACCTGGATCTGTGGGAGGAACTGGCGAAACGGATCCTTACCGACAAGGGGGTCTGTGAAGACTGACCCATCCATTCCCAGATGGAAGCTATAAAATGGTCATTCTGACCGGGTAACGGCGCCGGCCGGCTGTCGTCCTATTAAGTGGTGGGAAAACCACCGATTTCCAAATTAAGGAGATATCAAATGAAAAAAATCCTGGTGGTCGCTTTCTTGATCACGCTTGTATTGTCCGTGGCCTGTCAGGCCGGAGGGAATTCTGAGGGTAAGAATCCGGGGACGGAGCCAGAAGAAGTGGTCGACCTTGAGACCCTCCTTACCAAGATTATCGAGGATTCCGGCAAGGAGGCCATGCTGGAGGAGTCCTTCAGCCTGGAAGCCTTGAATCAGGAGGAGGCGGGCTACCTGATTGGCAGTGAATCTTTTGAAGGCGCATTTGAAGAGGGGCTCTCCCTTCAACCCATGATCAATGTCCATCCCTTCGCCCTCGGCCTCTTCCGTCTGGCAGAGGAAGGGGAGGTGGAGGCTTTTGCCAAGGAGCTGAAAGAGAAGGCCGATCTTGGGAAATGGATCTGTGTCCGGGCCGAGACCATGACAGCGGCAACAAAAGGCTCCCTGGTCCTCTTTGTCATGGGCGACAGCCAGGAAGTCAACTCCATCGCCCAGGCCTCGGGGTTCACGCCTATCAAGTAGCCAAGCTAATCTTGTGCTCTTCTCAAGCATCAGCTTCCTCTATTATTTCCTGCCGGCGGTGCTGCTTCTTTATTTTGTGGTGCCGGTCCGGCTGAAGAATCCAATCCTCCTCCTTGCCAGCCTCCTTTTTTATGCCTGGGGGGAGCCACGTTTTACAATCATCATGCTGACAACGGCCTTGACCGGTTATGGGGCCGGTCTTGTCCTGGATCGACTGCAGGGGAGGGGGAGGCCTGCCGCCCTTTCCGCTGGTCTCTTTTTGACAGCGGCCCCCCTCCTCTTGTTCAAGTACGGGGATTTCTTCATCCAGAACCTCAACAGCCTGACCCAGTCGTCTATTGCCTCCCTGGGTCTGGTCCTCCCCATCGGGGTCAGCTTCTATAGCTTCCAGATCCTCTCCTACCTCCTGGATGTCTATCGGAAGGAGGTTGAGGTCGAACGAAATCCCCTCCATTTCCTGCTTTACGTTTCCCTCTTTCCCCAGCTCATTGCGGGTCCCATCGTCCGCTTCAAGACTGTCCAGGAGGAAATCAGGGAGAGGCGGGTCAGCCTGGATCTCTTTGCCTCAGGCGCCAGCCGCTTCACCGTCGGGCTGGGAAAGAAGGTCCTCCTGGCTAATAACCTGGCAGAATTGGGTTTGAACCTGGGTTCACAGGGAGGCCAGTCGGTCCTGTCCCTCTGGCTTCTGGCCCTGGCCTTCAGCCTGCAGATCTATTTCGATTTTTCCGGCTATTCGGATATGGCCATCGGTCTTGGCAGGATCTTTGGATTCCATTTCCAGGAGAACTTCATCTACCCCTATATTTCGCGAAGTCTCACCGAATTCTGGAGGCGCTGGCATATATCCCTGGGCTCCTGGTTCAGGGATTACATCTATATCCCCCTGGGAGGCAGCCGAGGCACACTTGCGAAGACGGTGAGAAACCTCTTGATCGTCTGGCTCCTGACAGGTCTCTGGCACGGGGCGGCCTGGACTTTCGTCTTTTGGGGCCTCTTCCATTTTCTCCTCCTGGCCCTTGAGCGGGCGGGCCTGGGGAAGCTGCTGGACAAGCTGCCGGCCTTCATCAGCATTCCAGCCACCTTCCTCCAGGTCACGGTCGGCTTCGTCCTATTCAAGGCGGAAAACTTCCTTGAGGCCTGGGAGAGCATCCGGGGTATGTTCGGCCTCCTTTCCCTCCCCCTTTCGGATCCCCTGTCCATCTATTACGCCAAGGCTTTTACCCTGACCCTCCTGATCGCCCTAGTCGCCGCGACCCCCCTCCCAAAGAGAATATTTGACAGGGTCAGGGATGGACAGGCAGGTCTTCTACCTGACCTGGCCACCGCCACAGGGATCCTCCTCGTCCTTGTCCTGTCGACCGGGTCACTGATCAATGGCTCCTTCAATCCCTTCTTGTATTTTCGTTTCTAGGGAGGTCCTCTATGAAAGATAAAGCCCTGATCACAACGATTACCTTCCTCCTGGCGCTTTTCCTGGTCCCGGCCGCCTCCCTGGCCCTGCCGGACCGGGAGCTGTCGGACATTGAAAGAAGGCCCTTGGCCCGGAAGATGACCTATGCCGACTATCTGGAGACGAACTACGGCGGTGATTTGGCTGGTTTTCTGGCCTATCAGGAGACCTATCTGCTCGACCAGTTCCCCTGGCGGGAGGACCTGCGTGTCCTGACCGCCTTGACCAGGGTCTATGCCCTTGGCCAGGGCGATATAGGGGGCTACTACAAGGTCGGCGGACACCTGTCCAAACTTGATAGCCGGATCCGTGAAGAGGCGGTCAGGCGGGCGGCGGCCTTATTCAATGAGGTCAAGCGGGAATATTTCAAGGGAAAAGGACAGGCGGTCTTTGCCCTGATCCCCGACAAGAACGCCTTCACAGCCCCCCTGGCTGCCTACCCGCATTACAGTTATGAAGCTTTCGCCGACCTGCTTTGGCAGTCCCTTGACCCGGAGCTGGATACTTTGTCACTTCTTGAAGACCTGAGCCTGGATCACTACTACAGGTCCGACCCCCATTGGGATCAGACAAAGCTCCTCCCCATCGCAGAGAAACTGCTGGAAGCCCTGGGTCATAAAGGCAGTCTGGATAGTCGGGGCTTGGACATCAATTGCCTGGACAATTTCCAGGGCACTTACGCGGGCCAGGCAGGACTTCCGGTTGAGGCGGACTCACTTTGCTGGTTTTCAGGAGGTAACCTGGATCGGGTCCGGGTCCAGGATCCCGTAACGGGTGAGACGACCGGCCTCTATCAGCTGGAAAAGGCAGAAGGGTCCGACCCCTATGATCTCTTCCTGGGCGGGGCCAGGCCCCTCTTGAAAATCAGCAACCCTGACCAGGCCAATGGCAGGCAGCTGGTCATCTTCCGGGATTCCTTCGCCTCAGCCCTGATCCCCCTGCTCCTCTCCCCCTATAGCGAAGTCCTGGTCCTGGACCTCCGCTACATCACCAGGGAGGCCGCCTCGGAAGTCCTGTCCGTCCAGGAGGAGGCGGATCTTCTCTTTTTGTTTTCGACCTCTGTTTTGAATTCGCCCGGCGCCTTCCTGAATTGAGGGAAGGCCCTTGTCAGGCCTGTTTGCTTCTGTTATGATGCTTGAGGCTTATACGGGTGGTCCGCTGCAATTGCGTGCAAGAACATCCGATGATTAATAAAGGAGGTACGCAATATGGACTACATCAAAGCGGTTGAAGAACCCTATCTGCGAGATCAGCACGATAAGGTCGAGATTGGTGACCGCGTCAACGTTCATCTCAGGATCACGGAAGGGACCCGCGAGAGGATCCAGATATTCGAAGGAACCGTGATCGGCCGCAAGGGTGCGGGACTCAACGAAACGATTACGCTGAGGCGTGTGGCCTACGGCGTTGGCGTGGAACGTGTCATACCGGTTCATTCGCCGAAAGTTGCCAAGATTGAGATACTGCGTAAGGGCCGCGTGAGACGCGCCAAGCTCTTCTACCTGCGCGACCGCGTTGGTAAGGCAGCCCGTGTACGGGAAAAGCTACCGACGAAGAACTGATTACAGGACAGCTGAACCAGGATAAGACGGCGACAATGCCGTCTTTTTCTTGTCCAGCAGCTCTTGGGGATAGCGTATACTTGTGGGACAGGAATCAGGGGAGGGGACTTTGAGATGAAGGGCGGAGACGACAGGGGCGGCAAGCAGATCCACTGGTATCCGGGCCACATGGCCAGTGCCAGCCGTGAGCTCAGGAAGGTCTGGCGCCACATCGATGCCGTGGTCGAGATCGCGGATGCCCGGATTCCTGTCGCCAGCCGGAATCCGCTCTTTCTTGACTTTGAACCGGCTAAACCCCATCTCCTCCTCCTCTCCCACGCGGATCTGGCGGATGCCGCCATAAGCAAGCTCTGGGTTGAGTACTTCCAGCGGTCCGGACTGACGGCGGTCCCGGCAGACCTTCGGGAGGCCCCGGCCATCCGCCTCATCCGCAATCAGCTGCTAAGCTACCAGGCCCCCCTTCTTGAAAAAGCCAGGAAACAAGGCCGATTGGCCAGACCCCTCCGGGTCCTTGTTACCGGCATCCCCAATACGGGTAAATCGACCTTCATCAATCAATTCGTCGGTAAAAGGTCAGCCCGGGTTGAATCACGTCCCGGGGTAACCAGGCAGCTCAACTGGCTCCGTTCAGGAACGGAACTGCATTTCCTCGACACGCCGGGTATCCTGCCCCTTAAAATGGACAATCCGGATGAGGCGCGCTACCTGGCCGTAACCGGCGCTATCAAGGACAGCATCCTGCCCCTGGAAGAGGTCGCTTTCTGGTTCTTCGTGCGCCTGTCCACCCTCTACCCCCAGGCCCTGGCGGCCCGCTATGGCGAGCCTGCCCTTGGCGGTAAAGACAGGGAGGAGGCCTTCGAGGCGGCGGCCCTGCGCATGGGTTGCCGGTTGGCAGAGGGGAAGGCCGATCGCCTGCGTTTTTCATCCAGCCTGCTCGAGGATTATCGGAGCGGACGGATTGGCCGGCTTTCGCTTGAATGGCCGCCGGAGGAAGGGCCGGATGGACAGAAGCTCTGACAAGGGGATCCGGATCACGGATCGGGACCGGCAACGATTTGAGGCCATGTCCCTCTTCGAGGAAGAACTCCGCGGTCAGGGCTACCATTTAATCGCCGGTGTGGATGAGGCGGGCAGGGGGCCTCTGGCAGGTCCTGTCGTGGCCGCCGCCTGCATCCTTCCTGAAGGCCGGACTTTTTACGGTTTGAACGATTCCAAGAAGATGACGGAAAAACGGAGGGAAGCCCTTTACGGGATCATTCGCGACCAGGCCCTGGCCTGGTCCATCGCCCTGGTCGACCAGGGGGAGATAGACCGGACCAATATCCTGGCAGCCACCAAGGAGGCCATGCGGCGGGCGCTCAGGGAGTTGCCCCGTAAACCCCAGATCGCCTTGATTGACGCGGTGGCCCTGGAGGGACTGGATTATCCGGTCCTGGCCAAGGTCAAGGGGGATGCCCTCCATAATGTCATCGCGGCCGCCTCGGTCCTGGCCAAGGTGGCCAGGGACAGGCTCATGGTCAATTGGGACAAGGTTTACCCCGATTACGGCTTTGCCGCCCACAAGGGCTATGGGACCCCTCAGCACCTGGAGGCCCTCCGCCTCCATGGACCCTGCCCCCTCCACCGGAGGAGCTTTCTAGGCTCCATTCAGGGTCCAGCTGGAGAAGCTGGCTCGACCTATGCCAAGGGCTGGCGGACCGAATGGGCGGTCGCGGAGGACCTGATCAGCAAGGGGCATACCCTCCTGGAGCACCGGCTCAGGATTGAGGGGGCGGGCGAAATTGATTTCATCTCCTGCCTGGATGACAGGATCTATGTCATCGAATGTAAGGGGAGGGGACCTGGATCCCGTTCTTTTGGTGGACTTGAGGAGGCCCTGACCCCGGATCAGATAAGGGGAATCCGCCAGGCGGCCGAGACCTGGCGGGGAGGCCAGGAGGCCCTCGCCGGACATTTCCTGGAATTCCTCTACGCTGCGGTGGAACTTGATCGGGCAGGCAGGCCACAAAGCCTAAGGTATTTACCCTTTTGATGGGGTGGGCAGCTTGTAATGATCACCTAAATGCCGCCACAAGGCCTGACCCCGATGCTTGTCTCTATGATATGATGTTATTATCAGTTGGCAGGAGGCGTCATCATGAAACTCGACAGGCATAGCAGTGTGCCGCTATACGCGCAACTTCGGGAATTGATTGTCGAGCGCATCCAGGACGGTGTCTACCGTCAAGGAGAGCGCATCCCCTCGGAAATCACCCTCTGTGAAGAACTTGAGCTGTCACGACCGACTGTTCGACAGGCTATCGCCGACCTGGTCTCGGATGGCATCCTGGAAATCCAGAAGGGGAGGGGAACTTTTGTCGCTGTCGAGCCCGAGCGCCTGCTCGTCCCACACTTCAACGCCCTGACCTTCAGTTTTCTGAACCTCTCCTCCTATGAGGACATCAGCCTCCGGCCTGTCCAGCATCTGGATCCCGATCCGGAGCTGGATGCCATTTTCAACATCCCTGAAGTCAAGCATGCCGGTTATTGGATGCTCCAGTGGCCCATCATGTTCGACACCCAGGTCTACGGCTGGTGCACCTCCTATATCTCCGCCCAGATCTTCCCCGATTTGGGCCAGAGCATCGCCGCCGGCAAGCGTATGATCGATATCAAGGGCAATAAATATGCCTTCCTGCCTGTCAAGGGCAGCGTCGCCCTCCTGGCGAGACCGGCGAAGAACAAGGAAGCGTCGGTTTTGGAAATCCCGCGAAGGACCATCGTATTGACCGCTTCAGGCCAACTCTACGGACGAAATGGCAGTGTCAGTGAACACATCCGGATCGTCCTCCGACCAGACCTATTGAAACTGGAAATTAACTAGACCAACTTGCTTTACGATTTTGACACAACAGCCACTTCACCGGTCCTGCCCGAAGTGTTGACGGCTTATTGCCGCCGGCTTTCGGAGCATGGCAACAACCCCTCCTCCAGGCATGCGGGCGGCCTTGCGGCCGCTTCCCTCCTGGAGGATGCCCGGCTCTCCATCGCCAAATCCCTGGACTGTCAGCCCCGGGAGGTCTTTTTCACTTCAGGGGCGACCGAGTCAATCAATCAGGCGCTCAAGGGAACCGCCTGGGCTGGCAGGCGGCTTCCGAAAGGTCTCCTGACATCCAGGGGTGAACATGAGGCCGTCCTGTCCGTCCTGCCCTTCCTGGAGGAAGAGGCAGGCTATGAAAACCTCCTCCTGCCCTTGGAGGCGGACGGTAGGGTCAGCCGTCCCTCCTTGGAAGAAAGCCTGGACCAGGCCCCCTGCGGCCTGGTCAGCCTGATTGCGGTCAACAATGAGACCGGGTCCATCAATGACTTGGAGGAACTGATACCGATAATAAGGCGGAAGGCGGCCGGGGCGGTCATCCACAGCGATATCGTCCAGGCCTGCGGCAAACTGCCCTTTTCCTTCAAAGCTTCCGGGCTCGACTTGGCCTCCGTGTCCGGCCATAAGCTGGGCGCGCCCAAGGGGACAGGCCTGCTCATTAAAAGGAAGGGACTGGCGCTCGAGCCCCTCCTCCACGGGGGTGGCCAGCAGTCGGGCCTGCGGTCGGGTACGGTTGATCTGCCGGGAGCCCTGGCTCTGGCGGAGGCCCTGGCGATTCAAACCGGATCCCTGGAAGAAAACTTGAGGGCAGTGGAAGGGCTGAGGACAGCCTTTATTGAGGCTCTGAAACTAGCTGACCAGCCCCACATCCTTTTATCACCTGGCCAAGCAACTCCCTATATAATGTCCATAGCCTTTCCCGGCTTGCGGGGGGAGACCCTCATGAACGCCCTGTCAGCCGAATCCATCTATATCTCCACGGGCTCGGCCTGCGGGTCGGCCAGAGCCGGCCAAAACCATGTCCTGACCGCCATGGGATGGGATAAGAAGAGGATACTGGAGGCGGTGAGGATCAGTTTCAGCCCCCGGCAGAAGATTGAAGACGTCCGCCATCTGGCCCGCCGGATCACGGACCTTTATGGCCGCTATGCCTTGAAATAGAAGGGAAGCCTGGCAAGTGACAAAAGAGGGTGAAGACAGACTTATCCTGGTCCGTTTGGGCGAGATTACGCTGAAGGGACTCAACCGGGGCCGTTTTATCGCCCGGCTGATCGGCAATATGCGCTGGCGACTCCGCGATCTGGGCGACTTTGAGATCGAACAGAGCCATTCCCGGATCTGGGTCAGGGGCCGTGACGGCCTGGACCTTGCCGACCCCTCTTTGATGGGGGAAGCCTTGGACCGGTTGTCCCGGATCTTTGGGATTGTATCGCTCAGCCCGGCCCTGGCCCTGGAAGCCGATTATGAAAAACTGAGGGAGAGGATCCTTCCTTACGCGCGCAGCCTACTTGAGGGGGCCGGCGAAAAGACATTCAAGATTGAGGTCCGCCGGGTCAATAAAAGCTTCCCACTTGACTCCTACACCCTTGCCTGTGAGCTGGGGGCCCTTCTCCTGGAAGAGTACCCTGACCAGCTGACGGTCAGGATGCAGGCGCCCGATCTTCTGTTCCATATCGAAATAAGGGACAGGCTCTATCTCTATCATGAATTGATCGAGGGGGCCCGGGGACTCCCGGTCGGTATGAGCGGCCGGGGCATGCTCCTCCTGTCGGGCGGTATCGACAGCCCGGTCGCCGGTTATATGATGGCCTCCCGGGGTATGATCCTGGACGCGATCTACTTTCATACCTTTCCCTACACCAGCCCTCAGGCGCTGACAAAGGTTGAGACACTGGCCGCCCTGCTCGCCCGCTATGCCGGCCGGATCAATCTCCATGTTGTCGACTTCACGGACATCCAGCTCGAACTCAACCGCCTCTGTCCCGAAAGCATGCTGACCATTGTCATGCGCCGGCTAATGATGCGCATCGCCTCCCGCCTGGCAGACCAGACGGGGGCCAAGGCCCTCATCACGGGAGAGAGCCTGGGCCAGGTGGCAAGCCAGACCCTGGAGGGCCTGGTCACCACTGACCTGGTCGCCGGCAAACCGGTCTTCAGACCCCTTATCGGCCTGGACAAGAACGATACCATCCGGATTGCCCGCAGGATCGGGACCTTCGATACCTCCATCCTGCCCTATGACGATTGTTGTACTGTTTTTGTCTCCAAACATCCCAAGACCCATCCCTCACTTGAGGACGCGATCTACGCGGAAAGGGAGCTTCCCATGGATTCACTGTTAGAGGAGGGCCTGGGGAAGATAGAGCTGAAAAGTATTACACCGGGATTCTTGTCGGATAAGCTGAAATAAGGCCGGTCTCCCCGGTCTTTTCACTTTTATATGATACTATTACCAGTGGACAAAAATAATTACCTTTAGGAGGTCTATATGCCATACGAGCACGTCAAAAATGTCGATCCTGAAATCTATGAGTCTTTGCAGAATGAACTGGGGCGCCAGCGCCAGAATCTGGAGCTGATTGCGTCTGAAAACTTCGTCAGCCAGGCTGTCCTGGACACCATGGGTTCCATCATGACAAATAAGTACGCGGAGGGCTATCCCGGCAAACGCTACTACGGAGGATGCGAATACGTCGATGTCGCAGAACAGCTGGCCATTGACCGGGTGAAGGAACTGTTTGGCGCCGAGCACGCCAACGTTCAGCCACACTCGGGGGCATCGGCCAATACAGCCGTCTATTTCGCCATGTTGGATCCGGGCGACACCATTCTCGGCCTCGATCTCTCCCACGGCGGTCACCTGACCCATGGGATGAGGATAAATATTTCCGGCAGATATTACCACGCGGAAGCCTACCAGGTCGACCCTGAGACGGAGCAGATCGACTATGATATCGTCCGCAAGCGCGCCTTGGAAGTCAAGCCCAAGATGCTGGTCGCGGGCGCCAGCGCCTATCCGCGCGCCCTCGACTTCAAGAAATTCCGGGAGATCGCGGATGAGGTTGGTGCCCTCCTCTTTGTGGATATGGCCCACATCGCAGGACTGGTCGCGGCTGGCCTTCATATGAATCCCGTGCCCTACGCCGATTTCGTCACTTCGACAACCCACAAGACCCTCCGGGGCCCCCGTGGTGGTTTGATCCTTTGCAAGGAAGACTATCGCCGGAAGATTGATTCGGCTGTATTCCCCGGTACCCAGGGTGGCCCGCTCATGCACGTTATCGCCGCCAAGGCCGTCTCCTTCAAGGAAGCGCTTGATCCCTCCTTCAAGGTCTATCAGCAGCAGGTGATCGACAATGCCCGTGTCCTGGGCGAATCCCTGGTTGAGAAGGGGATCGACCTGGTCTCCGGTGGCACCGACACCCACCTCATGCTCCTCAAGCTCAAGGGGACCGGGGCCACGGGCAAGGTAATGCAGGAGCGCCTGGACAGCGTCCACATCACCACCAACAAGAACACCGTTCCCTTTGAAACCGAGTCTCCCATGGTGACCTCCGGCCTTCGGATCGGAACCCCGGCCGTAACGACCCGCGGGATGGGTGAAGGGGAGATGCGGGAAATCGCTGACCTGATCGCCAAGGCCATCTTCGACTTTGAGGGCAGCCAGCAGGAAATCCGCGACCGCGTCGCCGCGCTTGTTGAGAAATTCCCGCTCTACCATGAGCTCAGCTGATCAGAAAAAAACAATAACCGGGCGGCCTGAGCCGCTGGCATACCGTATGATGCCGAGAACGCTGGCCGATTTTATCGGCCAGCGTCATATTCTCGAAGAGGGCAAGATGCTCTGGCGTATGATCACGGCGGACAGATTGGCCTCCCTTATCCTCTTTGGACCGCCCGGGACAGGGAAGACCTCCCTGGCCCACGTCATCGCAAACTCCACCCGGTCCGTCTACCGCAAGCTGAATGCGGTGACCTCGGGGGTGGCCGATATCAAACAGGTCATCGCCGATACGGAAAACCCCCTCCTGACACCGGGCGGCCGGACGGTCCTCTTCATCGATGAGATCCATCGCTTCAATAAGGCCCAGCAGGATGCCCTCCTGCCCTCGGTGGAGAGTGGCCGGCTGATCCTGATCGGGGCGACGACGGAAAATCCCTTTTTCCAGGTCAACAAGGCCCTGATCTCGCGTTCCACCGTCTTCCAGCTCTATCCCCTGACCACAGAAGAGGTGATTGAGGTCATGAGGCGGGCCCTGGCTGACAGGGAGCGGGGCCTGGGTCCTCTCTCTGTTGAGGTCGATGAAGCGACCCTTCTCATGATTGCCGAGCTTTCGGGCGGGGACGCCCGCATCGCCCTGAACGGCCTGGAGCTGGCGGCTGTGACAACGCCCGTCAATGCCGATGGGACAGTCACCTTGACCCGGGAGACTGTCCTGGATTCCATGCAGAAGAAGACGACCCGCTACGACGCGGACGGTGAGGAGCACTACGATACGGTCTCCGCCATGATCAAGTCCATGCGGGGGAGCGACCCCCAGGCGGCTGTTTTCTATCTCGCCAGGGCCCTGGCGGGAGGGGAGGATATCGGCTTCATCGGGCGGCGGATAACCATCTGCGCTGCGGAAGATGTGGGCCTGGCCAATCCTTCTGTACTCTCAATCGCGCTTGATGCCTGGCAGGCTGCCCTTATGACCGGTATGCCGGAGGCCAGGATCCTCCTGTCCGAGGCGGTCATCGCTGTCGCGACCAGCCCTAAATCCAACAGGGCCTACCTGGCCATCGACAAGGCCCTGTCCCAGATTGAAAACAGTGATACGGGCAGCATCCCCTTCCATCTTCGTAACGCACCCACCAAGGGTATGAAGGAACTAGGCTATGGGGAGGGCTATCTCTACGATCACGATTTTCCGTCCGGCATTTCGGGCCAAAGCTTTCTGCCCGAAGCGGTCGAGGGAAGCGTCTACTACCAACCGACGGATCGGGGCTATGAGAAGAGGATAGCTGAGTGGATGCGGAGGGTTGACGAGACGCGCAGCCTGGAAAGGGAGAAGGCCCGGAGCCAGGAAGAGGGGAAGGATCCCGAATAAAGCTGGCCAGCTTCCGCTTTCCCGGTCATCTACTATACAATTAATTGAAATATCAGCTTTGAGGACCAAGTCATGGAAATAACTTTGGAGCAAAGAATAAAAGAGGCGGCGAAGGCGCCCCGGGTCTACTTTGACCATGCGGCGACAACCGCACCCCGGCCGGAAGTCATCGATACTGTCCACTCGGTTTTAAAAGACTGCTACGGCAACCCCTCTTCCTTCTACAAGGAGGGTCACAAGGCCGCCCGGATCCTGGAGGAATCCCGCGTGGGAATCGCCATGGGGCTGGATGTATTGCCTGAGGAGATCTTCTTCACCTCCTGTGGCACCGAGTCGGATAACTGGGCCATCAAGGGGGTTGCCCAGGCCAGGGAGGGGAGAGGCCGCCACCTGATTACAAGCGCCATCGAGCACCACGCCGTCCTCCATACTATGGAAGCCCTGGAGAAGGAAGGCTTTGAGGTGACTTATCTGCCAGTCGACAACAGGGGCCTGGTTGACCCTGAACAGGTCCGGGCCGCCATTAGGCCCGATACCATCCTGGTCTCCCTCATGATGGCCAACAATGAGATAGGCAGTCTGGAGCCGGTAGGGGAGGTAGGAGCCCTCTGCAAGGAGGCCAGGGTCCTCTTCCATTCGGATGCCGTCCAAGCCCTGGGCGCCATCCCGGTCCGCCCCCACGACCTGAATGTCGACCTTATGTCCTTTTCCGGTCACAAACTCTACGCTCCCAAGGGTATCGGCCTCCTCTACAAACGCAAGGGACTTCGGATCGGCCGCCTGCTTGACGGGGGAGCCCAGGAAAAGCGGCAGCGGGGGGGGACGGAAAACGTGACCTACGCCGCCGCCTTCGCCAAGGCCTTTGAACTCTCCTTGCAAAACCAGGAGGGGGAGGCCGCCCGACAGACCAGGCTGCGTGACCGCCTGATCCGGGGGGTCATTGAGCGCGTCCCCCATACCAAGCTGAACGGTCACGAAAGCCAGAGACTTCCCAATAACGCCAACTTCTCCTTCGAATTCATAGAAGGGGAGTCCATCCTCCTCCTGCTGGATTCACTGGGCTACGCCTGTTCCAGCGGTTCGGCCTGCACTTCGGCCTCACTTGATCCCTCCCACGTCCTCCTGGCCATCGGCCTGCCGCCAGAGATCGCCCACGGATCCCTCCGGGTGAGCCTGGGCAGGGAGACGACAGAAGAGGAGATCGACCGTTTCCTTATCGACATCCCCCTGGTCATTGAAAGACTTCGGGATATGTCCCCCCTCTATACGGATTATCTCAAGGGCAAGCTGAAGGCCCTGATCCCGCCTGAAGGTGGAATCGATGTTAAAATGGGAGGCGGCTACGGGCTATAGGCCCGGCACGATTTCCCGGGAGGTTGACATGGAGTACAGCGAAAAAGTACTGGATCATTTTATGAAACCGCGGAATATGGGCGAGATCCCCGACGCCGACGCGTCCGGTACGGTCGGCAATCCCATCTGCGGCGATATCATGAAGATGGATCTCAAGATCGTGGACAATGTCATTGTGGATGCCAAGTTCAAGACCTTCGGCTGCGGCTCGGCCATCGCCACCTCCAGTATGGCGACGGAGCTGATCATAGGCAAGACCACGGACGAGGCCCTGGATATCACCAATCAGGCGGTGGCTGAGGCCCTGGACGGCTTGCCCCGGGTCAAGATGCACTGCTCCGTCCTGGCTGAACAGGCTGTCAAGAAGGCCCTGGAACAGTACTATCTGGACAAGGGGCTTATGACCCCGGAGCGTAAGGAAAAGTTCAAGATTCTCAATGAAGATACAGACCATAAGGAATAGAAAACCAAGATAAGAAAGGATTCGATATGAGCGAACAGAAGGATAAGAAAAAGGACCAGGTGGAGGAGCTGCGCAAGCAGTTGACCTTCTCTTTCAAGAACCTCTGGGACCCCGACAAGGAAGATGAGATGAAGGCCATCATGTCCTTTTGTGAGGACTACAAGCTGGCCCTGGACGAGGGGAAGACGGAGCGGGAGTTTGTCGACTATGCTGTTGACTGGCTGGAAGCGGAAGGCTTTAAAGCTTTCGATGACTCGTCAAATCTGAAACCGGGCGACCGGGTCTATGAGACCCTGCATGGCAAGGCCTTGGTGGCTGCTGTAATCGGCAGTGGGGATCCCCTGGAAGGCTTCAACCTGGTTGGCGCCCATATCGATTCGCCCCGGCTGGATCTGAAGCCCAACCCCCTCTACGAGTCGGATGAGCTGACCCTCCTGAAGACCCATTACTATGGCGGCATCAAGAAATACCAATGGGCGGCGACCCCCCTCGCCCTGCATGGAGTCGTCATCCTGAAAGATGGGGAGACGGTCAAGCTCTGCATTGGGGAAAAGGATGAGGATCCGGTCTTCACCATCACCGATCTTCTGCCCCACCTGGGAGCCGATCAGATGAAGAAGACGGCCAAGGACGTGATTGAGGGCGAGGAGCTCAATGTCCTGGTCGGCAGTCTGCCCCTGACAGGGGATGAAGAGGTCAAGGAACGCTTCAAGCTTGGGATCCTGAAGCTCCTCTACGATCAATACGGAATCACGGAACGCGACCTGGTCACGGCCGAGATCGAGATCGTGCCGGCGACCAAGGCCCGCTGCGTTGGCCTGGACCGGTCCCTGATCGGCGCCTATGCCCAGGATGACCGGGTCTGCGCCTACACGGCCCTCCGTGCCCTGGTCGACCTGGAATCACCTCTCAAGCGGACGGGTCTGGTGGTCCTCTACGACAAGGAGGAGACCGGTTCCGGTGGGATCACAGGCGCCCGTTCCCAACTCTTCCCCTCAGTCCAAAAGCGTATGGTCCGCTCCATCCTGGGTCGGGAGCCTTCCGCCATCGAGCTCCAGGATCAGATCGAGAAGTCGACCATGCTCTCTTCCGATGTTTCCAACGCCTACGACCCCACCTTCGCCTCCGTGTCCGATCCCAAGAACAATACCTATGCCGGCCGCGGAATCGCCTTCTTCAAGTACACGGGCTCAGGCGGCAAGTACAATACCTCGGACGCCAACGCCGAATACTTCAATGAGGTGACCCGGCTCCTGGACGAGAACGGGGTCCCCTGGCAGACAGGTGAACTGGGCAAGGTTGACCAGGGGGGTGGCGGCACCGTCGCCATCTATCAGGCCGACCTGGGGATCTCCGTCATTGACTGCGGGGTCCCGGTCCTGTCCATGCATGCCTGCTTTGAGATCACCAGCAAGATTGATGTCTATAAGACCTACCAAGCCTACAAGACCTTCATGGAGAAGATGAGAAGCTAAGTAAAGAAGCCAGGGAAAGCCATTCCACAAGGGCGGTCCAAAAGGGCCGCCCTTCTTTAATCTTTATTTCCGCCCCTCTCCAAATTAAGGGGATTTTGTTCAACCGCTTCATGGAGGGCCCGCTCGTCGATATGGGTATAGATCTCCGTGGTCGCGACCGAGGAGTGGCCTAAAAGGGCCTGCAGGCTCCTGATATCCACCTCCCCATACTGGTACATGAGGGTGGCTGCCGTATGGCGAAGTTTATGGGTCGAGTAGCGTTCGGGATCAAGACCGGCCGACCGGATATATTTCTTAATGATGTTCTGCACAGCCCGGGGAGTCACCCGCTTGCCCAACCTGGAAATGAAAAGGGCATCCTTATCCTCTTTGACCGGCTTGATGCGGTCGGGGAGGTAGGCCTCAATTGCCGCGATACAGGCCCCGTTCAAATAGATGGTCCGCTCCTTCCCCCCCTTGCCCAGGACCCGGAGGGTATCGGTCCGCCAGGAGGACAGGTCAATGCCGCATAGTTCGGATAAACGCAAACCACAGTTTAAGAAAAGTGTCAGGATACAGTAATCACGGCTGGAGAAGCGTGACTCATCAAAAGAGGCCGCTTTCAAAAGCTCCCGGCTCTCATCAAGTGTCAGATATCGGGGAAGTCGCTTGATCTGTTTGGGCGACTCCAGATTGGCCGTCACATTCTCAGAGAGGACATTAGCCTTGCTGGTCAGGTAATCAAAGAAGGTCCTGAGGGAGGAAGTCCGCCTGGCCCGGGTCGAAGGTGCCGTCTTCCGGGTCGTCGCCAACCAGCTTATATAGGAATAGAAGTCAGATAGCTGCAAGGAACGGAGAAATTTATCATCAACAACAGATAGATCAATTTCACCCCAGGCCTCATCCTCCGGTTGCAGGGTCCGGTCATCCGCGATAAGGAAACGAAAGAATAAAATCAGATCATAACGATACTGGCGGACAGTTCCCTCGGAGCGCTCCAGAATGGCCCGGATATAACCCAGAAATTCCTCCAAGCGGGGAAAGCTGTCAGTTGCCGATTTTCTTTTGTTATCCATAAAAACATCTTAACACGCTGTCAAGCATAAACCACTAAATAATATAAAGAAACTTGAGTATATATGCTATAAAATCACTCATTTAATCACTGTATAAAGTACTACTAAAGCACCCTATTTGTATGGCTAATAAGTCACTCTAGTAATGCTAAAAGCCTTATATATCAGACATTAGAATCACAGGTTACCTGGCAGAGCCCAAATTGCATACATATCTATTAAGCTGTATAATAACTCCGGTTGTTAAGTTCTATTCGAACAATTTTTCGGTGTAACTGTCAGAAGTATATATATAAGTGGAAGCTAGCTTTATGAGTAAGAAAGGAAATTTCCATGAACACAAATGACAGACAGTACACATCTTCAGCGCATCAAGATGAATCAATTTCCCAGACTGGGAAAATACAGACTAGGAACAAACCAAGTAAGTGGTTGGCGGTTCTGCTGGCCATGGTCATGCTGGTGGGTAGCGTTTACTTGGGGTCAGTCAATGTTGAGGCGGAGGGCACGGATCCCATTGTGCTTGCGGGACCTGGAGGCGGCGGACACGGAGGTGGCGGTTATGGCCAAACGGCCAAAGCCAGTATCACGGTTCAAAAAGAGTTCAACGGCAGGATTCCTACGGGTGACGATGAATTCAAATTTCAACTGT
>CAZAKT010000003.1:55500-76273 GCA_964486135.1 uncultured Mageeibacillus sp.
GCTTTCAGCTTAATAATCTTGAAGCTGGCACCTATTATTATAAGGTTGTGGAAGTAAAAGGATTAATCCCTAATGTGAGTTATGATCCGAATCCCAAATTCGTGGAGGTTTCCGTAAAAAACAAACCAGGTGGGCATGGATCCGGAGGTCTTGAAGCGAGTGTCTCTCCAGCCACGCTTACATTTACCAATACCTATACACCTCCTCCTTCTGTCAATGCGAAGATCAAAATTAATAAAGAGTTCAACGGCAGGATTCCTACGGGTGACGATGAATTCAAATTTCAACTGTTTAAGGGAACAAAAAGTGGGAATAAGATTACGTATAGTAATCAATATAGTGATGAGATCACTATAAAAGGGGATAATCTCACTGGGAGCTTTCAGCTTAATAATCTTGAAGCTGGCACCTATTATTATAAGGTTGTGGAAGTTAAGGGATCAATCCCTAACGTAAGCTATGATCCGAATCCCAGATACGTGGAGATTTCCGTATCTAAAGGAAGCGGTCAATGCGGTGGATGTGGAGAGCTGAAAGCGACAGTCACACCTGATACGATCACTTTCACCAATACCTACACACCCGATCCAGCAAAAGCGACTATCAAGGTTCAAAAAGTCTTGAACGGCCGCGAGTGGAAAGATGGTGATGCATTTGTCTTTAAGCTTAGCGGAAAAATTGATAACGAGCTGGTCATTGATGAAGCCACTGTATTGGACAGAAACCCTGTTAGTTTCAAAGAACTGACCTTCACCAAGGCAGGAGAATACAAATTCTTTGTTAGTGAAGTAGAGGGCTCCATCCCAGGAATAAACTATGATAAAAGCGTCAAGGAAGTTAAGGTCAGTGTCACCTTCGATAATGCAACAGGTAAATTTTCAACTGTGGTTTCAGAGGTAGGTTCCGGAGGGGGTCTGACGGCTTCCAATTTACTTACATTCACTAATACTTACAAACCTGATCCGGTGAAGGCAACAATCAAGGTTCAAAAAGTCTTGAACGGCCGGGACTGGAAGCAGGGAGATAAATTTACCTTTAAACTTTCTGGGAGAATCGGCAAAAATTGGGTTACAAGAGAAATATCCGTAACGGATGGCGTAGCGAAAAGTTTCGGCGAACTGACTTTCACCAAACCAGGTGAGTACGAATTCTCCATCAGAGAAGTATCGGGTTCTATCCCTGGCGTCCACTATGACCGAAGTGTCAAGAAAGCCAAGGTCAATGTTACCAAAGATAATGTGACTGGAGAATTGAAGGCGGTCGTTTCAGGGGGAGGCACAGCTGGCGGAAATGTAGCGATACTATCCGATCTATTTGTCTTTACCAACAACTACAAGGCGAAGTCGACCAAGGCCACAATTATTGGCACCAAATCCTTGAATGGCAGAGCTTTGAAAAAAGGAGAATTCACCTTTAAGCTCTACCGTGCGAATGCCGATGGTCAAATTGAAGGTAACGCGATAGCTTCAACCAGGAATGAAGCCAATGGTATCTGGAAATTTGCTCTCAATTACAATCAGGGGCAAGCGGGTACCTACTACTACGTCGTCAAAGAAGTAAATGACGGTAGAGACTACATTGGTTACGCTACCAATGAGATTCTCTATAAAGTTGTTGTGTATGATAATTTAATTGGCTCAATGAAAGCACGAGTTTTCTGCTTGAGCGATGAAAATTTCTTTGAGAACACGTACTCGGCGATTGGATCCTGGACCCCTGAAGTAACAAAAGAATTGACTGGACGTGCCCTAAAATACCAGGAGTTCACCTTTGTGCTCAAAGATTCCGAAGGTGTCGTACTGCAAACCGTCCAGAACGAGGAGGATGGTAGCATCCCCTTTGGACCTATCAACTTCAACGAAACGCAACTGGGCGTACATGCCTACACGATTTCGGAGCTTATCCCTGACGAGGCTGACAAGGAAACCGGTATGACCTACGATGGAAAGGTCATCACATTTACCGTGACTGTCTTCGATCCCTGGGGTAAAGGTAAGCTGAAGGTGAAAGTGGGAGAAGTTGAAGACACGGTCTTCCTTAATGAGTACGAAGCCAGTGGAAGCCTTGAACTTGAGGCCACCAAGGAATTAATCGGTAGAGAGCTGAAGGAGGGAGAATTCAAATTCCTGCTCAAGGACATTAATGAAGATGTCGTGGGTGAGGCAACCAACGCCCAGGATGGAACGATTGTCTTTGACAGCATCCCTTACACGGAAGAAGATATTGGAAAGACCTTTACCTACACCATCGAAGAGGTGGCCGGTACGGAAACTGGTATGGACTACGCCACAAATGTCGTGACGGTCACAGTTGAAGTGTCTGATGCCGGTGAAGGAGACCTTGACCTCGATGTGATCTATGAGGATGAGGCAGTATTCACCAACACATATAAGGCAAGCGGCAGCTATAGCTTGAGTGTTAAAAAAGAAATGGTTGGCCGGGCACTGGTTGAAGGGGAATTCGACTTCGAACTCCTTGATGCGGATGATAAGCAGCTGCTGACGGCTAAGAACCAGGCCAATGGCCAGGTGGTATTTGGCCTCCTGAGCTTTGATCAGGACGATATCGGCAAAACCTACAGCTACAAGGTCCGTGAGATTGCTGGCCAGAAGACAGACATTATTTACGATGACACCGAGTACTCCTTCACACTCAAAATCGAGGATAAGGGGAATGGTGTCCTGGATGTCATCTTTGAATCAAAGGCCGGTGAACTCAAATTCACCAACACCCAGGAATTGGTCGGTGGTGATGAGGATACCAAAGAGAAGGTCAAGGGTGATGAGGACAAGAAGACTCCCGTAACTGGTGAGAAGCTTTCAGTCTACCGTTACCTGGGCTTCGTCCTGCTCCTGCTTGCGGCCTCTACAGTGGTACTCGTTCGGCGGAACTCCAAAAAGGAGGATGCTGCTGAGTAGGTAACTGGATGCCGTTCATCCGGAGATTATTAACCCATAACGGTTAGGAAAAGCTGCCCATTCCGCTTTTGCGGGATGGACAGCCTTTTCCTTTTGGCCTACCTGGACAAATTCTAAGAACTGCGCCTCCTAATTGAAGTTTCTCCAGTCAGCCATGATTCAGCCCTGTGTTAGGGACTGAGGTCATATGGTAATACCAACATTCAATTAAGTCATACATAGATTATAAGGCAGCGTTAAAGAGGTTTAGAAGAGAGCTGAGCCACAGAGAGGGCAATCCCATCTATTTGTCCGCGCTCCCTGCGGCTGATTTCTAATCTGCCAAACACAAGTTAGGGGAAGCGGTCAATATTATTGGCATATTCTATTGTCCATAAAGGAATGCGGCAGAATTGAAGCCGTGAATCATCAACCTGGTTTGAAGAAGACTAAGTATATATACCAGAAATCCCATCATTTAATCATATGTATAAAGTACTACCAATCACCATAGCTTGTATGGTTAATTGAAGATGTTGGTAATGCTAAAAGCCTTATATAGTAGACATTTGAGCCATAGGTTACCTGCTAGGACCAAAATTGCATAATGAGCTAGTGAGATGTATAATACTTTTGGTTGATAAGTTCGTTTTGAACAAAATTTCGGTGTAACTGTCAAAAGAATAAATATTAGTGGAAAAAGCTTTTGAGCTCGAAAGGACATTTCCATGAAGATGAATGACAGGCCGTACACTTCCTCAACGCATCAAGATGATTTAGTTTCCCAAAACAGGAAAGAAAAGAAGAATAGCAGAAAGAGAAAATTGTTGGCAGTCTTGCTGGCGATGGTCATGCTTATGGGCGTCGCCAACCTGGGACCGATGAATGTTGCGGCAAGCGATACGGATCCTGATACGCTTGATGCAGATTCCGGTAGACAACTTGCAGCCGGAGAGCCCGGAATTTTGGAAAGTCTTGGGGACCTTGGTAATTCTGAAGATACAGGGGAACTTGGCAAAAAGTTGGATAATCAAGATCTTAATTCTTGCCCTCGTCAGATCCAAACGATCGACACAAGAATCGAGGTTATAAAAACATTTGAAGACTGGGAATTATTTGAGGGCGATGTCTTCAGATTCGATCTGTATGTAGGAACAATAGATGGGGCAGGGGACATTACCTATGGAAATGAACCCTATTCTTCTATCAGTCTGTCAGAAGATAACCCAATCGGATATTTTGAACTTGAAGGATTAACAGTTGGCACCCACACTTTTAGGGTAGAGGAACTAAACGGAGGGCTCGGAGGTGTAGTCTACGACTTGGATCCCCGGTACGTGACGGTTGAGGTAACAGAAGAAAATGGTGTCTTGTTAGCGACTGTCGCGCCGAACAGTCTCACATTCATTAATGTCTATGATCCTCTCAGAATTGATGCGACTATTCAGGTTAACAAAGAACTGATTGGCCGGGAACTTACAGGTGAGGACGAGTTTAAATTTCTGCTTTATAAGGGAACTTGGGATAGGGGAGGGATTGTGGAGTATGAGGATGATCCTCGTGCGGAGATCTCCATAAGAGGGGATAACCCCACCGGAATTTTCATACTGGAAGGACTCATTGCTGACAACCATCTTTATAAGATAGTGGAAGTTAAGGGATCAGACCCCTCGATTAAGTACGATTCTGAGTCCAAGGAATTTATAGTTTTCGTAGAAGGATTCTTTACAAATGATGGATGCGATGAAAGCATTGAACTGGTGGCGACTGTCGATCCTCCTGCGGTTACATTCACCAATCGCTATAGGGCAAAGCCTGTAACAGCGACGATCAGCGGAAGAAAGTACCTGGCTAATAGAGAGCTCGAGGGGGATGACTTTACATTTGGACTCTTTCCTGCGGACCAGGATGGTAATATAATTGGCCCTCCAATCAAGGAAACGACCAATGATGCCGATGGAAACTGGAGTTTCAATCTAAAATACAGGCAGGGCAGGGAAGGTAGCTACTACTATGTAGTCAAGGAAGCTGAAGGTGCTTTGAGCTATATAGGCTACGATGCCAGTTCCATACTTTACCAAGTAGAGGTTGAGGATAATCTCAAGGGGAACATGGTAGCCTATGTCAGCCTTACCAGTAGTGATGAAGTGGCGGCTTTCCATAATCAATACAGGGCCAGCGGCAGCTATAGCTTGAATGTTAAAAAAGAAATGGTTGGCCGGGCTCTGGTTGAAGGGGAATTTGATTTCCAACTGCTTGACGGGGATGGTAAGCTACTGCAGGAGGCCAAGAACAAGTCTGATGGTCTGGTGGCCTTTTCTCCTCTTAGCTTCGATCAGGACGATATCGGGAAGACCTATAGCTACAAGGTCCGTGAACGGGCGGGTAGCAGGACGGACATTGCCTATGATGACACGGAGTACTCCTTCACTCTTAAAATTGAGGATAAGGGTGGAGGCCTCCTGGCTATCATCTATGACTCAAAGGCCAGTGAGCTCAAGTTCACAAACATTCAGGAACTGGTAGGCGGAGATGAGGATACAAAGACTCCCGTGACTGGTGAGAAGCTTTCAATCTACCGCTATCTGGGCTTGGTCCTGCTCCTGCTTGCGGCCTCAACAGTGGTGCTCGTGCGGCGGTTCTCCAAAAAAGAGGATGCTGCTGAGTAGATAACCGGATGTCAGTCATCCGGGGATTATCAGCCCATAACGGTTGGGAAAAGCTGTCCTTTTCGCGGGAGCGGGATGGACAGCCTTTTCTTTTAAGCTTTCCTTTAGCTCTTCTATGAGACAGGTCCCATAATTGCTATACTTGCGCTGTAGCCTTTTACAGGGCTCGAAAGGGGAACTTTGTCGTATGAAAAAATTCCGTGTAGGAATATTGGGGGCAACCGGCTTTGTCGGCCAGCACTTTATAATGCTTCTGGAAGACCATCCCTGGTTTGAAGTGACCTGTCTCATGGCTTCACCAAGATCCAAGGGGAAGAGCTACCAGGAGGCGGTCGGTGACCAGTGGTTTATGGAGGATCCGATTCCGGAAGGGATCAGGGCTATCCCTGTCCTGGGGACAGACCAGCTGGATCTCTTGGGGGGTCAGGTAGACTTCATCTTCAGCGCTGTCAATATGGAAAAGGAAGACCTGATCCGCTTGGAGGAGACCATAGCCCGGGCGGAAATCCCTGTTGTCAGTAATAATTCAGCCCTCCGCTGGGGTCCTGACACTCCATTAGTAATACCAGAGATTAATCCAAGTCATACTCATTTGATAAAAGCACAGCGAGAGAGGCTGGGGACAAAGCGAGGCTTTGTTGTGACCAATCCCAACTGCTCCATCCAAAGCTTTATGACGGCCCTGACGCCCCTTTTGGACCTGGACCTGGAGAAGGTCTTTGTCACTACCTATCAGGCGGTCTCCGGGGCGGGGAGAAGGCTTGCTGACTGGCCTGAGATGCAGGGCAATGTCATCCCCTATATCGGAGGGGAGGAAGAGAAAAGCGAGCGGGAGCCCCTGAGGATATGGGGACAATGTGAAGGCCAGGGGATTGAGCTGGCCTCAACCCCCCTTATTTCGGCCCAGTGCCTCCGCGTGCCGGTGGAATTCGGTCATCTGGCGGCCGTCTTTGTCAAATTCAGGGAAAAGCCTGAGCAGGAGGAGATCCTGGCCAGATGGCGGGACTTTATAAGCGAAGTCGGGGAGGCGGGGTTGCCAAGCGCTCCGGTTCCCTTTTTACAGTATTTTGAGGAAGAGGACCGACCCCAACCCAGATTGGACGCCTCCCAGCAAAAGGGCATGGGGATCTCGATCGGGCGCTTGCGACAAGACCCCCTCTTTGATTACAAGTTTGTCTGCTTGTCCAACAACCTGATCCGGGGGGCGGCAGGAGGGGCCATCCTTCTGGCGGAGCTGCTGGTTCATCAGGGCTGGCTGGCCCGGGAAGAGGAGGGGGAAGCATGCGGTTAAGCGACTTACTGACGGCCCTGTCAGAGGCAGAAATCCTTAACCAGGTCGCTGAAGCTGACGTCTTAGGTGTTACCTGTGATTCACGTATGGTCCGGCCAGGTTACATATTCGTGGCCATTCCGGGAGCCCTGACAGATGGTCATCTTTACATTGATGAGGCGATGACCCGGGGAGCCCTGGCTGTCGTCCTGGAGCGGCCCCAGGGTCTTTCCGTCACCGAGATCCGGGTGCCGGTGGCCAGGCGGGCTTTGGCTGAGCTGTCACGGGCCTTTTACGGCTATCCCGACCGGGAGCTCTTTATGGTTGGGGTAACGGCGACAAATGGCAAAACCACCACCACTTCCATGGTTGACCATATCCTGACGGGGCAGGGGATAGAGACTTCAGTGATCGGATCGGTTGCCTACCGGTACGGGGATGTCAAGACCCAATCGCGGCTGACCACACCGGAGAGCTCGGATCTCCACGCCATGCTCCGTCAACAGGCGGACGCCGGGGTCAAGGTGGTCTCCATGGAGGTATCCTCCATCGCCGAGGAACAGTACCGGGTCTATGGGATCGATTACGATGTCGTCGCCTTCCTGAACATCACGCCGGACCATATGCCGGACCATGGATCCTTTGAGGCCTATTACCAGGCCAAGGCCAAGCTGGTCCGGACGGTGGGTCAGGGGACCCCAGTGATCCTGAACCGGGATCAGGAAGAGGTCTACAGGCTCCGGGAGGAAACACCAGGCCAGGTGATCACCATAGGGATCGATCATGCGGATGCGGATGTGGTCGCAGAGAATCTACGCTTGCCTGCTGGCATCCCCCAATTCGACCTGGTCATCCGCCGGCCCATCAAGACCGGGAGGGGAGTGGTGGAAGCGGGCCGTTGGCCCGTCCGTCTCCGGGTGCCCGGCCGCCATTCCGTCTACAATGCCATGGCCGCGACGATCATAACATTATGCTATGTATTACCTATTGAAAAGATAGTACTACTATTAGAAAGCTTCAGGGGAGTGGAGCGGAGGCTGCAGATCCTTTACCAGAAGGAGTTCACCCTGATCGATGACCATATCAGCGACGAGGACAATACGAGGAAGATGCTGGAGGCACTCTCCGTTATGACCGACGGCCTTCCCGTCCACCTCATCTATGCCGTCAGGGGTAACCGTGGCGTCCAGGTCAACCGTGAGGTCATCTCTCAATTTGCCGAACATAAGGATTCCATCAATTGGCGGACTTTCATGGTAACCGACAGTATCGATGTCGCCAGGAAAAGGGACATAGTCCTGCCGGAGGAACATAAAGCCGTCATGGAAGATCTGCAGGCAGCGGGATATGAGGTCGAATTTCAGCTGGAGCTCCGGGCTGCCATTAATAAAATGCTGCCCCTTGTTGGGGAAGGCGAATTCTTTGTCCTGGCCGGTTCCCATAATATGGACAAGGGGGGCCGGATTGCCCTGGAGCTTCTGGCGGAGGGGAGACCTGAATCTGAAAGGGAAGCCATCCTTGAAATCCTGGAAGACCGGGTCATGGGTTGACTGATTCCTGAAATCGTACTGCGTAAAATATAAATTTTACGCAGTACGATAGGGGCAAACAAGGGAGAAGGCAGTAGAAGTCACTATTTATCTAAAAAGACGGAAAAGCCTTCAAATAGAACTTTTTAAAAGACCCCCAATGACCTGGGCTCTGTTTTGAATCTTTTAAAATGATCCTGGAGCAATCCTTCTGAGGGAAATTCTTCCCTTTTAAGGGAAACCAGCCGTCACACTCTCTGTCTCGGTCTCATGTTGACTTTTATAGTAGCTGTCGTCACCGCTGATCTTCCTCATCTCGTCGATGTTGGTAAAAGGATTGTAAATGGCGATCAGGATAACAAGAAAGATCAGAATCATTAAATAGGTCAACAGGCTTCGCAGGGTCCTCTGATTGCGCTCCTGTTGAAACTTACGATTGATCTTGTCAACCGTCGTATAACCTTTCAGGCGAAAAATCCGATGACCTGACCGGGCATCTTCCTCGATACTGCCCCGGACAGGTTCATAATATTTGGACAGGAAGGTCTGCGTCCGACTCATCGCTTGTTTGTCAGCAGTTTTTCTTTCCCGTGACGCGTCAATCGAACGGTCCTCCAGCCTGGGGGCCCGATTCCTATCCTGGGGTATTCGGATCTTGGGTTTTTCTTCCTGCATGCTAATTCTCCGGATCGCGTTTATTCTAGCATATTGCGAACACTAAATGACCGTACCTGGACTTGATAGTGAACAAATGTTTTGTTATCATAGGGGCAGGAATAATGGTCCAAAAGCTGACAATTCCTGGGAGGCCCTTATGCGCGCGAAAGAAACCTACCCCTTCACCAGAGCCAATGTAGATCAAACCCTGGATTCGGTATATGAGTACATCTGCGACTATATTAAAGAGAATGCCTTTGCCCCTTCTGTACGTGACATTGCCCAGGGGACGGGACTCCGGTCAACTTCGACGGTTTACAGCCATCTCAAAAGGCTTGTTGAAGAAGGCCGGATCGAGATGGATCCGGGTAAACGCAGATCCATAAGGGTTCCTGCCCTGGAAGTTGATTCGCCGCCTGCCATTCCCCTCCTGGGGACCGTAACAGCCGGAAAACCAATCCTGGCCACGGAAAATATCGAACGCATGATCCCCCTCCCCTTCCCCGTCCGGCAGGATGCCGACTCTGTATTTGCCCTCCGGGTCGAAGGTGACAGTATGGCCGGCGCGGCTATCCTGGACGGCGATATCGTTATCATTGAGAAACAGAGCATTGCGGATGACGGCGAGATCGTGGTCGCCCTCCTGGATGATGAGGCCACGGTCAAGACCTTGAAGCGCAAGCGGACAGGCCAATACTATCTCCATCCGGAAAATGAGCTCTATGATGATATCCCCCTCGATCGCGAGGGGACCATGATCCTCGGTGTGGTCCGGGGCCTGCTCCGTATGGAGCTTTGATCAGTGGGGCCTCAGGGCTGTCTGGGAGACGATGCGGGGGTAGGAGATCCCGGAACGTGAGTTCCGCCGGGCCTCATTGAAGATCAGATGGAGCTCTTCAAAAGGCTTGATGCAGACAACTGACGTTTTGTAGAGGAGTTGCTGCGTCCCCCGAGATGAGACAATAATCGATTCCTGGTCGAAGCCGATAATCAGGCCTTCAACAATCGACTGATCGAAGAGCTGGATGACGACATTGATCTTCTCGCGCCTGATATGGTTCAAGAAAGTCTCCTGGATCCGGAAGGTCTGTGAATTTACGGTCTTTTTTACGGCTGTCTTATCCTTGTCCTTATGCTTGTAGTACTCCATGGCGCGGCCTCCTTTGCGTAAGACTATGGAACCAGTAGGACTGAAGTGTTCTTCCAGCATAAGGGGCGGGTGGATCGATTATTTCGTTGCCGGCGAAATCCTGGCCGGTCAATCCTCTTTTTCATAGATCAGGGGATAGAGGTCCCGACGTTTCCGAAGCCAGGTCTGCTGCCGTTTGGCGTAGCGACGTGTCGCCTGTGCCACCTGGGCCTCTGCCTCCTCCTCAGAAGCGTGGCCCTCAAGGAAGCGAACCGTCTCCTTATAGCCGATACCCCTGAAGGCCGGACAGTCCTTGTAGTTCGGATGGGCCTCCATGAGGGCCGCGACCTCCCCGGCCAATCCCTCTTTGAACATGGCGGCGGCCCGGCGGTCGATGGCCTTATAGAGGGCCTGACGGGGCTGCCAATCCAGCCAGAAAGCCAGGAAGGGAAAGCGGGGTCCCCTTTCTTTTGACAAGCGGTTTACTTCCGTTTTGGTCAGTCCGGTCAGTTGGTGAATCTCAAAGAAGCGGCCGATCCGGCGGCGGTCGGCAGGATCAATGGTCTCTGCCGCCTGGGGGTCCAGCTGACGGATCCTCTCCCAGGAAGCGTCAAGTCCCTGCCTCTCAATCTCCCGGCCGATCCTTTCGCGGAGGGCAGGATCCGGCCTGGCCTTGGCAAATTCCAAGCCGTCCAGCAAGGCGGCGATGTACTGGACACTTCCACCGCAAAGGATTGGTTTTTTCCCCTCGGTCAATAGACTCTCAAGCAACTGGTGGACCCGCTCACTGTAGGAGGCGACACTTATACGCTGACAAGGATCCAGGATATCCAGCATATGATGGGGAACGGAATCCTTCTCTTCAGGAGATGCTTTGGCAGTCCCGATGTCAAAACCCTGGTAGACCTGCATGGCATCGCAGGAGACGATCTCCCCGCCCCATTCCAGGGCCAGTCGCAGGGCCAGTTTCGACTTTCCCGTGGCGGTCGGGCCCGTGATCACCGGGATTGAGGTAGGTTCTTTTTGAACCTTTGACAGGAGCTCGCCATAGAGGACATCCAGGGAGGAAGCGCGAAAAGGCCTGGGTGCTTCCGGAGGAAGAGTCATCTAAACCAGCCTTCTAAATCTCTTTTCGATCTCTTCCCTTGTGAAACGGAGCGCCACCGGTCTGCCGTGGGGGCAATGGTAGGGATTGGTAAGCCTGGTCAGGCGCTCGATCAAGAGGACGATCTCTTCCTCACTCAGTCTATCGTGGGCCTTGACGGCAGCCTTACAGGCCATGGTATGCAAGAGCTCCGTATGGTCGACTGATCCACCGGTCCTTGCGGCAGCCATCCTGACATCCAGGGCGGCTTGGAAGGCGGCTGCCGGATCGAGTCCTCCCCTGCCATCTGCCCGGCCCATGGGGACCGTCCTCAAGGCGATGGAGTTGCCACCGAAAGGCTCATATTCGAAGCCCAGCCAGGAGAAATACTCAGCCTCTTCCTGGAGGAGGGCCAACTCCTGGGCATTGACATCGATACGGAGGGGCAGAAGGAGGGTTTGGCCTGTCCTGGGCTTGTCCTTTTTATCTTCCCAGGCCAGGAGGAGTTCTTCATAGAGGATTCGTTCGTGGGCGGCGTGCTGATCGATCAGGATCAGCGAATCGCCATCATCGAGGAGGATGTAAGTCCCAAGCAAGCTCCCGATCAGCCTGGCCTGGCGCAGGGCCTCCCAGTCTCTGGAAGCTGGATCTTGCAAGACCTGTTTTCCTTCGTCCGGTGGGGGCGGCTTTTCTTTGGCCAGGGCTTGGTCGGCCAGCGCCAGCAGGGGTTTCACAAGCGGGGGCTCGGACGCAGGAGACGGATACTTCATCCCGGGCAGGCTCTCCTTTGGCGGAAATACCAGCTGCTCCCCCTCCCCGCTTTTATCTTCTTGAACACCGTCTTCTTGCCGGAGGGAAGTCTCCTGGATCCTGCCACCGCTTTCGAGTGCCCCACGAACGGCATGGTAGACGGAACGGAAGACAGCCCGGTCATCCCAGAAACGGACTTCTGTCTTCTGGGGGTGGACATTGACATCGACAAGCTCACCTGCCAGTTCGAGCCTGATCACCAGCTGAGGAAAGCGTCCCTTCATAAACCAGGTTTTCCCGGCCTCATCGACAGCGCTTCTCAGGACGGCCGACCTGACGACACGGCCGTTTACCATAAAGACCTGGCGGGAGCGGTTGTGCCTCCCCCCTTCAGGGCCTGTCAGAAAGCCACTGATCGCGACAGGACCCTCCCGACTTTCAAGTGGCAGCATATGCCGGGCTGTATCCGTCCCGAATACCACGTGAACCGCGCTTAAGAGCTCATTGTCCCCAGGGGTGTAGAGGAGCTCCTTATTGTCATCCAACCTCTCCAGACGGAAAGATACATCCGGCCGGGCCAGGGCCATCTTGCCCATGATATCCGCGATGGCAGCCGCTTCCGCCGCGTCTGACTTTAGGAATTTATAGCGGGCGGGCATGTTGAAGAAGAGGTCACGGCAGATGACCTGGGTGCCCGGTGCCATGCCATGAGGACCTTCAAAGGTCTTTTCGCCCCCCTCAACGACCACCCGTGTCCCCTCACGGTCTTCCGGCCGGCGGCTTCGGATCTCCAGGCGGGATACCGAGGCGATGGAAGGCAGGGCCTCCCCCCGGAATCCCATGGTTTGGATCCTGATCAGGTCTTCGCTGGTTGACAATTTGCTGGTTGCGTGACTTTCGACCGACAGGAGGGTATCCGTCCTCTCCATACCGGAGCCGTTGTCCTCACAGGAAAGTAGCTTGATCCCGCCCCTCTCCAGCTTTAGCCTGATGATCGAGGCTCCGGCATCGAGGGCATTGTCGATCAGTTCCTTGGCGACGGAGGCCGGTCGCTCGATCACTTCGCCGGCAGCGATGCTGTTGATGGTCTGTTTGTCCAGCTTATGGATAAGGGCCATGGCCTAGTCCTCCCCGTCCGTGGCGTTTAAACCCTGCCTTTTCCGGCGGACGGCCAGGTCCTTCAGATCAAGCAGGAGGCCGTAGGCCTCGACAGGTCGCATATTGTCAAGGTCGGCCTCTTCCAGCCTACCGACGATCTCATCGGCCGTCCTGACGGCCTGGGCGCCGCTGAAGAGGTCCTGCTGGCCGTCCATGGTCCGCGACCTGTGTCTGACGATTTTCCGCTTGTCCAGGCCTGACCGCTCCAGATGAGCCATGATCTCACGGGCCCGGTCAACAACCGATTCAGGGACACCCGCCAGCTTGGCGACATCGATGCCATAACTTTCATTGGCCCCACCCTGCCCGATCTGGTGGAGGAAGACAATCTCACCCTCTTGCTCGACTACAGCGATATGGCAGTTGAAGACTCCGGGCAAGCTGTCTGCCAAATCAATTAATTCATGGTAGTGGGTGGCAAAGAGGGCGCGCGATCCAAGAAGGGCTGGGTCCGAGATATACTCCATAACCGACCAGGCGATTGAGAGGCCATCGGCCGTACCGGTCCCCCGTCCTATTTCATCCAGAATCAGGAGGCTTCGGGGGGTGGCTTGTTCGAGGATAGCCGCCACCTCCTTCATCTCTACCATAAAGGTGGAGTCCCCGCCCGCCAGATCGTCAGAGGCCCCTACCCGGGTCATGATACGGTCAACCAAACCGATGGAGGCCGACCGGGCCGGGACAAAGCTGCCGATTTGCGCCAGCAACACGATCAGGGCCGCTTGTCTCATATAGGTCGACTTCCCTGACATATTGGGGCCTGTCAGGATCATGGCCCGCCTTTCCAGACCGTCCAGGTCAAGATCGTTGTCAACAAAACTGTCCTCACCCCTCAGGATCTGCTCGACAACCGCATGCCTGCCGGCCTCGATCCGGAGCCTCTTGTCCTCGAAGATTTCCGGCCGGCAGTACTTCTGCCTGTCAGCCAGGTCGGCCAGCGAGAGGAGGACATCCAGCTTGGCCAGGGCCTGGGCTGTCATCTGCAGGGAGGGAAGCTGTCCTGTCAGCCCGGCGCGGATTTCCGTGAAGAGCTCATATTCCAGGGTCTTTTGCCTTTGTTCGGCACCCAGTATCAGGTCTTCCTTTTCTTTCAATTCGGGCGTAATGAAACGTTCAGAATTGACCAGGGTCTGCTTGCGGACGAAGTGTTCAGGCACCTTGTCCAGCTGGCCGCGTGAGACTTCATAGTAGTAGCCAAAAACCCGGTTGTAGCCGGCCTTCAGGTTTTTAATCCCGCTCGCCTCCCTTTCCTTGGCCTCCAGGGACAGGATGTAGTCCCGGCCGTGGACGGTCATCCGGGTCAGCTCATCCAGGTCCTGATTAAAGCCCTCCTTGAATATGCCGCCTTCCGTGATCAGGAGTGGCGGATCCTCCGTCAGGGCCTCCGTCAGCAATTGATGGAGTTCCCTCAATTCATGGATGGAGTCGCGGAGCTCAACCAGTCCAGGGTCCTCCTCCTCCCCAAGGAGTGCCCGCAGGGCGGGCAGGCGTTCCAGGACACCCCGCAAGGCCACGAGATCACGTGGCGTAACGGAGGCAGAGGCTATCCTGCCTGAGAGCCGCTCGATGTCATAGAGGCCGGTCATCGCCTCCCTGAGCTCCTGTCTGGTGACAAAGGCCGCCAGTAAAGTCGCCACCGAATCCTGCCTTTCCATGATCTCCCTGCGATCGATCAGGGGCTGTTCCAGCCAGGCGCGGAGGAGGCGGCTCCCCATGGCCGTACGCGTGCGGTCCAGCGCCCAAAGGAGGCTACCCCTCTTCTTCCGGTCCCGAAGGGTCTCCGTCAGTTCAAGATTGGCCCGGGTAGCCCTGTCCAGCAGCATGGTCTGGCGGAGCAGGTAGGGCTTGATTATCCCGATCTGGGAGGGTGTCTTTTTCTGGGTATCCTCCAGATAGGTCAACAGGGCGGCGGAAGCCCGGGGCCAGAGAAGGTCGGAGTTGGGAAAGGCCAGGCCCTTGTCCCGGGCCAGATCAAGGGAGAAGACCGGGTCGGCCAGGATGGTATAGGTGATCTGATGACGCTCGACGTAATTGAGGAAGCCTGTATGTTCCGCAAAGGCCGGATTGACGATAAATTCAACGGGTCTCAGCCTCGACAGCTCATCGAAGAGCTGGGCTTCCGCTCTTGCTGACAGCATCTCGGTCGTCTCAAAATGGCCAGTGGAAAGGTCGCAGGCTGCCAGGCCGAAAGCTGAGCTGATCTGGCAGACTGCGCAGATATACTGGTAGGCGCCGGCTTCCATGGCTTCTGGATCCGTCAGGGTCCCCGGCGTCAGGACCCGGACGACCTCACGATCCACCAGCCCCTTGGCCGTGGCGGGATCCTCCACCTGATCACAGATGGCTACCTTGTAGCCCCTGGCCAAAAGCCGCTTGAGATAGTTGTCAGCCGCATGGTGGGGAACACCGCACATAGGGGCCCGCTCTTCCAGGCCACATTCCCTGCCGGTCAGGGCCAGTTCCAGTTCACGGGCCGCTACGAGGGCGTCATCAAAGAAGAGTTCATAAAAATCCCCCAGCCTGAAAAAGATCAGGCAGTCCGGGTACTTCTCCTTTTCGGCCACCAATTGCCGCATCATGGGCGTCAGGCCTTCTTTATCAATTTGATCAAAGGTCAGGTGCATTCTTTCTCCCCGGATACATTCTAATCCAAGACGATGGAGCCCTCCAGGGAAAAGGAGCCGGCTCCAGTAATCATTACCGGCCAAAATTTTCCGGCCAGTAAGGACTTCCTGCAACTATCATTTACTTGTAAGGATGTCTTGTCATCAACTGAGATGTTGACCAGGCGGTCGTCCCGGGTCCGGCCTGAGAGGATGTCAGGGTCCCTGCGGCTGGGGCCGTCGATCAGGACATCTACCGTGAGGCCTTTCAGGGCCTGATTGGACTCCAGGCTGATTTTGTTTTGCAGGTCGACCAGGGCTTCGAACCGTTCCTGGTTGACCGCTTCCTGGCCCGGTTCAAAGAGCCCGGCGGCCGGTGTCCCGGCCCGGGGGCTGTATAAAAAGGTGAAGGCGGCATCGAAACGGACCTCCTCCATTAGGCGGAGGGTGGCCAGGAAGTCCTCTTCACTTTCGCCAGGATAGCCAACGATCAGATCCGTTGTGATTGTTATACCGGGCCGGCTTTCACGCAATTTACGAATCAAGTCAAGATAGTGGGCCGCCGTGTATCGCCGGTTCATCTTTTGCAGGGTCCGGTCGCTGCCTGATTGGAGAGGAAGATGGCAATGGGGTTCTATCCGGTCGTATTCCCCAATCACCCTGATCAGCTCATCCGAAAGATCCTTGGGGTGTGAGGTCATATAGCGGACGATCCCGAGGGAGCCGATCAAGCTGACATCCCTGAGGAGTTCCGCAAAGGAGGGGGACTCACCGCCTGCCCGCCTGATATCACTCCCGTAGGAGTTGACATTCTGTCCCAGGAGCAGGATCTCCACGGCGCCTCCCTCAAGGGCCAGCTTTGCCTCCCTGAGGATCTCCCCATAGGGGCGGCTGATCTCCCTGCCCCGGGTATAGGGAACGATGCAATAGGAACAAAAATTATTACAGCCCGTCATAATGGTGACCAAGGCCCGGTGTGGTCTCTCCCGTTTGACCGGTTGGCCGGGGGCAAAGGCATTTCTCGCCTGTCCGGTAAAATCTCGGGTTATCAGGCGCTGGCTCTCGTCCGCCAATACCTGGTTGATGGCGGCTGGCAGCAATTCCATGGCACCGGCACCCAAAAGAAAATCGACATAGGGGAAGGTTGTCTGGATCCTGTCCCGGTGAATTGCCTGTTCCATCATGCAGCCGAAGACCCCAATCAGGGGGACACCCTCCTTCTTCAAGGGCTTCAGCCGGCCCACATGACCGTAGAGGCGGTTCTCGGCCTTGGCCCTTACACTGCAGGTGTTGAAGAGCACCAGATCGGCCTTGTCCAGGTCAGCTACCTCAAAAAATCCAGCCTCTTCCAAGATGCCGGACGCGATCTCACTGTCATGATCGTTCTGCTGACAGCCGAAGGTCTGAAGATAATAGCGGGGCGCCCGCCCCTTTGTTGACTGGAAATGCTCCGTCCAGCGGAGCAAGCGTTCGATATCTGAATGACTCATATATTATTTTGCCGTGGACCTTTATTTATTTTCTATCCCGGATTGCCGGCAATGGCAGTATTTCATCCGTGTCCTGACTGATCGGCTTGCCGGCCAGCTGGTGGGATAACTCCCAGGGAAGGGGCTTGTAATCTGGCTTGGTCTCCGGGGGACCTGCCTTGGTCTTTTTACGATTCTTTCGGACGGTCGCCGAGCGCCTGCCCAGCACCACCACCTTGACGGCAATTTCCGGCCGGAGGGCAAAAGCCCTCATATTCCCAACATTATCAAGATCACTGAAGACCGCCATCTCCGAATACTCGAGTTCATTGAGGGGCTGCTGAAAGCGGATGGCAAGGATTAGCCGCTTTTTGGCCCGGGGATTTCTGGCAATCCAGGCCCTGACATTTGAGAAATGCGGAACCGATGATAATTTGAGGCTCTTCATCAAATCAATATCACCTTGTTTCTCAAGGGTCTGCCCGTAAAAGAGTCCTATCCGCTCAACCTCGGAGAGGGGGATGATCCTGGCGCCCGCCAGATCCTCTACGATAAGCTCATCCCCTCTGGTGATGAAGAGATGGCAAGGAGTCCCTGTAAAGCTGGACAAGCCCGATACGACGGTCAGGATGCCCCCCCACTTGGCCCGGCGCTCTTTCACCTCACTCCTGGTCCTGTGCCGGATCTGCAGGGTCCGAAGTTGTCTCCAGATGATGGCGCTGATTGAAACCGCCATAATTGAAAAACCAATTTCAATGGAAAGTGTGCCCTGCCAGATAAGAAAAAGGGCGCTGAAAAAGAGAATAATGAGTGCCAAAACCATGGCAATATTCTAGCATACAGCCCAAGTTGGTCAGCTAGTATCCGGCCCTCTTAGGGGTCAGGGAATCGTCATTCTTGTAAACATGGCCGGGGGGCACGGAGCTACGGACGCAGGAAAGCGGATAGATGACACTCCCCGCACCGAGAAGAACGCCAGGATTCAAAACCGCATTACAACCGACTTCCACATTTTCAGCGATCAAGGCGCCGAATTTCCTGATACCCGTCTCAATTTTCTCTTCCCCGTAGCGGACCGTGACGGACTTGTGGTCAGCCCGCAAATTGGAGGTGATGGAACCCGCGCCCATATGAGCCCCGTAGGAGAGGACACTGTCCCCGATATAGTTGAAATGGGGTACCTGGACATCACCAAAGAGGAAGGCATTTTTTAGTTCTGTCGAGTTTCCGACAACAGAACCCTTGCCGACGTAAGCATTGCCCCGAATAAAGGCGCCCGGCCTTACCTGGACCCCCTCCCCTATGATGGCGGGGCCCAGGATGGTCGTATACTCAGCTATACTGGCCGTGCGGGCGATCCAGACCTGGTCGCCTGCCTGCCTATACAGGTCAGTGGATAGTTGGGGGCCCAAAGCCAGGATGAAGGAGCCTATCCGGCCCAGGAGCTCCCAAGGGTACTTACTTTCCAAGAGAAGCGGATAGAAGACCTCATCACCCTTGGGATGAAAGAAGTTTTTGGTCAGCAGCTCCGAAATTTCCATGTCCTCTCCTCCACAACTCCTCTTTGTCCACCATTATAGTTGAAAAGCCAGGTCCCGGCCTGATAGCCTATTTAAGGCTCTATCTCTATTTCAACACGGCGGTTCAGTGAGCCGGCAGTATTGAGGAAATTCCCGTCAACATCAACATCGGGTACTTTTAATTCACTTTCGCCCCTGCCCTCCATAAGCAAGGTCCATTCAACTGCTCCCTTAGCATCGGCCCAGCTTTGGAACCAATCCATCACAGCCTGAGCCCTGTTGATTGACAGGGTCATGTTGCTATCATCATCCCCCTGGCTGTCGGTATGGCCGATGAATTTAATGGTGGCCTGTGGGAAATTGTCGTACAGCTCTTCCGCCAGTGCTTCAAGTCCTGGAAAGGCTTCCTGCTTTATCTTTGCGCTGTTGGTATCAAACAAAATATCACCTGACAGGGGTGGTGGCTCCTTGATATCCACAACTGGAGGCTCTATAGGGTCGGCTCCCGGAAAGCGCCATAGTTCGAGGCTTTTATCGGCACGGCCTACAGCAAGATGACCGCCATCATCGGTGAATGCCAGAAGGAAAGGCGCATCATCCAAAGATCTTATTTCCTGATCAAGGATATAGAGCAAGTCACCGGAGGCAACATCCCATATTGAAGTATTCTTGATGGTGGCCACTGCCAGCATACTGCCATCAGGAGAAAATTTCATATTTCTGTAGATCTTTGTTGGTTCAACAATATCTATGACCTGGTCCCCTCCATCAACTGTAACTAGCCGAATCAGGGTATTGTCACGGTCCTCTGCTACAAAGGCCATATCCTTTCCATTGGGAGAAAATGCAAAGGGTGTCCGCATGAGTCCAGAGTGTGCGTATTCCAGGGTCCTTGTCACTTTACTATTCTCCAGATCCCATATGTGAATCGTGAGGTCATTATGTATGGCTGCCAGGTATCTGCCCGATGGATGATACTCGAGTGCGTCCACCGTTTTCCACATTTGAGGCTTTTCCGCAAGGTCCGGGGCCTCAAGGGTGTCTGTCTGGTTGAACCCTTCCATCTCCCAGATGCGAACAATGCCGTCATCTCTTCTGCAGGTAGCGATGTGGCTGCCATCCGGTGAAAAAGCCAATCGGCCACTGTAGCCACCGCTGACTTTTATTTGATCATAATCACCCTCCAACTTTGTTAGAAGCACACCGTACATACCTTGTCCTGCCCCCAAATAAACTCCATCAGGGGAATACTTCAACATATCAGCAGAGTGCTCAAGTGAAATGGCATCAAGAAGTGTAGCGTCCGAGATATGGTGAATATAACTGACACAATAGTGTCCGCAGGCAACTTCCTCACCGAAGCTGGCAAGACTGTACACACGGGTATCATACTGGTATTTCCAAATGAACTCCGGTTGTTCTTCTGTTTCAGCTTCTTCCGCCTCTGTTTCTTCCGGAAGCTCTGTTTCCTTCCCTGGTGCTGTTTCTTCTGGTTTTTCAGTGACGCTTGTTGCCTTGGTTCTTATTGCTTCATCAGGAATTTCGGGTTCAGGCTTCTCCCCGCATGCTGAGATCAAAATAAGAATAGACACCATAATAAGGATAAATACCTGCCGAGCTTTCATTTTCTGAACCTCCTCAAAAATATTAAAAAGAATTCTAATGATTATTTTCTTTACCCGAAGCTTTGGGTTCCATCCCAGCAATTGGTATTCGTTCACTATTCTGTTTTGCATCAGACTGGCGTAGATTAAGTTCTACTTAGGGTGGGTTGTCACTGAAACAGTTGTTTCATAAGAAATATTCCCTGGACACATTTTCTTATGATGACAGTCCGGGGCTGAAGGCCCAGCACTCTTTATATATGCTAACTATAGCAAATTATCCGGGAATTATCCTAATATTATTAAAATATATTGTTTAATCATAGATATTGGATCATTGAAAAAGATCCGCCCCGTCTGGAACAGATCTTTAACACTTTGGTGCCGGTGGCCGGACTCGAACCGGCACGGGGATGTCCCCATCGCATTTTGAG
>CAZAKT010000004.1:0-55163 GCA_964486135.1 uncultured Mageeibacillus sp.
CTTCCGTCCCTTATTAACCAACTGGTTGAACGTAGGCATCAACACTCCTCCTTTCGTAATATTTTGCTCAAAAAGTTACCCGCAATGCGGGCGACCGAGAAATGATAATAACAGTATTATCGGATCTTGTCCAGTACCAGACGCACGTAAGGGCGGCAATTCGGCCTCAGGAGGAAGCAGCAGGCAGGGGGGGATTCTAAAAATCCTCGAATTGACTCCGGTACAAAAAGGCGTATTCGCCATCTTTTTCGAGCAATTCCTCGTGGCTTCCCCGCTCAGCGATACCCCGGTCTGAGAGGACAAGGATTTCATCGGCCTTTCGTATGGTTGAGAGGCGGTGCGCAATGACCAGGGTTGTCCTGTCACGTGAAAGGTCGTCAAGCGCCAGCTGGATGGCCCGCTCACTGATGTTGTCAAGTGAACTGGTCGCCTCGTCCAGGATCAGGATGGGGGGGTTGCGGAGGAAGGCGCGGGCGATGGAGATGCGTTGGCGCTCCCCACCAGAAAAACGGACACCGCGTTCGCCGACCAGGGTCTCATAGCCCTCCGGCAAAGCCTCGATGAATTCGTCAATATTGGCCCGCCTGGCGGCCTCCCGGATCTCTTCCATGGTCGCGTCCCAGTTGCCATAGCAGATATTGTCACGCACTGAACTATTGAAGAGGTAGACCTCCTGCTGAACAACGGCAATATTGTCGCGAAGCGATTCCAGCGTAAAGTCGCGCACGTCCGTCCCATCAATCAGGACCCGGCCCTCGGTCACGTCATAGAAACGGGGGATCAGTGAGCAAATGGTCGTCTTCCCCACTCCGGACGGCCCGACCAGGGCTACCGTCTTACCCGCCTCAACCGTAAAAGACAGTTGGTCGAGAACATTTTCATCCTCATAGGAGAAGCTGACACGGTCAAAGACAATCTTGCCGGAAAGGACACCCGCCTCCCGGGCTCCCGGCCGGTCGGCGACATCGGGTTCGGTATCAAGCACCTGGATCATCCTCTTGAAGCCGGTCATGCCCTGCTGGAACTGCTCATTGAACATGATCAGGGTCCGGATGGGGTCAAGGAACATATTGATATAGAGGATATAGGCGATGACATCCGCTGGGTTGAGTGAGCCGTAAACGATGAAGAGGCCGCCGGCGATCAGGGTGGACAGGTAGAGCATACCCTGCATAAATCGATTGAGGGTGAAATAGCGGCCCATGACGAAATACATACGCTTCTTCGAATGGTAGAAGGCCTCATTGCCGTGATGGAACTTCTCCATCTCGATGTGCTCACTTGAAAAGGACTGGACTGTGCGGATCCCCGACAGGCTATCCTGGACAATGGCGTTGACATCCGCTATCTTGCGACGGTTATCCATGAAAACATTGCTCATCTTCACCCGATAGCCAAAGGTCACGACTATCATGAGCAGGGTGAAGAAAACCAGGATCAGGGTCAGGGGGACATGGATGGTTGCCAGGATGACAAAAGAGCCGACCAGCTTGAAGAAGGATATGAAGACATTTTCAGGGCCGTGGTGGGCCAATTCGGTAATGTCGTTCAGGTCGGTAATGAGGCGGGAGACCATCTTGCCCGTACTGGTGGCGTCAAAGAAGGAAAAGGAGAGCTTTTCCATGTGACCGAACAAGTCCCTTCTCATGTCCGTCTCGATCCGGGCGCCCAGGATATGCCCCCAGGAAGATACGAAGTAAAGGGCGGCGGCCTCAAGCAGATAGAGGGCGAACATGAGAAGGGCCGTCCTGGTCAGGAGGGGGAGGATCAGGGATTTATCCGCCAGGGTGAAAAGGTCATTTATCAGATACCGGATAAGGGAGGGAAAGGCGAGCCCTACCGCGCCTTCTATGGACGCGAAGAAAAGATCGGCGCTGAAAAGTTTAAGATAGGGTTTGTAATAGGAGACAAACCGCAGAAGAATAGATTTTTTCCTGTCTGTTTCTTTCATATTTTGAAGGGCCCGTCCTGGACCGCCTTTCTTCAACTATTTGTTCACACCAGCCAATTTATCATATCAGGAAATTTCTTATGGCAGTGCTTACAGGGAAGTCCCAAAAGAGTTAGACTGGTGATGACTGGCGGACCCTGACCGCCGGATGGATTCTGGAGGTAAGGCCATGGACATTATAGGGATTCTGCGGGCAACCGACCACACACTTTTAAGACCTGATGCCGGCTGGAAGGAAATCGAGACCCTGCTGAAAGAAGGTATTGACTATGGTTGCGCCTCTTGTTGCATCCCACCTTCCTTTGTCTACGAAGCGGTCTGCTTCCTTGACGGCAAGCTCCCCATTTGCACTGTCGTCGGCTTTCCCAACGGCTACAATACGACCGGCTCCAAGCTCTTCGAGACTGAGGACGCGCTTGAAAACGGGGCCGCCGAAATCGATATGGTCATCAATCTTGGCTGGGTGAAGGACGGGCTCTGGGAATTCATCGAGGACGAGATCGAACAAATCCGTGACCTTTGCGACGAGGCCATCCTGAAGGTCATTGTGGAGACCTCTGAGCTCACCGATCAGGAAAAGATCCATCTATGCGGGATTGTGACAGCCTGCGACGCCGATTTCATCAAGACCTCGACCGGCTTCGGGTCCGGCGGCGCGACGGCGGAGGACATCAGCCTTTTGAAGGCCCATATCGGTCCCAAGGTCGGCATCAAGGCATCCGGCGGCATCCGGACATTGGAGGACGCGGACCGTCTCATGAAGCTGGGTGCCAGCCGCCTGGGCGCCTCCAGCCTGGTAAAACTGGCCCGCCAACAACTCGGACAGGCTTGATCAGTCGAAAAATCCGACCATATCGCTTAATTTAAAATCTGTCGGCGGATAGGACACTGTCCTCCCGGCCCTGCCCGCCTGCAAAATTGCCAGGGCCTGGTTGAGCGCGTCCAGGCCCGCCTCGCCCGGCGCCAGGGGAGGCCTCCCCTCCGCGAGCGCGTCCAGCAGATCACCGTAGAGGAAGGTATAGGGATTGGGAAGCTGTCTTAAAACACTCCAGCCCTCGCGTGCCCGATGGCGGCGGACAGCCTTGAGGAGGAGCCTGCGGCCATATTCCTTGCCTTGATCATCCCGGACACTGACCGAGGAGTTCCCGCCGGCGAAGGAGGCGCGGACCGTACCCTTCTCACAGCGCAGAAAGAAACTTGCCTCCTGCCAGCCGGGATCGGTGTTGGTCGTCCCCTCAATCAGGAGGAGGCGGTTGCCCTCCAGGAACAGGGTTCCGCTTATCAGGTCAGCCGCCTCCATAGCGTGAGCCTGCCGGGCGAGGACAGCGGTGGCCCCTATGGGTCGGGCCTCCATCAGCCAGGCCAGGAGGTCCAGGGCATGGATGCTCTGGTTCATAAGGGCGCCCCCCTCGGCCTCCCAGCTCCCAAACCAGGCGGCCTGGTCATAATAAGCCTGGTCATGCCCCCATCTGACCGAGACGGATCCGTAGAGGATTTGACCCAGAAGACGGCTTTCAATAAAGGATTTTATTTCCGCGACACCGGGAATATAGCGGTACTTGAAGGCGGTGACCAGGAGGCGGCCCTTTTCCCTGGCGCTGGCAATCAGGTCTTCGGCTTCCGTAACATCCAGTGTCAGGGGTTTTTCCACAATAAGGTGGGCGCCGGCTTCAAGCATCCGCCTGCCCAGACCGGCGTGGGTCAGGGGCGGAGTCGCTATAACGGCCAGATCAAAGGACCGGGTCTCAAGCAGGGTCTCGAGATCCCCCGAGCTGGCCGGGACCGGTAAAGGGGAGGGGCGGGAGCTCAAGACCTTCTCAAGCGCTGACTCATCCCGGTCCACCAGACCCTCCAGCGTCACATAGCCCCTCTTTTCAAAATAGGCCAGGGCCTTAAGGTGGTCCTGGGCTGCCCGCCCGCAACCAATCAGCAGGACCCGCAGGGGTGGGCCTGTTTTCCGTCTTTTCTCCATGGTCTTCCCCCTAGAGGTAAATACCTGTCCGATAGCCTGCACGGACGGCTTCTGTGATCATGGCCGGCTGGCTGGCATCACCGATCATGAGGATCTCCGGCGCGACGTAGGAATCCAGGAGCAAGTGATAAAAATCAGGGCTATGTCGACTCCCAGTCGCGATAACTACAAGGTCGGCCTCCAATTCGAGGGTTTCCAGACTCTCGAGGATGGGCTTCGCGAGCGGGTTGGGCACATTATGGGGTAGGAGGGGCGTCCAGGTATTGTAGGGGTCGGGAACGGTGGGTGAGTTATTCCTCTCAAGGCTGACAGAAGCCTGACCCACAGCCAGGAGGCGGGTACAATTCATTAGCTTGACCCCCGCCTTTTCGAGTTCATGGATCAGGTGGCCGCGATTAGCCGTACAAATGCCGTCCATGAAAAAGGGGAGACTCTCGACCAGGGTGACCTGGAGACCGCGTTCAGCCGCCAACATGAAGGCCAGCTCGGATCCGACAAGACCACCCCCGATCAGGACTGCCTTTTCTTTGCCATCAGCAAGACCCGGGTCGGACAAGAGGGTCCGGGCGGTAACAGCCTGATCGATGCCTTCCAGGGGAGGCAGGTATTCCCGGCTGCCCGTGGCACAGACAATGCTGTCATATTTCCCCTCGATCAGCATCTGCAGGGTCGCCTCCGTTGAGAAATTTACGGAAAAATACGGATTCTCCCGTCTTTCCCTGGCCAGGGTCCTCTCCATCCATTCGAGGTAGTTGCGGAGGTCCCGCTTGAAGGCGGGGACAGCCGCCAAACGGACCAGACCCCCGACGCCGGGCTGCTGGTCAATCAGGCGGACCTCATGGCCCCGGGCCAGTGCCGCCATAGCACACTCAAAACCAGCGGGTCCGGCCCCGACAATGGCGATTTTTTTCTTGACTGGAGCCTCCTTGATCTCCCGGGGCAGGCTTGCCTCAAAGGAGGTCCGCGGATTTACGGCGCACATGGGATGGCCGCCTTCGATAAATTCCTTGATACAGGCTTCCTGGCAGCCGATACAGGGTCGGATATCAGCTACCCGGCCAGCGTAGGCCTTGTTGGGCCACTGGGGGTCCGCCAGCAAGGGCCGGCCCAGCATGACCAGATCACACATATCCTCGGCCAGGGCTCTTTCAGCCAAATCAGGATAGCCCAGTTTCCCCACGCCGGCGACCGGGACGGCCAGGCCTTTATTGGACAGGACCCCCTGTTCAGCGAAATGTTGCTTGACCAGCCGGGCAGCCTCCAGAAAAAGACCGGGTTTCATGCTGGCAGGCGGATGGGGCAGCCACCAGTTATCGTAGCAACCCAGGTCCACATCAAAGGCGTCGACTCCCGCCTTGACCAGGTTTTCCATATAAATGAGCGTTTCTTCGATCCTGCGCTCTTGCCTGAACTTCCTAAGGGATTTCACCGTGTCCATCCGGTCCCCATAGCTGGCCCTGAGGGCCAGGGACAGGTCGATCCGATACATGATCGGATAATCCGGGCCCGTCCGCTTCCTGATCTCGGAAACAAGATCCAGTCCGAAGGCCTGCCAGTCGGCATAAGGGCCCAGTTTCCGCCGGTTGAAGGCCCGGTTTGTCATCTGCTCAAGCAGGTAGCCCTCGTGTCCGTGCAGGTAAACGCCGTCAAGGGTAGCCGTTTTGGCATCGGCCGCGGCCTGGCCAAAATTCTTGATGATTTTTTTCAGTTTTCCGTCCGACAGGCGGAGGCAGGGCAGGCCCGGCAGATAGTAGTTGGGGTTGAAGGAGGATGAGACCGGGAACTTGTGCTGGTTGACCAGGCATTGGGGATTTCCAACCCGGCCAAGACCTGCTGAAAGCTGAATGAAGAAGGGGGTCCCTGCCGCGTGGACCAGATGGGCGAGATCCCGCCAGCCGGAAAAATGAGTCCGGCTTCCCACTATTTTGGGGAAATAGGTCAGCTTGCCCGGTTCAGTCAGGGAGGGGTCGATACCGAATGAAACGGGCACCAGACCGGAGGTAATGAGACCGACACCGCCGCGGGCCCTTTCCTCAAAGTAGGCCAGCATGGCCTGATTGGGGCGGCCGGTTTCTTCGGCGAGTGAGATGTTGCCCATGGGGGCCATGACCAGCCTGTTTTTCAAGGTGACGCTATTTATGGTCAGGGGCGAGAAAATAGTCTTATAGGGGTAGAGCAACTGGGTCATCCGGCCCGATGCTTCCTTTTCCGGGTCGAGAAACCAGTCACCGGAGTCCGAAAGCCATTCAGTTACCAGCCCTTCCGGGTAGCGCGTCTCTGACATCTTGCCAATACCTCCATTCCCCCTGCTCTTGAAAATCATACCACGTCTCCCCGATTTCCCGCAGGAGATGCCTGGAGGCTGACGACGCCGGATCAGCAGGTTTTTTCAATTGTTACTTCATCCAAATACTGATAGGATACAGGCAGTTGAAGTACTTAGAAAGATCTGTGGAGGGGCACATCATGGCAGACAAAGATTTCAATGCGTACACTATGGCACAGGAGCAATTCGACCGCATCGCCGATGATCTTGATCTCAAACCCGCGGTCAGGGAACTTCTTCGGACCCCCCTTAGGGAATACCACTTCTCCATTCCCATCAAGATGGATGACGGGAGCCACCAGGTCTTCCGCGGATTCCGGATCCAGCACAACGATGCCCGTGGTCCCTGCAAGGGAGGCATCCGCTTCCACCCCAATGAAACGGCCGATACCGTCCGCGGCCTGAGCCTTTGGATGACCTGGAAATGCGCCGTCGCCAATATTCCTCTTGGCGGTGGCAAGGGGGGTGTCATCTGTGATCCCTACAAGCTGTCCCCCCGCGAACAGGAGGCCATCTGCCGGGGCTATATCCGCCAGATCCACCAGGTCGTCAGCCCTACCCGTGATGTACCGGCGCCTGATGTCATGACAAATGCCCAGCATATGCTTTGGATGCTTGACGAGTACGAGACGATCGTCGGGGAGAAGATGCCGGGCGTCATTACGGGCAAGCCCGTCTCCATGGGCGGTTCCCTTGGCCGTACTGAGGCCACAGGCTACGGCGTCATCTATGTCCTTCGCGAATTGCTGCAGGACAGGGCAATTGACCTTGCGGGCACCCGGGCCGCTGTCCAGGGTTTCGGCAAGGTAGCCCAGTACGCCATCGAGCTCTATACGGAACTGGGCGGCAGGGTCACCTGTGTCTCCTGCTGGTGCCAGACCAATAAGTGCGCCTTCTCCTTCCGGAGAGCAGAGGGGATCAATCTGGCGGAACTCCAGGCCATGACCGACGAATACGGAAGCATTGACAGGGTCAAGGCGGAGGCAGCGGGCTATGAGGTGCTGGAAGGCGGCGAATGGTTGAAGCAGGATGTGGACCTTCTTATCCCCGCGGCCCTTGAGAACCAGATCACGGCTGCCAACGCCGGAGAGATCAAGCCCTCTGTGAAAATAATCGTGGAAGGGGCCAACGGACCTACCAGCCCGGAGGCCGATCAAATCCTCAACGAGCGTGGCGTCACCATCATCCCGGATTTTCTTGCCAATGCCGGCGGCGTGACCTGCTCCTACTTTGAGCAGGTCCAGAACAATATGAACTACTACTGGCCAAAAGAGGAAGTCCTTGAAAAACTGGACGCCAAAATGACCGATGCCTTCCACGGCGTCTTGAAGCTGTCGAAGGAAAAAGCGGTCCCCTTGCGTGACGCGGCCTATATGATCGCGATCGCCCGGGTCGCGGAAGCCTGCCATCTACGGGGCTGGGTATAGGCTCCGGACAATCCGGTAACTGAAGAGATCGAGGGGGGCTGTCCGAAGGGACAGCCCTCTTTCAAGCCCCCTGGATATTACCCAGGACAATATGTTGGAGCGATTCACCGGCGATGTCGCGCAGGCGATAGAGTTTTTCCAGGGGGGTCGCCGGCGCGTCAAAATGATAGCAGGGGAAATAGCGGGACAGGTGCAGGGGCAGGGCGGGATCAAGCGAGGCAAGGAATTCGGCCTCCCGCCTCATATCCTCCTCATCATCCGACAGGCCGGGTACGATCAGGCTTGTAATCTCCACGTGAGCGACAGCCTGGGCCAAGCGGATGGTCCGCAAGGTGACATCGAGGCGGCCGCCCAGTCTCCTGTAGCCCTCCTGGGAAAAGGCCTTCAGATCAATGTTCCAGGCCGTAATAAGTGGCAAGAGCTCCTGGAGCGGTCCTTCCTCTATCTGTCCATTGGTTACGACCACGGTCTCAAGAGCTTTCTCACGGGCCAGTCTGGATGTGTCCCGGACATACTCATAGCCGACCAGGGGCTCATTGTAGGTGAAGGCAATCCCGATATTGCCCCTGGCTTGATAGGCCAGGGCCATTTTGACCAGCTCCTCCGGCGGGACCGCTGTCGTCCGCTGTGACGCGGTCGCTTCCCGGGCGATTTCATAATTCTGGCAAAAGGGGCAGGCCATGTTGCATCCGTAACTTCCCGCTGACAGGATGGCGCTTCCCGGATGAAAAAAGGAAAGGGGCTTTTTTTCGATGGGATCCAGGGCAAGGCTGGTCAAGCGGCCGTAGTTGGCCGCGAGGACAGTGCCGTCCTTAACAGTCCGCGCCCCACAGTAACCCAGCCCGCCCTCTGGGATAAGGCAATGTCGCCAGCAAACCCCGCAGGTCACCGCTGGACGGGGGTCCTGCTTGTTTCCATCCTTTTTCATTCCGTCTCCTTGTAGCGGGTCACCTCGAACCGCTCGAGCCCGTAGGCTTCATCAGGATGGATGCCTGCCTTCCCAAGCGCGATCGACAGCTGTTGGGCCACCGTATCGATGCCTTCCAACTTCGGCAGGAGCAGGCCTCGTCTGCTGCCGGCACTTACGATAACCCCATAGCGGTCCGGATCAAGTTCCCGGGGAGAGGTGATGGCTTCAGCGGGGGCAAGCAGATCCACGCTGAGGGTGATCTTGTCCAGCTCTCCCCGCGTGACCGGGGGGAATCGGGGATCCTCTGTGGCGGAAGCCACTGCATTGTGGATAATCTCCTCCGCCAGGGATTTTTGGACAGGTCTGATGGTTCCGATACAGCCCCGTAGCTGGCCGGCCTTATAGAGGGTGACGAAGGCAGCGGCCCGGGCAGAGACAAGTTCCGCCGGCAGGTCGGGGGACGGATCCAGGATCTTTCCCTCACGGAGGTAATGATCGATGGCCAGGCGTGCCAGCCTGACATAGGGGTTTTGCATGGAGGCCTCCTTATTCAGGGTAAAAGGACGCGACCGCATAACCGACGCCGAAGGGGCCCTCATAGGAATACAAGTCTGTCTTGACCTTGCTCCCCTCCAGCACTCCCGCCAGGATCTGGAAAGACCGGAGGCCACATTCAGCGGCTCTCTCCAGCAGGCGGGGATCAAAATGGAAGAGGGATTCAAGTTCACCTGTGCGGAAGATGCGGACGATCTCGGCGTCAAATTGCGGTCCTTCCGGCCGGTAACCATAGGGTCCATCCAGTTTCAGGACATGCGACAGGTCTCCGCTGGCAATATAGACAGCGCGCCGACCAAGGGCTCCTGCCACCCGGGCGAGCGAACGGCCCGCCTCATGGTGGACTGATTCGGGCAGGAGGGAGATACCGGTCACCACCAACTGGAAGTCCCTGTACTCTTCGTGGATAAAACGCAGGGGGATCAGGACCCCGTGGTCCAGTCCCTTGCGCCCCAGCCCCGTGACAGACGCGGCAATTCCATTTTCAAGCAGGTCCTGGAGGAAAGCTTGGGAAAAAACAGCGTCGAGCGCAACCGATTCCCCAAGGCCTCCTTGGCCAAAGGATCCAAAATCACCCTCAGCCCTGTCACCGCCGGCGATAAAGAAGCCGTCGGCGTAAAGGGGGGCATGCGGTGAGCTTAGGATAATCGTATCCGGCTTGAGTTCCGCAATTTCCCTTGCCAGGCGCCGGAAGGCCGCGATCGTACTTTCAATCTTTCTTTCTTCCCCCCGCCCGATTTCCGGCAGGATGATCGGGGGATGGGGTACGGCGTAGGCTCCAAGAATCATGGTTACAGTCCTCCCTTGCTGACGGGCAGGCTTCCCGGGAGACTATCCGTTTGGTGGCGAGCTGGTCTGTGCCCTCCCGGTATCAGCCGACCGCGCCCATGCAGTATTCGCAGGCCCCGTTCTCGTCGGGCATGGTCATGGCCCCGCAATGTGGACAGATGACCCTTTGTTTGGGTTTCGCCTTTTCCTGTTTCTCCTCCATGGCCCCATCACGCAGGCTTAGCAGGGCGGCCACGATCTCTTTCGCGTCACGATTGGCTTCCTTGTAATCGGGATGGAGAATTCCTTTCTCCAGGGAGGAATTGTTGACCTGGAGGCGCATCTGGTTGATCCAGGGATGCGAGACATCGATCAGAACATAGAAGTTGTAATAGGTGACTTCTTTTGTTTTTGCCGGAACAGCCGGTTTGCCGTCCTTGGCGGGAACCGCCCGTTCAATGGTTTCAGTCCGGCTGCCTTGCTCAAGGTCAACACGGGCACCCAGGATCTGTTCTGCCGTGAAAACATCGGGATTGGCATCCTGGTAACGGCGGGCTTTGGTGATGAACCACAGGCTTCGCCCATCGTCGACGTAGAGCTTGAGGGATGACCCCACCGTCCTGGTCGGTTCAATGGTCTGGATCAGCTCCTGGTTTTCGGCGCGGTCATCGAGATGCTGTTTCATCTCTTCCACGGTGAAGTTCTTTCTGCTCGTCAGGTAGGGCGACTGCTTTTTCGCGCACTCCGAACAGAGCCGGCCGTCCTTGACCTTTTTCCCTCCGAGAAGTCCCGTTTTCCCACCGCAAATATCACAATTTTTTCGGTCGAAAATCCCCATATACACCTTCCTTTCGGGAGCCTGGCCCCATAGGTATTATCTCCGGCAACGATTGTCCGGAACTAAGACTAAGTTTAGCATGACTCGCAAACTCGGCGCTTGGGTAACTTAGTTCGTATCCTCTTCCGACTCCGGCTTAAGACTGATTTGGGGCTCAAGCCAGGCTGTCATCTCATCCAGCAGGGCCAGGACTGGAACTTCCTCCATATAGATATGGACCGGTACGAGTTCACGGACTTCCGCTTCCTTCATACCCGACAGCTCAGTCAACTCCCTGATATAGCCGGCGTAGGAGGCCAGATCAAATTCCCGGCCCTGGCGTTTCAGGTATTCCTGCGCCAGGACACGGAAGAGGAAGTTGTTGCGTCCTAGATAGAGCACATGCTGGCGAACCTCCCCCTCGTCAAGGCCCGGAGCTCCAAATTCCTTCCGGCCTGCCTCTGTCAGGGTCATACCCTGTCGCTTGGCGTTTTCCTCAAAGGCCTCCAGGCGTAATTGGCTCTCCCGGGTCGCCTCCTCGTCATTTATTGCGAAGGTGCTCCGCTGGACCAGCTGTGGCAGCAGATAGTTCATCAGGACCATCTGTGTCTGTTCAGCCACCATGGCAAGCGGTATTTCCCGGACCAGGGTTTCCCTGTATTGTTCAACGCTTTCAATCCCGGGCAGCTCTTCTTTCTTTACCATTTCATCTGTCAGGACGTGGGGCTGTCCCTCCGCCAGCTCGATCGTACTGTGTTTTTCAGCCAGACTTTGACACTGCATCTCCACAAAAGAGTCCAAGTCAGGTAGTGTCAGTTGGGTGAGTGATTCGGGGATTTCGATGCTCTTGTAATCGTAGATAAAGCTAACTTTTGTATCCATAAGGCTTCCTTTACACTGTTTTCCGCCGGCTGTCCAGGACAAGCCGGCAAACACTTCAAATCATATTCTACAGAATAACCCCCGCCCCGTCTTTTTGTCGTGCCCGGCAATACAAGGAAGCGGATCGCAGTCACCCGAAAATCCGGTATACTTGCCTGGAGGATCTCGTGTACATCTATGATTTATTTCTTTATCATCCTTTTTTTCATGCTCATCCTCGAAACCGTAGTCGGTTTCGGATCGACCTCGATCGGCATCCCCATCCTGGCGCTGGCTCTGGGGACAGAAAAATCGGTCGCCTTGATGTCGGCCTCCGGTATGGCCCTCTGCCTGGTCATTTTCATTACACAAATCCGGCAGGTGAATTGGCGCGAATTTCTTATCATTGCCTCCTGTATTCTCCCTTTCCTTCCCTTGGGCTACCTGCTCTACGCCAAGCTCCGTTTATTTGAATGGGCCCTTCGCCTGATCATTGGGACGGTTGTCGTCACCGTCGCCGGGCATGAATTGTGGCGGAACCTGATCAAGAGGGAGGAGAGTAAGCTCCCTCCCTGGATAATTTATTCCGCCTTGGGACTCGGCGCTGTCGTCGAGGGTATGTTTTCCATGGGTGGCCCCCTGGTCAATCTCTACTCCTTGACCCGCCTTAAGGACAAGAGCGTCTTCCGGGCGACCATGGCCGGGATTTGGACCCTCTCCATCAGCCTCTCCCTGGTCTTTCGCGTTTTCTATCTCCAGGTCTACACAAAAACCATGTGGACAAGTATTCTTTACAGCCTGCCGATCATGGCCGTCGCCTTTATCCTTGGCAACAGGCTCCATCACAGGATTCCCCAGGAAAAGTTCAAAAATATTGTTTATGCTGTCCAGCTATTGAGCGGTCTCTTCTCAATCGTCGGGGGACTATCCCTTCTAATCAAGCAATAGGTCTCCAAAATAGCGTATACTCTTGGGCAAGGTAGCCCGGCTGTGACCGGCCTTCAATCTGTTTGCACTTGAGGTGGAATCTATGATCTTCTATTTATTGCTTGTTTTCCTCTTGAATATCATGGAGGCAATCGCCGGCTTCGGCTCCATCACGCTGGGCGTGCCCATCCTTTCCATCTTCTGGGGGGCGGAGGTCTCAGTCGCCCTCTTCACGGTGACCAGCCTCTTTATGATCGCCCTCATGGTGGCGACCCAATACAAGAAGATCAATGTCCGTGAATTCCTTATTATCACGGCTTGCATTGTCCCCATCATGCCGGTCGGCTATCTGCTCTTTGCGAAGCTCCGCTATATCGAGTGGGCGCTCAGGCTCATCATAGGCAGCCTGGTCGCCTTTGTCAGCGGCCGCGAGGTCCTCCGCATGATCCGCAAGAAAGAGCAAAAGGAACTCCCCCGCGCCGCTATGTACCTCTCCCTGGGGATCGGCGCTGTCATCCAGGGCATGTTCTCTATGGGTGCCTCGCTTATCAATGTCTATGCGCTCAGCCGCTTGAAGGATAAGACGACCTTCCGCGCGACCATGGCCGGGGTCTGGATCGTCACCAATACCATTTCCACCCTTTACAGGGCCTTCGTGCTGAATGTCTACACCAAGCCCATCCTGACCACCATCGCCTACGCCCTGCCCTTTGTCGCCGTTGCCTTCCTGATCGGAAACTATCTGCACCACAGAATTTCCAACCAGCGCTTTACCAACCTCGTCTACATCGTCCAATTTATCAGCGGATTGATTTCGATTGCCAGTGGGATCAGCATGCTGGTTTAACCGCGGAGATCATAAGCCTGTAGCCTTGCATAGACCTCCGCGATCGGAAGGCCCATGACAGAGAAGAAGTCTCCCTCGATCCCCTCAATCAAAAGGCCTCCCAGTTCCTGGATCCCATAGGCCCCTGCCTTGTCCATGGGAAGCCCCGTCTCAACATAACGGTCAATAAGCGCTTCCAGTGAAGGGCTGAGGGGGCGGAAGGTCACCAGGGAGGTCTGTGAAAAGACCTCTACACCGGCTGTTGACGCAAGCGCGACGCCCGTGTCCACCGTGTGGGTCCGGCCCGCCAGTGTCCGGAGCATGCGCCGGGCATCCTGGGCGTCCAGGGGTTTGCCGAACTCAATCCCGTCCAGGGTCACCAGGGTATCGGCAGCCAGGATGAGCGCGTCAGGGTATTTTTTTGAGACGGCCCCCGCCTTGGCGGCGGCCAATCGCTCCACGACCGCCTTTCCCGTGATCTCCGGGCAGTCCTTACGCAGCCTTCCCATGATTCCGTCTTCATCACAATCGGAAGGCACGGTTTCAAAGGCGATCCCGGCCAGGGTTAAGAGCTCACGCCGCCTCGGCGACTGGCTGGCCAGGATGAGCCTCATCGGACCGCCCCCGACTTTCTCAATTCGAGGACATTGGCCTTTAGGCGGTCTATTAGGCTGAGGTCATGGGTGGCGATGAGGATCGGCTTGCCCTTGGCGGTCTCAAGCAGAAGCTTTATGGCCTGGCTCTCATGCGCCTGGTCGAGTTCACGGAAGGCCTCGTCCAAGTAAAGAATATCCGATTCCGGGGCCAGGGCCCTTGCCAGCGCCAGCCTTCTCTTCTCCCCGCCGGAGAGGGTCGAGGCTGGCTGATCCTTGACAGTCAATAAATCGAGCGCTTCGAGTAGCTGGTCAGCCCTCCCCTCCTCGTAGTCAGGCAGCACCAGACGGATATTGTCCCGGGCCGACAGCTGGGGGAGCAGGCGATTTTCCTGGAAGACGAAAACCCCGCGCTCGGGTACCCCTTCGATCCGGCCGCTGTCCGGCCGGATCAGGCCGGCGATCAATCGCATAAGCGTCGTCTTGCCGATACCGGACGGACCTGTGATGACAAGCGGCTTGTCGAGTGGAAGCCGGGCGTCGTAATCACTGAAGACATAGGAAGAGCCAAAGCACTTGCTGACCTGGACAATCTCGATGGCCGGCGGGTCTTCGCCTGGGCTGGCCGTATGGATGCTGAGGACACCGCTTAGCCGAATAGCCTGTCCGTCTGCGGGGCAGACAGGGGCTTCTTCGACCGCCGACCTTCCCTCTCGCAGGAGCTCCGCCCTGGTCTTCAGGGCCTTCTCTTCCTGCCGCCCTTTTTTCAATAAGCGGGAGAGATCAAAGCTTCTTAAGCTTTGCCCGATATGGGTCAGAAGGAAGCGGAAGAGGCGGATCAGCACTTGCTCGGTAAGGAAGGAAACCAGGACCAGGGCCAGGGTCCAGGCCAGGAGTTTTTCCATATCGAGATAAAGCTTGGCCTCGTGCATATGCCGGCCGATTGTGCCCGGGGCAAAAGCAAGGACCTCGGCGGCGACGCCTGCTTTCCAGGCCATACCGACAGCCACCGATGTCGAGGCCAGGAAGACCTCCCGACAGCCGGGCACCACGAGATAGCGTATCAGCTCGCCCTTCTTCAATGAGAAGACCCGGCCCATTTCCAGGAGCCCGGGATCAAGGTCCGATAAGGCGGACAAGAGCTGGCCATAGTTCAGAGGGAAGACGATCAGTCCGCAGATGAAGCTGGTGAGCAGGGACTCTCCCATGAAGAAGAGGGCGACCAGGATGAAGGAGACGATGGGGACCGACTTCATGACAAGGATCAAAGGTGAGAGCAGGAGGCGGAGTGGACGGTGCCTTGAGGCGAACCAGGCGGCCAGGATGGCGAGGGCGGTCGCGACCAATACGCTTCGCAGGATCCGGCCGGCCGAACGGAGGACGGACAACCAGCCGTCGGCCTTCGAAAACAGATTGACGAAGGTCAGGACAACCCTGCCTGGTGACGGCAAAAGGAAGCCGGTGCCCGCAAAGGAGGCCAGGATCTGCCAAAGGATAAGGAGCAGGAGCGCTCCGGCGGCAATAAAAAATGTGTCTTTCCCTTTACTTGGCACCGTAATAGAAATCTTCAGCCGGCAGCTGGCCGCCTATCGCCTCTGGATTGATGGCAAATAAGAGGTCAAGAAAGCCAGACAGGGACTGCTTCATCGCGTCGTCGCGGGCAAAGTGGATATTGCAGAAGGGAATGGCCTCCCTGGCCACAGCCGCGTCAAAGATATCCAGACTTTCGATCACTTCGGCGACTTGATCAGGCTGGTCATTGGTCAGCGCAATGGCCTGCTCATAACTTTTCAGGAATGCCTCCACTGCCTGGGGGTGCTGATCGACGACCTCTTTCTGGGCCACCAGGACACCCATAACAAGGCCGGCATCCGGGATCAAACGCGACCAGTCCTGGTTCAGGTCGAGCGCCAGGCGCAGATCGTCAAGCTGTTTCTGGGCTATGGTAACGAAGGGCTGGGGAAGGAGGGCGACCGAGCCGGGTTCAGCGGCCAGTTGGGCGACGATGGCGGCGTGCTCGCTCATCCATTCGATCTCGAGATCCTGTCCGGGGTCCAGGCCACTTTTTTCGAGGAGAAGGTTCAACACGTACTCGGGTACAGCACCTTCACCGGAAGCATAAAGCTTCCTGCCGGCCAGGTCCCCGAGTGAGTGGATGGTATCCCCGCGCTCGACAATATCCAGGACACCCAGGGTGTTGATGGCGATGACGACTATGCCCCCTTCGGTTTTATTGTAAAGGGTGGAGGCGAGGTTGGCTGGCACAGCCGCCAGATCGCAGTCCCCCCTGACTATTTTGGGAACGATCTCCTCCGGCGAGGCAAGGACATCAAAGTCAATGCCGTAGGCCTCCTTACCCTCCAGAGCATCCGCTACCAGTGGCGCCAGTCCCATACTCGTGGGTCCCTTCAGGCCTGCCAGCCTGAAGGTCACAAGGTCTTCCGGACTTTCGGGCGCCTTCGGGGCGCAGGCCACCAATAAAAGGATGGTGAGAAGAAAGGCGCCGGCCATTAAAACTTTCCTCATCGGGTACCTCCCATCAAATCTGCCGGATTACACCCGGTGGTATTGAATTAACCTAGTGAAGGATCCCCATAACAATACGCCGACAAGGCTTTTTCGGCAAGTTCAAAATGACCGGAAGCGGTCAATGTGGGGGATGACCAAGCTTCGTCCCGGGCCAATTTATGATAGAATTTACTAGTTCAATATTTATGAACCCTACAATATTTAGAAAGCCCAACTATCTGAGTTTTATGCGATTAAAAAGACAGGTTGCTCTATTGGTTGCCCTGGCCATTCTTCTCTCCCTCTTTGTAGCGGTTGCCCTCTTGCTGGCCATGAGTGGCTGCCAGCAGGCAGATGTCGTGGCGAACCCGGTTACGACAGAGTCGAGCAGTCCGGTTCCGGAGACCTCCGACAAACCGACTACAACCACAAGCACCACGACAACAAGGACCACTAGCCGGGAAACAACAACAACCCGTCAATCGACGACCCCTATAACGACAAGTACCAGCCGGACATCGAAAACGGAAACGAAAACCAGCCCCAAGCCCAGCGCCACCAGTCCGGTTGAGACCAGTAAGCCAAGCACCGCCGCGCCGATCACGCCCAAGGAACCGGGAGCGGTGGCCATCACTTTTGACGATGGACCGGGCGCGCACACCGCAAGATTGCTGGACGCCTTGAATAAATACCAGGTCAAGGCCAGCTTTTTCGTCCAGGGCCGCTTTGTCAACGAGCACCCCGACCTGATCCGGCGTATGCGTGACGAGGGACACCAGGTCGGGAACCATACCTATTCTCATCAGTTCCTGACTTCACTAGATGACGCCAATCTCGCAAGCCAGCTGTCAACGGCCAGCGATGCCATTGAGGCGGTCTTGGGTTCCAGGCCCACCCTCATGCGGCCACCGGGCGGCTACGGTAACGCAAGAGTCTATGCGGAAGCCGCCAATCAAGGCATGGCAATCGTCTACTGGGATATTGACACGAATGACTGGCGCTACAAGAACAGCCAATACGTCCACGACTACCTGCTCAACCATACGGAAAAGGGCAAGATCGTCCTTCTGCACGACGTCCACAAGTCGACAGTCGATGGCTTCATCAGCGCCCTCCCCCTCTTGATAGAGCGGGGTTTTACCTTCCTCACTGTCAGCGAGCTGGTTGGTCTGAATCCGGGCGACGTCTATCCCACCCGCTGGAGGTAGCAGGCCGGGCCTACTTCTTCGGCAACTCCCTGATGGGGACTCCCAAAAAGCTCTCAATCAGGGGTTTAATACCCCGACCCGTCCTTTTGACGTGGTCATAATACTGGTAGAAATCGTAGTAACCCCAAGGATTCCCCTCAATCACACAGGGTCCCTTGTCGGAGACGGCGATATCCCAGCCAAGGTGGCCGTACTCGTCTTCCCCCTCTGTAATCTCGATCATCATATCGACCATTTCCTTGAAATACGGAACCTGGAAGCTAGCGTCTGAGATGGGGACACCTGTTATGGGATGCTGGTCATAGCGGGTCTCAAAGGAGGGGTCGAAAAGGGAATCGTTGACGACGGCAGGCGAGATGAAACGTCCTTCCTCATCTATGGCGACACAAGAGGAACTCTGCCCCATCTTGATGATATCGACGTCATCCCAAAGGGCGATACGAACGGACAGGGGCAGGATCAGGATCCTACCCTGATACTTCAGGATGGTGAATCGGAAGCTGGCGACGGCGCTGGGTGAAACCGTATCCAGGAGTGGGTGCTGGATGATCTCTTCTTCGAGCATATCGTAATTCTTCCGGACATAGGCAATCGTCTCATCAATCCTGCTTTCATCCACCTTGATCTTTTCGACATCCCTGCCGGCGAAACTCCAGGCTTTCTTACCGTAGAAAGTATTATGCCTTTTACAGAATTCACCTATCTCCTGGTCATTCGAATCGGCGATAACCAGGACCTCCCGATGGAAGTACTTGGCGAAACGCTTGTAGGCCAGGACCTTGTCTGACAGGAAACCCGGGCTGTCATTGGGGGGATTGAGGTTATGGACCAGCCTGATCCAGTCGTCCACGAAGAGGTATTCCTCACGGTGGCCTGGATCACGGTATTCCATAAAATTGAAGAGCAGGTAGTCGCTCAGGGCAATCTTGTACTTGAATTTACAACGGATGATATCGAAGAAAAGGGATAGAAAGGACCGGTCTGTGAGACCCGCCTGCTTCCTGGCGGCAAGCCAGGTTTCTTTCAGGAAGGGCCAGGCATTGGCAAGCTTCATCCCCCTATTCCTCCCAGGAGAGGGGTTCGACAAAAAAGACCTGCTCCATTACAGGCGGTTTTGCCGGATAATCCTGACCGTCCGTCGACAGGCCGGCGATCCGGTCCAGCTCTTCCAGGCCGTAGACGACACGACCAAAAGCGGCATAGTCACCGTCAAGAAAGCAGCTGTCGTCATGGCAGATAAAAAACTGGGAACTGGCCGAGTCGGGAATGCGCGTCCTCGCCATGGACACTGTGCCCCTTACGTGAGAAAGGGTATTGTCGACCCCGTTCGAGGCAAATTCGCCCTTGATCGTTTCAGGGGAGCCACCGCCCCCCGTCCCGGTCGGGTCACCGCCCTGGATCATGAAACCCTTGATGATCCGGTGAAAAATGAGGCCATCATAAAAGGACTGGCCGACCAGTTTTTGGAAGTTGGCGACCGTCACCGGCGCCAGCTCGGGCATCAGTTCAACCACAATATGATTGCCGCTGTCCATAAGCAGGTCGACATAGTGGCCCGCCTCTTCCGTCCTGACAAAACCTTCCGCTACCGATGGAGTCATTTTACTAGCTTTCCCTTCACTTGTCCTGGCCGTCTCCGGCATTTCCTGCTGCCTGTCCGGCGCCCGGCCGCACCCGGACAGACTGATCACTGCGGCCAGCAGGAGGGCGGCAAATCCGGCGATTTGCCGGCCTCTACTCAATTTGTATTGATTCCTTCCGGTGTCTACGACCCGGTCACACTGGAGTACATTCATGATGGAGGAACATAGGCTTCGGCATGCCAAAGGTAAATGAATTCACCCTCTTCTACCTCAATGAAAATCTGCGTATAGTCAAACTCATAGCTGCGGTCCGGCCCTTCTTTCTCCGGGTCGTGCGCCTGCTTGTAGACCTCGCACACCCAAGTCTCCGGATCTTCCTTATCCAGGCCCCGCACGGTCAGTATACCGGGGAAAAGATCCATACCGATGAGAAAGAAACCGTTGCTCAGACGGCCGGACTGGCAGCCCAACCGGTCCCTCTCTTCATAGGATTCGATGTACGAACCCTTATACCTCAAGGTCTCTCCCGTGCGGACCTCAACCCAGGCCCGTGAGGCAAAAACCTGCGAGCGGATGAGGTCTTCATCCCCCTCCGACTCTCCCAGGAGCTCAAAGAGACCTTCTTCTTCGGTCGCGGTCAGGCAATAGAGCCCAGGATTGATCTCCTTATCCCCCTGGGCGGGATCCCTGACCAGGAGCGTGGCGTCAAAGGCTTCACCCTCCGGCTCAGAAGAAGCACAGGCAGAAGTCGTCGCAAGTAGAAGGGATACACTGAAAAATACCAGCAATAGATAGATAAGTGTTCTTTTCACGGCTTTGTCCCTTTCCGGTTCCTGTCTGACAGTTTACCAAAAGAAAGGCTCAGCGGAAATCTTCCTTGTAAAGTTTCCGGTCAATCAGATCCGCCAGGGGAAGGGCAAGGGGTATCGAGGCCAGGGCATAGAGAATTCCTCCGGGGATATCGAGTACCACATGTTGCTTGGTGGTTACGGTTGTTATGGCCACGCCGGTGAAGTAGAGGCTGACCAGAATTTTGAACCAGAGCCTCGTGTCCCGCAGCTTCCAGATGAAGTAGATGGTCAAGGTACACAGGATAACATGGATGGAGGGGAACCCGCAGTAATTATTGTCAGCCCTGTAGGTCATGGCCAGTAACTTGGACCAGATGTCGGTCGCTGAATAGACCTGCTCGTAGGGTACAGGGATCCTGGTCTGGAAGAAAACAAAGGTTACATCGGCCATGAGCTGGCCCAGGATCATGGTAAAGACATAGCGCCGGAAAAGCTGTCGGTCACGGACCAGGTAATACAGGCAGAGAATAATGATGAAGGGCGCCCATGTGTTGTAGATGACAGCCGTCCAGGGCAGGAGCGGAATCCTGCTGTCAAAGGGGATCTCCAGGCTCCGGACCCGCCCTATAGGGTAGTTCAGCAACTGCATTATCCACATGGAGGCGAAGAAAATAACCAACAAAATGAGGTCACGCCAGAAGAAACGCAAGTAGGCAAAGAGGGCCTTTCTGTCCCCAAAGGCGGGGTAGCCCGGTTTTTCAAGATCGACCTTCCTTTTCCCCACGGTCCTAACCCTCCCTGATCAGGCTGGTAGCCGCCTGCCGTTCCGGTCGCTTATCCTGTTCAGGGCCCGGCCACCGGCATAAAGCAGGAGAATCAGCAAATCGTAGCCGATCAGCATGAGAAGATTGAAGGTGAAGGGGGGAAAGGACAGGGCAAAATCCTTGAGGGGACCTGGCGGATAGGACATGTAGCCATAATTGAAGAGCATATCCCCCGTCGTAAGGAAGCTTCCATTGCAGGCGGCGTTGAAAAGGATGAGGCCCAGATTGAAGAGGGTGGTGGCGATGAGGGCAATCTTCAAGCCCTTCCTTTCAAAGCGGAAGTCCAGGGCGTAGATGACGTAGAAGACCAGCCAGCCAAGCAGGATATGGACGATAAAAAATTGGAAGTTGGTGTAGTGGGGAAAATCGAATTTATAGAGATCCATAAAGGCCATGGAAAAGATTGAACCCAGGAAGGCCCAGTAAATCCACACCGTCCGCAGGACCTTCATACCAAAGACAAGGTCCAGGATGAGCAGCCAGACACAAATGCGACAGTGGTATAGGGGGAGGCTGAGCTCCAGATTGAAATAGCCGGAAAGGAACTGCCAGGCGTAGAGAATCACCTGGTCAACCAGGAGGACGATGGCGGCAGCCCGCGCAATCAGGCCAGGATTCTTCTGGGAAGCCAATCGTTTTCGAAAGATTACGATCAGGACCATGACCCCGATCCACAGGAGCATGAGGCCGATCATAAGGGGCAGGGGGATATCAACCGGTTGGGATCTTTCGACACCATAAAAGAAATGCTCAAAAAAGCTCATAGGTCACCTCTCCATAAATCCGGCCGAAGGCACGGATCGATAGGCGTATTATACGCCAAAGAGTCCCCTTGGGGCAAAGCTTTTCAATTTTCTATTCTAAAGCGGGCCAAATCATTTTTCCCAGTCAAAAGACCTCGTCACAGCCTTCCTCCAGCCTTCTATCTTTTCCTGACGTATGGCCTCCTGCATAGTGGGCTCAAAGATACGGTCAACCTTCCAATTATCCCTGAGTCCATTGGTGTCCGGCCAGAAGCCTGTCGCCAGGCCTGCCAGATAGGCCGCCCCGAGTGCCGTGGTCTCAACACAGGCTGGGCGCAGGACGGGAACACTTGCGATATCGGCTTGGAATTGCATAAGAAAATCATTGTTGGACGCGCCGCCATCGGCCTTGAGGGCGCTCAGCCCGATGCCGGAATCCGCCTGCATTACCTCAAGGACATCCAGGCTTTGATAGGCAATGGACTCGAGGGCCGCGCGGACCAGATGCCTCTTATTCACGCCTCGCGTCAGCCCCACCATGACACCGCGGGCGTACTGGTCCCAGTAGGGCGCGCCCAAGCCGGTGAAGGCGGGCACAAGATAGGCCCCCTGGGTATCCTCCACCGAGAAGGCCAGCTGCTCCGATTCCGCCGCCGTCTTAATCAGATTCAGCTCATCGCGCAGCCATTGAATGGCGGCTCCCGCGACGAAGATCGAGCCTTCAAGCGCGTAATAAATCTCGCCGTCAAGCCCCCAGGCAATGGTAGTCACCAGGCCCTTGCTACTGTATACAGGCTTGGTACCTGTGTTCATCAGGAGGAAGCAGCCGGTTCCGTATGTATTTTTTGCCTCACCCGCCTCAAAACAGGCTTCCCCGAAAAGCGCAGCCTGCTGGTCACCGGCAGCGCCTCCCAGAGGCAGGGGGCGGCCAAAAAAAGAGGCGTCCGTCTCCCCGTACAGGCAGCTGGAGGGACGCACTTCGGGGAGAATAGCCGGCGGTATGTCCAGGATCCCTAGGAGTTCCTCATCCCATTTGAGTTCCTTGATATTGAAGAGCATGGTCCGGGAGGCGTTGGAGTAATCTGTCACGTGGACCCGGCCGCGTGTCAGGCGCCAGATCAGCCAACTTTCGACCGTCCCGAAGAGAATGTCACCTTTTTCGGCACGCTGGCGGACGCCTGGAACCTGGTCGAGAATCCACTTGATTTTTGTCGCGCTGAAGTAGGCGTCGATGACCAGTCCCGTTTTTTCCCGGAAGAGGTCGGTATAGCCTTCTTTTTTTAAGCGGTCACAGGCATCGGAGGTCCGCCTGCACTGCCAGACAATCGCCTTGTAGACTGGTTCCCCGCTGTGCCTGTCCCAGAGGATGGTGGTCTCGCGTTGATTGGTGATACCGATGGCGCTTATATCCTCGGCGCGGGCGTCGATCTTGTTCATGGCCTCGACCGCAACCCCCAGCTGGCTTGACCAGATCTCGCTGGCATCGTGCTCGACCCAGCCTGGCTTGGGAAAGATTTGTTGAAACTCCTTTTGGGCAAGGGAGCAGACTTCCCCCTGGCGATTGAACAAGATACAGCGGTTACTGGTCGTGCCCGCGTCCAGAGCCATCACGTAGTCAGCCATTGCCAGTCCCTTTCTACCGGGAAATATCCCGTGTCACAACAAAATTGGCATCCAGGCCAAGCAAATTCCCTATGACCAGGTCCCCGCGACGGACCGGGGCCTTGAGTTCCACCTGGTCCAAGAGTGCCAGGGCCTGCCGGATCCTATTTTTTGGGATCGGTCTGTCCGTCTTAACCGGGCAGCGCCGGTGACGGCTACCCTGCAGTCTCACCGTTGATGTCACCATCCGGAGAGGGTTCAAGACCTCGTCCCTGCCATAGGCCAGCCCCCTCCGGCAGCGGTTGCCCGTAACCTGGTAATCCCGGTCTTCATCGACCTGGAGATGGCAGCCCTGGGGGCAGAGGATGCAGATCAGTTCCTTCATAACTTGCTCCCTCAATCTTCAATCGAAAGCGATAAACTGCCGGATACGGAGTCAAGTTTGTCCTTTGGAAGGCTTATGAATTCCATTTCACCCGGCCCCATATAGGGCCGCCTGAAGCTCCCGATCAATTTATCCCCCTCTTTGAGGAGTAGTCGTTTGGGTAGCTTATGGGGTTCCCGGACACGGAAAAAAAGCTGGACCTCCTCATCCATCTCCCCAGGCCTTATCCGCTGGGGGATTATGTAGGCGATGCCCGGACCCGGCTCCAGGCTCACTTCCCTTCCCTCCCAAGAGGACAGTCGGGGGGATTTTTCTCCCAGGACATAGTCGGCGGCCGCCCTGCCGGCCCTTTCGCTCTCCTGGGTCACATAATCGACCAGGTCGTGAACGTGAAGCACGTTTCCACAGGCAAAGACCCCCGGCCTGTCAGTCTCATTGTTTTCATAGACAAGGGGTCCCTGGGTACGGGGATCGATCGCGATCCCCGCCCCCCGGCTCAATTCATTCTCGGGGATCAGGCCGACCGACAGAAGCAGGGTATCGACCTCATAATCAATCTCAGTGCCAGGGATCGGGTTCAGATCTGAATCGACCGCTTGAACCGTGACCCCCTCCACCCTGTTTTTCCCCCGGATGTTTGTGATGGTATGTGACAGGAGGAGTGGAATATCATAGTCATCCAGGCATTGGACGATATTTCGCGTCAGGCCGCCCGAAAAAGCTTGAATCTCGACACAGGCGACCACCTGGGCCCCTTCCAGGCTCATCCGCCTGGCCATAATGAGACCGATATCACCCGAGCCGAGGATGATTACGCGCCGGCCCACCATATAGCCTTCCATGTTGACATAGCGCTGGGCTGTACCCGCCGTCAGGATACCGGCCGGCCGGGTCCCCGGGGTCTGGATGGCGCCGCGGGTCCGCTCGCGGCAGCCCATGGCCAGGACGACTGCCTCGGCCCCAACAGACCGATAGCCCTCTGCCGCACTCATAAGAGTCAGACGATAGCCTGTCTCACAAGAATCCAGGGAGAGGACCATGGTGTCACAGACTGACTCAACTCCACGCTCTGCCAGAGCATCCAGGATCCGCCCGGCGTATTCAGGCCCTGTCAGCTCCTCTCCAAAATAGTGGAGGCCGAAACCATTGTGAATGCACTGGTTCAGGATGCCGCCCAGCTCCCAGTCACGTTCGACCAGGAGGACGGACTCCAGGCCCTGATCCCGGGCGCTCACGGCTGCCGCGATTCCAGCAGGACCCCCTCCCACCACCACAAGCTGATAGCAATCACTCATGCCGGCAATCCCCTTTTTTCGTCTCACCGCAAAGTAGCTGGCTGCCTGCCCCATCCTGCTCGATCGACAGGGGGCTACGACCTGTCTCGCGCGCCAGTATCTCCAGGACGCGGGGCCCGCAAAAGCCAGCCTGGCAACGACCCATTCCCGTTCCCGCCCGCCTTTTGACGCCGTCAATGGATGAGGGCGGGATCTCCCTTTTCAGGGAGGCCAGGATTTCTCCCTCCGTAATGGTCTCACAACGACAAATGACTCGTCCGTAGGCGGGATGGGCCTGGATGAAGGCGGCGCGATCCTTCTCGGGGATTTCCTTGAAGCGGATAATTTGACGGCCACCCTGCCAATGGTCTTTTTTTGTCATAGGAAGTCCCTCTTCTTCGAGCAGATCCCTGGCGTAACGGGCAACAGACGGGGCACAGGTCAGCCCCGGGGACTTGATGGCCGCCAAATCGAGGAAACGCTCGGCCGACAGCTTGATGTAGAAGTCATTCCAGCTGCTGTTGGCACGCACCCCGGCGAAATTCCTGATATTGGATCCCAGATCCAGCCTGGGTACCATCTCCTTGGCAACCGCCGCGACCCGGTCGAGGACCGGCCGTGTTACCCCCGTATCCCCACGGTCCTCAATTCTTTCCGAGCTGGGACCTATGAGGAAATTGTCGTGAATGGTCGGGGATACCGTGATCCCCTTGCCACGCTCAGTCGGACATTCGAAGATGATTGACCGTACCAGCTGGCCGACCGACCGGTCAAGCAGATAATACTCCCCCCGGGTGGGCTCAATCGAAAACTCCGGCTCCGCCACCCAATTATGGATGTGATCACTTTCAAGGCCGGACGCGTTGACAAGATACCGGGCCCGGACCTTCTTTTTGCTGGTCTGGCCATCGCCATCACGGACTGAAAGTGCTATTTCGTAGTGATCCATTGCCGGTGAAATGCCGGTAACCCGGGAATTCGGCATAAACTCGACACCATTTCGAACCGCCACCTCGGCCTGGGCCAGGGCGAACTCCCAGGGGTTGATCACGCCGGCTTCCGGCGCCCACAAGGCGGCCACGACCTTCTTTGACAGATTGGGTTCCTGGGATCTGGCCTGCTCCCCTGTAAGGATCTCCAGGCCCCGGCAACCATTTGCCAGGCCTTGGCTGTATAGCTTATCCAGTGTCAGCCGCTCTTCCCGGTCAAAGGCCACAACCAGCGAACCCGTCCGGGCATGCTCCACCTGTAGCTCCTGGCAGAGCTGGTAGCAGAGCCTCATGCCCTCTACATTCAGTTGGCCCATAAGGGTATGGGGCGCTGGGTCAAAGCCCGCGTGAATGAGCGCTGTGTTGGCCCGTGTCGCCCCCATGGCGACATCATTTTCTTTTTCAAGCAGGGCAATGCGAAGGCGGTAAGGTGAAAGTGTATAGCTGAGCGCGCATCCAATGACGCCCGCACCTATGATGGCGACATCATACATGGAACGGATCCCTCCCTCGACCATTATCCTCTCCTGCCCGGCAAATCACAAGTTGAAGGCCCGAAGCAGAGTCGCTTCGGGCCTCCCACTTGAATCTTCGGCGTCCGCTTGCCTGGGGACGCCTCTTCATCCTTTATCAGTTCTGCTGAAAATCCTCAACATTCTCGGTTGTGACCAGAGCGATGTCGGTGTAAACCGTATCTGTGAATTTTTCGCCTTGGAGTACCCTGTAGGCAACATCAACCGTGATGGAGCCGATCAAACGGGGTGACTGGTCAACTGTGCAGACCAGGTTGCAATCCTTGCCGTCATCCAGCATGATCTGGACCTGCTCGGGGGAAGCGTCATAGCCGGCAATCAGCACGTCCTGCCTGTTGTTGGACTTGCACGCCACGTAGGCTCCGAGCGTGTTGTCCCCCATGAAGCAGAAAATACCTGTAATGTCGGGATGGGCCTGCAGCATATTCTCGGTTGTCGAACGGTGTGTATCGCGTGTCCCCGTCGACAACTGTTCGATGATTTCAACGTCAGGAGCAATTTCAACCAGTCTGTCCTTGAAACCGGTAATACGCTCTTCAGCTGTTACCACACCCGGGACCTCTGTGAGAATCAGGATCTTCCCTGTCTTGCCCATTCTTTCGATCAGGTAATCACAGGCATCAGCCCCACCCTTGGCGTTGTTGGAAAGACATTTGGCATCGACTTCCGTCTCAACATCAATGTCATAGTTGATGACCGGGATCCCGGCCGCCTTTACCTGCTGGATATAGGGTACGATCGCGTCCGCGTCAACCGGGGCGATAATCAAGGCATCCACTTTCGATTGGATCATATCCTCAATAAGTGATATTTCTTTCTGCATATCGCCTTCGGGGTCAGGTCCGATCAGTTTGATACCCCCGATTTCATTTGCTTTCTCGGTGGCTCCCTCGAAGACATCAACGTGGAATTCCTCCGCCATAGACCAGACGAGGTAACCAATCTCATAGGTTTTTTCCTCTTCTTTGTCCTTACATGCCGCCAGTACCCCAATCATCATGATCACTGCGAGTACCAGGACAACACTCTTCATTATTTTTTTCTTCATTGCTTTCCTCCAAATTTATCGTCAGTTTCCTCTGGTATCCATTCTTGTCCGGCAACACCCCCTAACTCTTTTGCCTATTTGAGTTCGGATTTATTTCTTTCTTCCCGCATAAATTGAATACAGGACCGAGCCGATGATAATGAGCCCCTTGATCACCTGTTGCCAATAGGAACTGACATAGAGCAGGGTCATCCCGTTGTTGATGACACCCATCAGAAGCGTTCCAAGGAAGATTCCTACGACGGAGCCCTTGCCCCCGCTGAAGGCAACACCTCCCATGGCACAGGCCGCGATGGCTTCCGTCTCAAAGCCTACCCCCGCAGCCGGTTGGGCGGAAGCGTTCCTGGCCGCCAAAATAACACCGCCCAAGGCCGCCATGAAGCCGCTTATGGTGTAAGCCATGGTGACCACCCTTTTGGCATTTATACCCGAATGATAGGCCGCCTGGTAGTTGCCTCCTACCGCGTAGACCAGCCGTCCAAAAGAGGTGGACGATAGAATGATCCCTACCGTGATAAAGGCAAATAGCATGAAGTAAACCGAAATCGGTATGGAGAGGAAGAAGCCCAATCCAAGATTAAGGAAATTGTCCGGCAGGTTTCCGATCGGTTTGCCGCGGCATAAGAGGAAGGCGGCGCCACGTAAGGTTATCTGAATCCCAAGTGTCATGATGAAAGGTGGGATCGAAGTCCGGGAGATGATCACCCCGTTCATCATGCCGATGACCACACCCATGATGACAGCGAGCAAGGCCGCCCACAGGAGGCCCATACCACTTTCCACCACCAGACGGGCGGCCAGGATACCGGATATCCCCGCAATTGATCCGACGCTGAGATCGATACCCCCCGTCATCATGGCGAAAGCCATGCCTGTGGCCAGTATCCCGTAGACCGAAACCTGGCGAAGGACGTTGAGCATGTTGTTGGTCGTGAGGAAGTTTGGACTCCGGAAGGCCATGAAGATGAAGATGACGACAATGACCAGCAGGAGGCCGGAATACGATCTGAAAACAGGGTTCTTCATCCAAACAAGAAGCTTATTGTTACTTACAGCCTGCTTGGCGTCTTCTCTTTTTAAACTGATGCGTTTCTTTTCCATACCTTTACGTTCCTGCCTCATTATCAGCCGTATCGGACGGCAACCTTCAACACCTGTTCCTCAGTGGCGTTTTGGACGTCCCTGATTTCACCTGCCAACTTGCCTTCTGACATAACAAGTATCCTATCGCTCATTCCGAGCAGTTCCGGTAATTCAGAGGTGATCATGATGATCGCCTTCCCTGTACTCACGAAATCCTTCATCAGCTGATAGATCTCGGCCTTTGTACCGACGTCAATGCCCCGGGTCGGTTCGTCAAGGATCAGGATATCCGGCTCCGTGGCCAGACATTTTGCGATGACGATCTTTTGCTGGTTGCCACCGCTGAGATCCTCGACGGGCTGACTTGGCCCAGTCGTTTTAATCCGCAGGTGCTGGATGAATCTCCGGGAATAGGCCAGCTCCTTCTTCTTATCCATAATCCCCAGCTTGCTCAATGCCTTCAATGAGCTGAGCCCGATATTATGCTTGACCGTCAGGATCGGAACCAGTCCCTGACCTTTTCTATCCTCCGGAACCGCGGCGATCTTATTTCGGAAGGAGGCCGAGGGACTTGTGTTTTTAACGGATATATCGTGCAGGGTAACGGAGCCGGAGGCCTTATCGATTCCCACCAGGGCATGGACGAGCTCGGTACGTCCTGAGCCGACCAGGCCTCCGATACCGAGAATCTCACCCTCATAGAGTTCAAAGGAAACGTCTTCTATTTTCCGCGTCGTCAAAGCATCGACTGAAAGAATAACCGGCCTGTCTTCTTCATACTCACTCCGATCGGGGTATCTCTCATCGAGGGTCCGCCCGACCATCATGGTAATAATGGCCTCATGTGTCAGCTCATCGACGGATCCTTCCCCGGAGTTCCTCCCATCCTTGAGGACAACCACCCGATCCCCGACTTCAAAGACCTCCTCCAAACGGTGTGAAATATAAATGATGGAGCGGCCCTCAGCCTTGAGCCTCTCGATGATATTGAAGAGGGTCCTGGTCTCTTCGGCTGTCAAAGAGGCTGTCGGTTCGTCAAAAACAATGATTTTCGCGTCATAGGAAAGGGCCTTCAGTATCTCCACCAACTGCCTTTGAGCGACACTCAGGTCCCGGATATAGGTCGTCGGGTCGAAATGGATGTGTACCCGGTCCATAAGCTCTTTGGTCTTCCGGAACATTTCTTTTTTCTTGATCAGACCAAAAGAACTGTCGTAACGGCCACTGTAGAGGTTTTCCATTATGTTCATATCAGGGTACTGGACAAGTTCCTGGTAAACCGTGCTTACACCGAGCTTGTGGGCCGTATGGGGGTTTTTCATGATGACCTGTTCGCCTTCTATGAAGACCTCACCCTCATCCGGCTGGTAGATGCCGGAAATAATATTGATAAGTGTGGACTTGCCGGCCCCATTCTCACCCAATAAACAAAGCACCTCTCCCTTGTTCACTGACAGACTGACTTGATCCAAGGCGACGATGCCGCCGAATCGCTTGCTGATATTATTTACTTCAAGGACAGACTTAGTCATCTCTCTCCTCACTGTCGCATTGGGAATCCGGTCCCAAAGGAACCTTCGTGCATGCAGGCGAAGCGTGCCATTACGTTGGCGAAGCTTATGGCATGCGCCATGAGCTTTTTCAGATAATCCTCCTGATCCCCCTGGTCAGGCGTCCAGGCTGATTGGATTTCGGACAGGCGGCCAAACCCTTCCAGATATTTCAAGCCCTGTATCCAGCTTGTCATAAAGCCCGTAATCCAGTAATCCCCTGAACCGGTTGAATCGACGATGGGAACCGAGGCGAAATAAGGGTCTGTTTCATGGAATTCCCGCCCCTCATAGACCAGGGCACCCCTCTCACCAATCGTCGTAATAGCCATTTGACAGCGGTCGTGCGTAACCAGCCTTTTCATCAGTTTCCGCAGATCACTCTTACCGAGGTCTTTTCCGGAAAAGAAGAGGTAGTCGACCCCGGCTGCCAACTCTTCCAGCTGGTCCTGGTCCCAGATATCCGAGGCATCATAAAGAATAGGTACGCCCTTGCTATGGATCTTGTGGAATTCCGCTTCCAGATGGCTGAAGCAGCTGGTGTGGATAAGGTCATAGTTTTCGATGCGGGCCAGGCTCTCATCATCAAAACGAAAGGGTTGGCTTTTTGCGACGCCCATATCGTTGATATTGACGATGACCCGGTCTCCCTCGATCAGGTCAATCCGGCAAAGGCCTGTCTCGCCCTCACGGACCTGCAGGTAGCTGACATCCACCCCCTGATCTTCAAGGGTTGCCCGGATCAGATCACCTTCCGGGTCCCGGCCGACCACGCCCATGAAGGCCGAGTCAAAACCCAGGCTTTTGCAAAGTATGGAGAAATTGTAGGAATTACCGCCGGTAAAGAGCTTGTTAAGGGACACATTGTAGTCAATAACACTATCACCGACCGCACAAAAGCGCGCAGCCAGTCTATCACTTGTCAGAACCAGTGTTTCTCGACGCGGATCCAATGCCGAAGTGTCATCCATTTGTTAACATACCTGCCGGCTTCTTTCAATTTTGCTTGTTTGTCGGAGTTGCCGCCGGCCCCGAAGGGCCGGCCTATTCAACGGATTATGTGGGAAATTTGTTTGAATCAATATTCAAACTGCCTGTAATACCTTCTTGTCGAAAGCGGATGGTCACGCTCGTGCTCCAGGTGCCGGCTGAGCCGCTCGAGGAGGGAATAGACAACCATGGGGGACATCAGTTTCTTCCAACGGTACTCCTCGAAGGGGAGCTCGATAGCCTCTGTGTCAAATACGGTTACATTTTCCGTTATTTTTTCGGCGAAACGCAACAAACGGTCTGTCAGCGGCCGTGTCTCGTCTGTACTGTGCAGGACGAGAATACTGGTGTCCTCCTCGACAAGCTCAAGGGTCCCATGGAAGAACTCGGCCGAGTGGATCGATTTGGCATGAATCCACTGCATTTCCTCCAGTATACACATGGCGTAATCGTAGGCTTCCCCCCACATCATGCCAGAGCCGGCCACCATATGATACGTGTAATCCTTGTACTTCTTGGCGAAGGCCTCCGCCACACTGTCGTACTCTTCTTTCCCACGGATCAGATAGGGTGTTATCGCCTCCAGATCCTCCATGAATTTTCCATAATCATCGAGATCACCTGTGTGGTGCAGCAGGCGGGCCAGGAACATGTACATGAAGAGGTAGATGGCTTCTCCCAAATGGTCATCTTCAGCATAGCTTTGTACCACGTAGTCGGCATGCTCATAGATTGGGGAACCGGGGTTGGAGACATAGACGACTGTTCTCGCGCCCGCCTTCTGACAGAATTCAGCGGCCTGGAGGATCTCCTTGGTATTGCCGCTCCGGGTTGAAAAAATACAGACTGAATCCTTGTTGAAACGTCGATGCCGGATGGACATGAATTCAGCCGCGATCTCGACGTGAGACTCGATGTCGGTCTCTGAATCGAGCCAGAACTTGATCGGGAGGGCATGGGCATAGGTGCCGCCTACTCCGATGAAGAACAGATTTGAGAATCCCTGTTCGACGATCTCATCGACAGCCTTCTCAATGTCGGGACGCATGGCGAGTGCGTCGGCTACTACTTTTTCAAAACGTGGACGATTAAAAGATAACATAAGACCCTCCCTTTGGAACCTTCTAGAACAATTTAACATTATGTGGAATATCTGTCAATTGCCTGGTAGGTTACGGGTGGACAAAATACCTTAACTGGGTTATCATCCTTGGTATGAGTAAGATGGAATAAACTACTGGACTTATTCCACGCGTTTTATAAAAGGAGTTACTATGAGCGACGACCTTCAAAAACCTCTTTTAAATGAAATGTCACCCGTACCCCTCTATGCCCAGCTGAAGCAGGAGATCCTGTCCAAGATGAGTAACGGTGATCTGCCTTACGGTGCCAAGTTGCCCAGTGAAATTGAGATTTCCAAGGAATATGCTGTCAGCCGGAATACGGTAAGGACCGCCCTCCTTGAATTGGCGGATGACGGTTATCTGGTCCGTAAACAGGGTAAGGGGACTTTTGTCAGGCATCAGAAAGTTGCGGAGAACATCTCAACCAATGTCAGCTTCACGGAAGTCTGCGTGGTCAATGGCATTGAACCTGGCCATCGGCTTGTGACCCTTTCCTTGCAGCCTGCCTCCGAGGAGGATGTCCTGGCACTGGGAATCGAAGCCGGGGATCGTGTCCTTTTCCTGGAGCGGATCCTCCTTGGCAACAATGTGCCTGTCGTCCTGGACCAGACCTTCCTCCCCGAGAAGTACGCGGCGCTCATGAAGGAGGATCTTGATGGTGTGTCACTTTATGCCACCATATCAAGGCTCTTCAACACCACCATGCAAAGGTCGAAGAAGACCATCGAACTCGCCTATGCCTCCGACCGCGAGGCGGAGTACCTGAATATCAAGAAGGATAGCCCGGTACTCCTTATGACAGAAACCGTCTTTGATGCGGATGGGGCACCTGTCCATCGCAGCAAACAGATCATCCTGGGCGACCGTTTTAAATACGTGGTCTACTAGGGGCCCTCTCAGCAGGTCTCAAGGCTTATCCCGGCCTCACGAAGGGCCTGGTCAACGATACGCTTGCTTTCCGACAGACATAGTTCGGGGTCCCGGAAATAGGGCTCACCCAGGACCTCGATGGAGCACCATCCGTCATAACCACAACGCTTGACCACCCTGAACAGGTCGGTCAAGGGCAGTATATCCGTGCTGTCGCCCAGCTGGGGATGCGCCTCTGAATAACCATCTGTTCCAGAGACGTGCAGGTAGAGCATTTTGTCACCGAAGACATCAAAGTATTCTGAAAAGGGTTCATGCGCGACCAGGGGGGGGATGACATCCATCATAACCGCCAGGTACTCACTGTCCACTTCATCCATGATCTCCCTGACCTCGGCCGTATTCGTCAACATGTTGCCTTCAGACGGAGAGAGGGTCTCGATTACAATGCTTACACCCAACTCCCCCGCGGCCCCGCAGAGCTCCTTCAAATACTCAGCCAGTTGTTCCCTGACCTTTTTCTTGTCCCGGCCATAGCCGATGTGGGGGATGGTCAGGAGCATCTTGTCCGCCCCAAGCAGGGAGGCTGACCGTGCTGAGGCTTTCAGGTATTCAAGGGTCTCGAGACATTCCTTTTCATCCCTGGAACAGAGATTGTAGGGATAGGCGAGAATCTCAGGGGTAAACATGGGAATTTCCTGCCCGTATTTTTTCTTGTAGCCTAAAATCCGATCTATGGCCTCCCTATCAAGGTCATAGCTGTATGCGTGCGGGCGGGCGCCCCAGACCTCGACCCCATCGAAACCGTATTCACGGGCCATTTTAAAACTGTATTCCAGGGGAAATCTTTGAAACAGGTAACTCAAAAATGTCAGCTTCACCTTCTCCTCCTTTAAACCAAGGGCATACCGTAACCAAAAGCGCCTGTGACCATACAGGTTCGTATCGCCATCAAATTGGCCACACTGAGCGCTCTCTCTATCAGTTTTCTATCGTAATCCTCTTTATCGGCAGGGGTATAAAACAGTTCACTATCGCCGGTGATCCGTTCGAACAATTGCCTTCCCGCCGTGTACTCTGTTGTAAAGCCCGTGATGAAGGCGTCGCCCGCGCCTGTCGTATCAATCACTTCCAGGTCCATGTTATAGGGTTTTTTCCTGTAGATTTCCTGTCCGTCGAAGACAATCGCCCCCCCTTTGCCGATTGTACAAATACCCAGTTTTGAGCCGTATTCGATGGTTTTTTCCAGGTAGCCGATGATTTCGGCCTCACCCAGCTTCTTGCCTGAGAAAAAGGCGAAATCGACGCTGGGGCAGTTTCGTTTGAAGCTGTCCTCGTCCCAGGTATCACAAAAATCGTAGACCACGGGAACCTCCACGCCTTGCAGCTTGGGCAACTCATGGTCCATATAGGCCAGGTAGCCGGTATGGATCACATCGAAGCCGCTGGCATACTCCAAAAGCTCCTCCGTGATTTCCAGGGGATCCTCGTAGACCACGCCACCGTGATTGTCCTCTGAGATGGAGCGATCACCGTCTGTCAGCCGGATGGTGCACAAACCGGTCTCCCCTTCCTTGCGAACGCAAAAGGAGACATCGATCCCCAGGTCCTGCAGGGTGGCGAGCACCTTGTCACCATAGGAGTCCTTGGCGACAACGCCGGCGTAGGCAGCCCCGTAACCCATCTGCCTGCCATAGACAGCAAAGTTCAAGGAATTGCCACCGATAAACATCAAGCCGTCATCAAAATGACGGTCCACGACATTGTCCCCTATTCCAAGTATTTTCATCTTATTACTCTCTTGTCCAGGTCCGCGGTCAGACACTTTCAGTCAGGCTCCTTGTGGCCTTCTTCTTGCGCATACTCCGAATCCGGTTCAAAGCGAGGACCAGGATTAAAACCCCACCCCAGATCAGGTTTCTGATGAAATTGTCAATGGTGGGAAAGATATTGAATCCCGAGGAAAGAACCTGGAGGATGAAAATTGCCAGGACCAGGTTGCTGACCTCGCCAAACCCTCCATTGGGGTCGACGCCTGCCAGCAGGCAGATGAGGATGGACTGGGAAATATAGGAATCTCCGGTTCTCGGAAGGATGGAGTTGAAGCGGGAGGCCATTATAATCCCACTGAAGGCCGACAACAAACCGGCCGTCATATAGGTCAGGATCAGGTGCCGCTTGACGTTGATACCCGAGAAAATGGCCGAGGTTTGATTTGACCCCAGCATGGTCAGCGAGAAACCAAAGGAGGTCTTCTTGAGCAAGAGGGTCAGCAGGATCGCAAAAATGACAAAGAGCAAAAAGGCGATTGGGATCATATCATTGAAAATAGTCCGGTTGAGGTATTTGGATATGACCGTTGGGATCCCCGTGAGGGTCGATCCCTTGGTCAAAGCGACCGACATCCCCAGAAACAGGTTCATGGAAGCCAGCGTCGCCACCATAGGCGGGACGTTGAGCGAGGCGATCAGATAACCCGGCACAATCCCTGTGAGAAAGCCGATCAATAAGGTAACGAGGATAATGGCCAGGAGGACCAGGATCTCGGCAAAAACGGACATCTCATTTCCCGGCAGCAGGACCATAAACAATTTGCAGCTGATGATGGCTGAAAGGTTGGCCGAAGCGACCAGAGCCAGGTTAATCCCTCCCGACATGATGCAGATCATCATCCCCAGGGCGATGAAGGAATATTCCGGCGAGGATTTCAGCATGGAGACGAGGTAGGACTTTGTAAAAAAGACCTTTGGCTGCAAGACCAACATTAGAAGGACCACGGTGATCAGAAAGATTACCAATTGGATTCTATTGGTGTCCCTCCCAAGCAAGCCCGACTGTCGCAATTTCAGTTTTTGCATTATGTCCTCCTTAGGAAGCCAGCAGGTTCATGCTGATTCGCTTTCTTCTCCTGATCTCCGTGTAGGAAGAGAAAATGATGCCGAGCACGATCAGGACGCCTTCGACAAATCTGCTCCAATGGGTCGGAATGCCGAGGAGAATGAGCGAATTGTTGACCATCATAAGCAGGAGAACGCCAAGGATGGCCCCTATGACTGTGCCCCGGCCCCCCGATAATCTTGTGCCCCCAAGTATCAAGGCGGCAATGATTTTCATTTCATAACCAATGAGCGAGGTGTGTTGAAGATTCCCGGCCATGACCACCCTTACCATTCCGGTATAACCGGCCAAGGCTCCCATGAAGGTAAAAACGAAGAGGTTGATCGCCTTGATGTTGAAACCGATCCGCTCAGCTGCGACAGAATCGCCGCCAAGGGCATAGATCCCCCGCCCCAGCATGGTGTAGCGGCTGATCACATAGACCAGGATAACGATAACCGGCATGGAGAGCGCGATAGTTGGCATGACACTTGAGAGCCCCGTTTTACCCTCTTTTACCGAAAACAAGACTGAATCCTTAATCCCGAAGAGGGACTGGGGCAGGACGGGGATGGACCTGCTTTTGAGCACCCCCTGCATAAAGCCCAGGAAAATGCTGCTGGTCCCGATAGTGATGATGAAGGCCGAGAGCTTGAGCCAATTGACCAGGATGGCGTTAAACAATCCCATGAGCAATCCCAGACAGGTCGCGATGACGAAGATTGTAAAGGCCGATTTAAATTCATAATTAATGGCCAGTACCGTCGCCGAATAGGAACTCAACATGGCGATCGAAGGGAAGGAAACGTCAATCCCACCTGTCACAATACATAGGAGCAGACCCATGGCGAACATGGTAGGAACAACAATGGACCGGAGCGTGTCCACCATATTGTTGGCCGTGAAGAAAAGGCCGCTTTGGATTTGAATAATGATGGACAGCAAGACGATCGTCACCAAGGTGACAATCTCAATGCGGTTGAAACTCTTCTTAATATTTATCATTTCCCCTTCATCCCCGTGTATCCATAATCGACTTCCCGTCGTTAGCTGTATATCCGCTTGGTGAGGTCATCAATATTGGTCTCCGAACTCTGCAGATGATCAACTATCTGACCCCGCTTCATGATCAGGATACGGTTGCAGTTATGACACAGTTCCGGAATGTCGTCCGAGATAATAACAATCGCGATGCCATGATCGTTGGCAAGTTTTCTCAAATACTGGTGAAGATCATACTTGGCCCCGATATCAACCCCGACCGTGGGTCCATTCAGGAGGAGGAGATTGGGACCGGCGTTAAGCCACCTCGCCAGGACCGTTTTCTGTTGATTACCCCCCGACAGGGTTGACACGGCGTCGTATTGGGAACCCAGCCTTATGGACAGTTCTTTCTCCCATCTTGAGGTACCTTCAGTCAGCTTGCTCTCATCCACAAAGAGGCCTTTTACCATCTTGTTGATACTGGAAACGGCCAAATTCTTCCTTATGGCTTGTGGCAGGAAAAGGGCTTCGGATACACGATCCTCCGGCACATAGGCGATATTCTTCTTCCGCGCTACATAGGGGGCCTTGATTTTTTGCCTCACCCCATTGATCAGGATCTGGCCACTGGTGGGCTTGAAAAGGCCGAAAATAGTTTTGGCGACTTCGGCGCGACCCGAACCCAGAGGTCCCGTAATACCGAGTATCTCGCCCGGATACACCTCAAAGGAGACGTCGGTAAACCCTTTGCCCAGGCTCAAGTCTTCGACCTTGAGGGCCGGGATTGAATAGTCGATGTTCTCAGGCACAAAGCTGTCTTCGCTGATCACCCTGCCCGTCATATGCTGGATGAACTCTTTTTGATTTATCTCACGGGCTGAGCCGGTGAAGACATTTTTTCCATCCCGGATGATGGTGTAGTTTTCACTTATGGCAAATACTTCATTGATCTTGTGGCTGACGAAAAGAATTGAGATGCCATCCGCCTGCAACTTCTTGATGACCTCGAAGAGGGTGTTGACTTCCTTTTCCGTCAGCGCCGTCGTAGCCTCATCCATGATGATCAGTTGCGCCTTATGCGTAATGGCACGACAAATGGCGACCAGCTGCCGATCCGCGATCGGCAATTCCTCAAGGTAATCATCCAGCTTGAGATTGATATTCAATACTTCAATCGCTTCTTTGGCGATACGCCGGATTTCCTTCCAGTTGACCACTTTTCTTTTATCTGAAATCGCTGAACTGAGCGCGATGTTTTCTGCGACAGTAAGATTGGGAAAGACGGACAAGTCCTGGTAGATAACGGCTATCCCTGCCTGAATAGACTCCAGGGGCGTGATCCTGGTGTAGGATTCCCCATTGATCGTCACCGTGCCGGAATCAGCCTGATAAAAACCGGAAATAATTTTGATAAGGGTTGATTTCCCTGAGCCGTTCTCGCCTGCCAGACAGTGGATTTCGCCTCGACCAATCGTCAGATTGGCTTCGTCCAATGCCTGGACTCCTCCAAAGGACTTGCTGACATTCTCAGCAACTAATAACGCTTCTGTCACTATTTAATCTCCGCAAAACCCGGTCTATACCTTCAACCCCTGACGGATTGTGGGGAGGGTAGACCTACCCTCCCCACTTGGGTCATTGATATTAAACTAGAAATCGTACTGATCCATATTCTCAGCTGTAATAATGATCCAGCCTGAACCGGTGATCAGCTTGCCATCAACACCTATGCTCTCGAAGCCCTCAACTCCCAGATCCGCGCCAGGGACGAGCTCATCCCTCTTGCCGTCGAGAATCATCTCACCGACCCGGCACATGAGGTAGCCGGAGTCAGCGGGATCCCAGGCCATAACCCAGGGGCAGACGCCGGACTTCAGCTCTTCCTCGGACACCGAGGCAAAGGAGCATCCCATAACCTTACAGGTATCCTGCAGGCCAAGCTCAACGATCGCCTTGCCGATGCCGGCCGGATCGTAGCTGTCTGTCACGTAGAAGCCCGCCAGGTCAGGATATTTTTTCAGAATTTCCTTGGCTCTCTCGTAGACGACATCCATGTTGGACTCGCCTTCGATCTTCTCTTCAGGAATGAGCTCGAGGCCAGGATAGTTTTCCTTGGCATGCTCGATGGCCGTGTCGGTCCACAGCTTATGCGTCGCGTTTCCGAGATAGGAGACAACAGTAACGTACTTGCCTTCGCCGCCAACGGATTTGGCGAACTCGTCCATCATAGCCTTGCCGAACCCGACATTGTCAAAGTTCTCGACGTCAAAATCGCAAACTTCCTGTTCGGGTGACTCATGGGTAATTACGATAATACCCTTGTCCATGGCCTGTTGGAGGATGGGCTCGATGATATCAGGATCGACCGGCACCACTCCGAGGACATCAATATCCTGAGCGATCAGCTCTTCGATTATTGTGTATTGCTGCGCGGCATCAGTGACCGGCGGCCCCTTCATATAAGCCATATGGCCCGTATCATTGACGTATTTCACCAAGCCTTCTTCAAGGCGCAGGAACCACGGATCGGCAGTGTCTTTAACGACAATTGCCATATTATATTTCTTTTCCGGGGTCTCTGGATCAGTCGTATCCGGTACTTCCTCAGTTTCCGTCCCATCCGGTGCCTCCGTTTTGGAACCGTCTTCGGACGCGCAGGCTGTGAAGGACAGCAAGAGGAGCAACGCCAAAAGAATTACAAGCAACTTTTTCATTTTTTCACCTTTCTTCTGGTTTATTACCAACAGCAAAACCTTATTTTGTAGGCTTTGCTGACCCAACCTATATTTCAACCATGCCGCAATACTCGCTTCTGAATCCTATTTCAGGACTTCGCGCCGGCTTGGATCCGGTTCAGACGGCTGTGGACAGCCAGGAGAACAAGTCATACGTACTTATCAGCTTCCATTATATACTTTCCTGGTCCGCAAGCTCCCAGCCCCGGACCTGTCAGGTCCTGCATACCTCAAAAATTGCATTTCAGCTTTCAAGGGAACCTTCTAGAACAACTTAACATTATGCGGAATATCAGTCAATACAAAATGAACAAACATGAAAGTCCGGTATTGAAATGCACTAGTGAAAACCGCAAAACCAGGAAGTTCAATCCTGCCTTTTCGTCCAATCTTATTGGGCCTGACCGGGAAATTGAAGAAGCTCATCTGGCACTCTCAGCTAAAGAGTGCCAGATTTCAAAATTCCTACAGATGGGTTTTCTTTTTTCTCCACAAACAGCCGCTAGACTGGTTAAAAGAAGAAATCACCGTGATCCCCTGCCTCTTGCCCGGGGTGGTCGGTTTCACGGCAGAAAATGGAATAAGGAGGAAGAATTATGTTTGATTTGATTCCCTACGGGCGGCGCGACCGCAGCCTGGTCGGCGATTTGAATCGCTGGTTGGGTGGTTCTTTCCTGCAGGATTTTGCTGGTGTGCGCGGATTTAAGGTTGATATCCAGGACAAGGGCGACCATTACCTTTTGGAGGCTGATCTGCCTGGGGCCAGGAAAGAGGATATCAAGATCAGCTTGGACGGCCAGTACCTGACCATCCGGGCCGAACAGAATATGGAAAAGAAGGAGGAGCGCAAGGACTATGTCTATCAGGAGCGTTCCTACGGATCCTGCTCCCGGAGCTTTGATGTGTCCGGTGTCAAGTCCGATGAGATCAAGGGCAAGTTTGCGGACGGTGTCCTGACACTCACCCTTCCCAAGCAGGAAGAGAAAAAAGAAGCCGGGACGATCGAGATCGAGATCGAGGACTGATCCCTCTTTCAATCAACCGCTGAGGGGCGCGTTCTACGCGCCCTTTTTTGATCCCTGCCGGTCGGTCATCCGGGCAAGCGAACGGAGTTCTTCCGACAGAAAGGCCTTATCTTTCGGAAGGTGGTATTTATGGTCTGAGTCCGCGAGCGTATGGAGGCGGATCCCGGGGTTGACTGCCAGGCAGGCGGCTGAGGCCGGTGACACGATCTCATCCTTTCCCGACTGGTACACATAGGTTGGGACCGTGAGCTCCGGAATCCTTGACCGGATCCTCCTCATTTCGACAAGGAGCTCATAGTAGCGGGGAATGAAGCCCAAATACCGCCAGATCCTCCTGTCCGGCTCGATACTGTAAAGGGATTTCGCTGCCTGGATAGCAGGATCACCCTTATCGCCAAGCCCCAGGGCAGTCCTGATCGAGTGAGTTGCCGCCGTCGGCCTGGCCCTTACATTGAGAGGCACGGCGAGAAGGAAAAGACCCCTCACTTTCCCCGGAAGCCGCAGGCCTTGTTCAATGGCAAGCAAGGTTCCCATGGAATGGCCTACCAGGACGATGGATTCATGCCGGGCTGCCAGCTCGTCGACAACGCGGGTCACCTGCCCCTTCCAGGCCGCCATGGAAGAACGGGAAAAATCGAGGGTGCTGCCGCCATGTCCCTCAATAAGAATTGAGTGGATGGTCCAGCCTTCAGGCAGGCAGGCGTAGAAGTCCTGGAAGAAATTGGGTGATCCGCAAATGCCATGAATAAACACAGCAGCCGTCTGGCTTCCCGGCACTTCGCGTCTGTATTCACGGTGTTCACCCATGCTTGCACACCCCGAATACCATTATAGGTCAAATAGGAAGGGTGGAGATGAGGGGCTGACCTTCCCGGTTGACCAGTACGGTAAGCCCGCCACCGTAGCCCACCTTACGGTAGAGATAGTTTACCCCTGTCTCCCGGTCAACCCATATCTCAATGCCATCCACAACTCCCTGGGAATAGGTCTTGACAAATCGTTTCCCCCCGGACGGGTGCTCAAAATTGAAGTCACCCTCCGGCCTCCTCCTGAATAGGCTCATTGCTTGAACTCCTTATCCTGTCCAATCCTGTCAAACAAGCCTGGCAATCGCCCTCTCGATCCGGTCCATGGCTTCGACAATATTTTCTAGTGAAATGGAATAAGTCAAGCGGACCGCTTGGGGGGCCTCAAAAGCGTTTCCGGGGATAATGGCTACTTCAGCCTCATCAAGCAGATAATCCGCCAGGGCAGAGCTGTCTTCAATCAGCCTTCCGTCAACTTGCGTCCCGAAAAGACCCGAGACATCGGGAAAGAGGTAAAAGGCCCCATCTGGGAAGGGACAACGAATCCCGGGCAGGGCACTCACTCGCTTATAGAGGTAATCCCGCCTTTCTTCGAATGCTTTTCGCATTTCCTCGACGTAGCTGTCGCAGGACTCCAAGGCCTCCAGCGCCGCCCATTGAACAAAGGAGGTCGGATGGGATAGGGTGTGTCCCTGGATGGCTGACATACCCTTGATGATTTCTTTGGGAGCGGCGGCATAGCCCAAGCGCCAGCCGGTCATAGAGTAGGCCTTGGAAAAGCCGTTGACAGTCACCGTCCTGGCCTTAATTTCTGGTGAAAAGGAAGCGATGCTGATGTGCGGCTTGTCGCCATAGATCAGTTTTTCATAGACTTCATCCGTTATGATAAAAAAATCGTACTTAAGGGCAAGGTCCGCCACTTGGCGAAGACTTGCCTCGGAATAAACGGCGCCGGTCGGATTGTTGGGACTGTTGATCAATAAAATGCGTGTTTTCGGCGTGATGGCGGCCTCAATCGCCTCTGGATCCAGCTGATTATCCTCTGTCACGGGGACCAGCACGGGAACGGCACCCGCCAGCTTGACCATCTCAACGTAACTCACCCAGCAGGGGGTGGGGATGATCACCTGATCTGATGGATTGCAAAGCGCTTGGAGAGCCAGAGTCAATACATATTTGGCACCTACTGAAAAAAGTATCTCGTCAATTGAGCAATCAATTTTATTTTCTTCAAGTAGTTTGCCGGCAACCGCCTTGCGTAGCTCGGGAATGCCCGGCGTCTGTGTGTACTTGGTCTTGCCTTCCTGCATGGCCTTGTAGGCCGCTTCTATAACCGGAGGCGGCGTGTTGAAGTCGGGCTCCCCACCATTCAGTGGGATAATTTTTTTACCTTCCGCCCTCAACTGAGCGACCTTGCTATTAAGTTCCAGCGTCTGTGATGGCGCCATCTTCCGAATACGTTCTGAGATCATAGTCACCTCTCCATCAGTCCTCAAAATTTGCCCTGACCCGGGCGAGTTGATTGAATAATTCCTCAGGCATCTTTGGCCCATAGGTCTTGAAATGCTGTTCGACTGCGTCCAGTTCGGCTATCCATTCCTCAGGCTCAATTGTCGTGATGGCCTCAAGGTCCTCCACAGGCACATCCAGCCCTGCCAGGTCAAGATCTTCCCGGCGCGGCATATAACCGATGGGTGTTTCGTCCGCCCCGACCAAACCATCACAGCGCTCAACAACCCATTTGAGAACCCGGCTGTTTTCGCCAAAGCCTGGCCAGAGGAAGCGGCCGTCCTCACCACGTCTGAACCAGTTGACCGCAAAAATCTTCGGCAGTTTCCCCGGGTCCGTCTTCCTGCCCGTAACCAACCAGTGGTTCAGGTAGTCGGCAACGTGATAGCCGATGAAGGGGGTCATGGCAAAAGGATCCCGCCGGACCTGGCCGATCTTGTCAGAGATGACCGCCGCTGTTATTTCAGAGCCCATAATGGCGCCCAGGAAGACACCGTGTTCCCAATCGAAACTTTGGTAAACGAGCGGGACCGTCGTTGGACGGCGGCCCCCGACCAGGATGGCGTCAATCGGGACACCGCGGGGATCCTCCCAATTGGAGGCAATGGAGGGGCAGTTTTTTGCCGGCGCGGTAAAACGCGCGTTGGGATGTGCCGCCTTCTCCTTCGAATCTGGCGTCCAGTCACGGGCCCGCCAATCAATCAGATGATCCGGCGGCGGATCGTCCCCGTCCTCCCACCAAACATCCCCATCATCGGTCAAGGCGACATTGGTATAGATGGTATCCTTGCGGATGCTGTCCATGGCATTCGGGTTCGACCCATAGGAGGTACCCGGCGCGACACCGAAAAAGCCCGCCTCCGCGTTGATCGCGTACAGGCGGCCATCCTCACCAAAGCGCATCCAGGCGATATCGTCCCCGATGGTTTCCACCTGCCAGCCCGGTATGGTGGGTTTCAGCATGGCCAGGTTGGTCTTGCCGCAGGCGGACGGGAAAGCCCCGCAGACGTAATAGGACTTGCCCTCGGGAGAGGTCAATTTCAAGATAAGCATATGTTCGGCCAGCCAGCCTTCGTCCCGGGCCAAAACCGAGGCGATGCGCAGGGCGAAACACTTTTTGCCCAGGAGGGCATTGCCGCCATAGCCCGACCCATAGGACCAGATCTCACGCGTTTCGGGAAAATGACTGATATACTTTTTTTCCATGGGCGCGCAGGGCCAGGGCACATCAGCCTCACCGGGCTCCAGCGGGGCCCCCACTGAATGAAGGCAGGGGACAAAATCGCCCTCCTCACCCAGCTGGTCAAGGACCTCCTTCCCCATACGGGTCATGATCCTCATATTGGTCACAACGTAGGCACTGTCCGTTATTTCAATACCAATTTTTGAGGCGGGTGAGCCCAAAGGTCCCATACAAAACGGTATAATATACATTGTCCGTCCCCGCATTGCCCCCCGGTAGAGTCCCCTCATGGTCTCCTTCAGTTCAAGCGGATCGATCCAATTGTTGGTAGGTCCGGCGTCATCCTCCTTAAGGGAAGCAATGAAGGTCCGGTCTTCGACACGGGCTACGTCGGACGGGTCGCTACGGAAGAGATAACATCCGGGACGCTTCGTCCCATTGAGTTCTACAGCCGCACCGCTCTCGGCGCAAGCCTTCAACAAGCCCTCATTTTCTTCCTCCGACCCATCACACCAATGGACACGGTCGGGCTGGAGAAGCTCCACCATCTCCTCTATCCATTCCAAGAGTTTTGAATGCCTGGTCATCTTTATTCCCTCCGGCCTAATAAAATCGTTATAAGAGAGTTTACCACGAGCGGGCAAGCCCCAGCCTCTTAAAATGTAAAATTATTAGTAAAACATAATGTAATATAAATCCCTGAACTTTCGCCACATTGCCCGCTTGATTTGATTAGCATATTGACATTCTTGGTAATATCAGATAGATTATAGACCCTGAGCGGCCCCTTTTGTTGTCTCAGTGGAAAATCTTATCTGAATTCAATGTCGCTGGTACGCAGTTTTTTGGTTGTTTTGTGTGTATCATTAGCCTGTGCCTGAGGGCGGGAGAGGCAAATAAGTTGAAAAACATACATTACGACAGTGACAGCATCTGGCATGCTTTGTTGGCGGATATCCGTGACGGACGCTATAAAAACGTCGATAAGCTACCGCCAGAGACGGAGCTCGCGACCGAACTTGGGATCAGCAGAACCCAGTTGCGCGACGGTCTTTCCATTCTTGAACAAAACGGTTTCATCACCCGGCGGCGTGGCATAGGTACCGTGATCAACCGCCAGGTCGTCAGCGTATTGACGCGGATTGACCAGGAGATGGAGTTCAATGCCATGGTCCAGCAGGCGGGGTATGAGCCCGAGATGATCCTTCTTTCCGTTGATGTCAAGACAGGAAATCAACTGATAACGGATAAGCTCCAGGTCCAGCTCAACACCCCTGTACTCACCCTGACAAAATTGGTGACGGCCGACGGCAGGCCAGCCATCTTCTGCATCGATTATGTCGCTTTTTCGATCATCAAGGATTTCAGCTATACAAGGGAGGATCTCTCCCTCCCTGTATTCCATTTCCTCAGCAAGTTCTGTGACACGGATGTCGTCATGGACCTGACCGAGGTGAAGCCGATCGTGGCGGATACTTTTTTAAGTGAGATGCTGCAAATTGAAGAGGGTCTACCGCTCCTTTATCTGGATGAAGTCGCCTATAACATCGAAAATGAGGTCGTCATGTATTGCCAGGAATATTATGCCGATGGTTTCCTGAAACATGTAGTCCTGCGGAAAAAGATTTAGCCTCCATCCCTTTCAAGCCCGGATAAATTCCATTTAAGTCAGACAAGAAGGGTGAATCAGCCTTTCTTTTGTGCAGTTTGACCTCCTGTTACAGGGTAGAGTAAACTGATTCAAGCAGGGCGGTTCCTTCTTGAATAAGAGGAATCATCCGGGACCAAGGCCCCGGAACAGGGATTGAAAACGAGGGGGTAAGCGTGATCCAGTCATTCACTTTGATGAGTGAACGGGTGAAAAGGCTGGGACGTCAACGGATCGTCGTTGCGGCCGCGCACGATCTTGATGTCTTGCTGTCAATCGTCAAAGCCTGGCAACTTGGAATTGTGGATCCCATCCTGGTCGGAGAAAAGACAGAGATTGAAAGAATCGCCAGCTTCGCCAAGCTTGACCTCGCCCCTTTTGAAATTATCGACCAGCCGGACGACGCGGAAGCCTGCCGTCTGGCGGTTGGACTTGTCCGCCAGGGACTGGCTGCCTCAATTATGAAGGGCCTGGTCGGTACAGCCCCCCTTTTCAAGGCCATCCTAAGCAGGGAAAATGGTTTAAGGGACAGGAAATTGCTGTCACATGTCGGTTTTTTCTGCCTTGCCAGGACAGGACGTTCCCTCCTTGTCACGGACGCCGCCTTGAATATCGCCCCGGACCTGAACGCAAAAAGACTAATAGTTGAAAATGCTGTCGAAGCCGCCCGGCTCCTGGGCGCGGGCTTGCCCAAGGTCGCCTGCGTCTGTGCGCTCGAAAGGGTCAACCCCCAGATGGCGGCCACCCTGGACGCGGCCGAACTGGTCCGTATGAACCGGCAGGGGGAAATGGCAGACTGTCTTGTCGGCGGCCCTTTCGCCCTCGACAATGCCCTTTTCATTGAGGCGGCCCGGCGCAAGGGTATTGAGGACCCGGTGGCCGGTGACCCTGATATCCTCCTCCTGCCTGATATTGAGGCGGGAAATGTCCTTTACAAAGCCCTTTCCTTTGTCTGCGAGGCCCCTTCCGCCGGCGTCGTCCTGGGCGCCAGGGCACCGATCATCGTGACATCACGAAGCGACAAGGACGAGACTAAACTCAATTCCATCTTGCTGGCCCTCTATCTGGCAGCCGCGAAGGAGAAATAGTATGACACGTTTACTGGTTGTCAATCCCGGATCAACCTCGACCAAGTTCGGCGTTTTCAAGAACGGGCAGGCCGAATTTACCAAGAGTATCCGGCACGAGGATCAATTCAGGGAGCTTCCTGACCTGATAAGCCAGCTCCCCATCAGAAAGAAGATGATCTGTGACGCGCTGGTGGAGAGGGGAATCGACCTTGGCACCCTGAACGCCATCGTCGGTCGCGGTGGTATCCTGCACCCCCTGAAGGCAGGGGTCTACCAGGTCAATCCGGATATGATCCAGGATCTCGAGACCTGCCGCTATGGGGTTCATGCCAGCAATTTGGGTGGCCTCATCGCTGAGTCCATCGCGAATATGCTGGGAATTGAAGCCTATATCGCCGATCCGGTAATCGTTGATGAGATGGACGACCTGGCCCGCTATACCGGCTGGCCCGCATTCGAGAGAAAGTCAATGTTCCATGCCCTCAACCAGAAGGCGGTCGCCCGCCGCTACGCGCGGGAGTATGGCTCCCCTTACGAGGACGTCAAGCTTATTGTCGCCCATCTGGGTGGAGGCGTTTCCGTGGGCGCCCATAGGGGAGGCCGTGTGGTTGACGTCAACAATGCCCTCCTGGGTGACGGCCCCTTCTCAGCTGAGAGGACCGGGGGGCTCCCCTTCGGCTCTGTCATGGACTATTCTTTCTCCGGCCACTATACACAGGAGGAGATGAAGCGGATGTTCGTCGGCAGAGGCGGCCTGGTTGCCTACCTGGGCACCGGGGATGTGATCGAGATCCATGACCGGATCGAAAGGGGAGATGAGCAGGCCAGACAGGTCCTGGAAGCCATGGCCTATCAGGTGTCAAAGGAAATCGGGGCGGCCGCAGCCGTCTTGGAAGGCGACGTTGACGCCATCATCATCACCGGAGGAATTGCCCACGACAGCTACACGATCGACTGGATCAGGCAACGGGTTTCCTTCATCGCCCCCCTTGTCATCTACCCCGGTGAAGATGAGCTGACGGCCCTGGCTGAAATAGTTGGCAATGCCCTGGAAGGACGGTTTCCAATCAACAATTATGAGAAAAAGGCTGACTGACCGCATGCAATTGCCTGATAGGAAAATCACCCTTATTGCCGGTCATTCCGGGACAGGAAAGACCGAATTCGCCGTCAATCTGGCAATCGCCCTGGCGCGGGCAGGGCGGAAAACTGCCCTCGTCGACCTGGATATCGTCAACCCCTATTTTCGTTCCTATGAGCGGAAGGCCGAGCTTGAAGGCCAGGGCGTCACCCTCCTTGTCAGCTCACAGGGCGGGAAGGCGGATATCCCCTCCCTGCCCCCTGAAATTATGTCGGTTTTTGTCGAGCCCGACCTCCAGGCGGTCATCGACCTGGGTGGCGACCCGGTCGGGGCCCGCGTGCTCGGTTATTACAAGCCCCAACTGGACCTGACACCCCACGATTTTTGGTTCACCGTCAACTTAAACCGGCCTGAAAACAAGGATAGGGAAAAGGTCATCTCATTCCTGAAAGAGACAGAATACTTAAGCCGGCAGAAGATAACCGGTCTTGTCAATACAACACATCTGGGTCGGGAGACTGGAGCCGCGGACATCCTGGCCGGCCACAACCATGCCGCTACCATCGCGGAGGCCTTGGGCCTCCCCCTGGTCTACACGGTTGCTGAACGGAAGTTTGAAGAAGAACTGAAAGACCGGGTGAACGATTCTTTTTTCCCGATCGATCTCTATATGATCAAGCCCTGGGAGCTTGCCGAGGCTAAAGGAGGACATTTCGAATGGCTGGTAGAGTAACCTTTCAAAAGGACAGGTGCAAGGGTTGCGGGCTTTGCGTCCACGTCTGTCCCGTGAAAATCATTTTCCTCGATGAAGAGGCGACCAACCGCAAGGGTTATCACCCGGCCACCATCCTTGAGATGGATAAGTGCATCGCCTGTGCCAATTGTGCCCGGATGTGCCCGGACTCCATCATCACCGTCGAGCGTTTGTAGGAGGCGATATTATGGCAAAGGAATTATGGAAGGGCAATGAGGCCATTGCGGAGGCGGCGATCCGCGCGGGCTGCCGCTGCTATTTCGGCTATCCCATTACGCCGCAAAGCGAGATACCTGAATATATGGCGCTCCACCTGGAAGAGGCCGGTGGCGTTTTTTTACAGTCTGAATCGGAAATCGCCGCCATCAACATGGTCTACGGGGCCTCGGGCGCCGGCGCCCGGGTCATGACCTCCTCTTCCTCCCCCGGTATCAGTCTGAAGCAGGAGGGTATCTCCTACATGTGTGGCGCGGAACTCCCTGCCGTCATCGTCAACGTCATGCGAGGTGGGCCAGGCCTGGGCTCCATTCAACCCGCCCAAGGCGATTATTTCCAGGCTACCCGGGGGGGCGGCAATGGTGATTATCGCCTGATCGTTCTTGCGCCCGCCAGCATCCAGGAAGTGGTCGACCTCATGCAGGAGGCCTTCGATCTGGCGGACAGGTACAGAATCCCTGTCATGATGCTCCTGGACGGCATGATCGGGCAGATGATGGAGCCGGTCGAATGGAAGGACACGACGACCGCCCCCCTGCCTGAAAAAACCTGGGCAACCAGGGGGACAGAGGGCAAGCGACCACCCAATATCATCAACTCCCTCTTTATCGATGCCGATGCCTGCAACGCGCACAACCAGCGGCTTGAGGAAAAATACAGACAGATCACGGCCCGGGAACAAAAATACGAGATCAGCGAGCTCGAGGGGGCGGAGCTGCTCTTCGTCGCCTACGGCACGCCGGCACGTCTGGCCCGGGCGGCAGCAAGGCTCCTGAGTGAGGAGGGGATCAAGGCCGGTGTTTTCCGGCCAATCTCCGTCTGGCCCTACCCCTACCAGGCACTTCACCAGGCGGCGTCACAGGAAAGCGTTAAAGCCGTCGTCACTGTTGAGATGAGCACGGGACAGATGGTTGATGATGTCCGCATCGGTGTCAATGGGGTCAAACCCGTGTCCTTTATCGGCCAGGCGGGCGGGGTCATTCCGACGCCACGTGAGGTGGCCGAAGCCGCCAAAAAAGCGCTGGGGAGGTCGTAGAGATGGCGATTGTATATGAGAAATCCAAGGGTCTGACCGATCTTGAAACACATTACTGCCCTGGCTGTACACACGGTATCATCCACAAGCTGGTTGCCGAGTCCCTGGTTGAACTCGATGTTCTCGACAGGTCAATCGGTGTTGCCCCTGTTGGCTGCGCCGTCTTCGCCTACGACTACTTCAACTGCGACATGCATGAGGCGGCCCACGGCCGGGCGCCTGCCGTGGCAACAGGTATCAAGCGTGTCCTCCCCGACCGGGTGGTCTTCACCTATCAGGGGGATGGCGATCTGGCTGCCATCGGGACGGCGGAGATTGTCCACGCGGCCATGCGGGGTGAAAAGATAACCACCATCTTCGTCAATAACGCGGTTTATGGGATGACAGGCGGGCAGATGGCGCCCACGACCCTGGTGGGGCAGAAGGCAACAACCGCCCCCTATGGCCGATCCCTGGAGCATTATGGTTCCCCCATACAAATGTCGGAACTCCTGGCGACCTTGAGAGGGGCAGCCTACATTGAGCGTGTTACCGTGACAAGCCCGGCGCAAATCGCCAGGGCCAAACGTGCCATCAAGAAGGCTTTTGATATCCAGAAGCAGGGCTTGGGCTTTACCCTTATCGAGGTCCTGTCGACCTGTCCGACCAACTGGGGTCTGACACCGGTCGAGTCGCTCGGCTGGCTGGAGGAGCATATGATCCCCGTTTTCCCGCTTGGCGTCTTCAAGGATGTCACCAAAAAGGAGGCGTAAAGTGGCTTATAAGGAGATTCTCATTTCCGGATTTGGCGGACAGGGGGTCATGGCCATTGGGACGACCCTGGCGGAAGCCGGTATGTCCGAAGGCCTGAATGTCAGCTGGCTCCCCTCCTACGGGCCCGAGATGCGGGGCGGTACGGCCAACTGCGGTGTCGTTATCGCCGACAGCGAGATCATTTCACCGATCGTCCTCGAGCCAAGCGAGCTGATCGCCATGAACCTGCCCTCCCTTGACAAGTTTGAGCCGGCCGTGAAGAAGGGGGGGACCCTCTTCATCAATACATCGATCATAGAACGCAAGGCCGCCCGCGACGATATCCGCGCCATCTATGTCCCTTCCATGGAAATCGCTTCCGAAATCGGGAATATGCGGGTCGCCAATATGGCCATGCTGGGCGCCTTCATCGAGGCAACCAAGCTTTTACGCTATGACACCATCGTGGCTATGTTAAAACGGATGTTCACGGGACCCAAATCACATCTTGTCGCCTTGAATGAGCAGGCCCTCCAGCGCGGGGCATCCTGCGTCAACAATTATGAATAGACTCGGTCAACGGAAGGAGCAATCGATATGGAAATAGCTGTAAGCAAGACGACGACCGCAAAGGCCAAACCACCTGATGAACAAAAACTGGGCTTTGCCAAGACCTTCACGGACCACATGTTCCTTGCCAACTACGAAGAGGGCCGGGGCTGGTTTGATCCCCGCATTGTCCCTTACCAGAAGCTTTCGCTCGACCCTGCTTCTCCTGTCTTCCATTACGCCCAGGAAATATTCGAAGGGGCCAAGGCTTACGCGCTCGATGACGGGGAAGTCGGTCTCTTCCGCATCGCGGACAACGCGAGGAGGATGAACCAGAGCGCCGACCGGGCCTGTATGCCGGAAATTGATGTCGACCTCCAGCTGGAGGCTATCAATCGTCTGGTCGACCTGGATCGCGACTGGGTACCCAAAAGTGAGGGAACTTCCCTCTATCTCAGGCCCACCATGATCGCCGACGGCTCGAGCCTGGGGGCACAGACGGCGACGCGCTTCATCTATTTTGTGATCTGCGCGCCGACAGGTCCCTATTACCCGGAGGGTATGAAACCGATCCGTATCCGTATCGAGACCCGTTATGTGCGCGCGGTCAAGGGCGGCATGGGCAGGGCCAAGGCAGGCGGCAACTACGCGGCCAGCTTCAAGGCATCAACCGAGGCCAAGCGGGCAGGCTTCAACGAGGTCCTTTGGTTGGACGGCAGGGAACAAAAATACGTCCAGGAAGTAGGGGCAATGAATATGATGTTTGTCATTGACGGCAAACTTGTGACCTCTGAGCTTGGCGACACCATCCTGCCGGGCATCACCCGGGATTCAGTCCTGACACTGGCTGAGGATCAAGGTCTTGAGGTGGATGTCCGCCGTATTGCCGTTGCTGAACTTTACGAGGCCCACGAGGCCGGCCTCCTCCAGGAGGCTTTCGGTACGGGTACAGCTGCCGTCATCTCCCCGGTTGGCGAACTGTCCTGGAATGATCGGTCAATTATCATCAATGACAGATTGATCGGCCCCGTTGCCCAGATCTTCTATGACAAGCTGGTCGGGATCCAGCGCCAGCGTTTGCCCGACAGCCGCGGCTGGACAAGCCTGGTGCCGCGATACACCTATTAGCGGGAGGACAGGGCCTGGGCGGCCTTCATCATGAGGGCGCATTCGACGCGTTTTTTGAAGAGCTCGCAACCTGTCCTGTCCAGCCCGGACAGCTGGCCGCTGGCGTGGTAGGCATTGGCGGCGCAGCCCCCTGAACAATAGAACTTGGCCCAGCAGTCACGGCAGGCCTCCTTCTCAAAGATCCGGCACTTTGAGAAGGCCTGGCGGATATCTTCCCGCCTGATACCCTCCCAGAGGTTACCCATCAAAAAGGCTGGGTCGTCGACGAGCTGGTGGCAGGGATATAGATCACCCGCTGGTGTCACCGCCAGGTACTCCGTACCGGAGCCACAACCCGCGACCCGCTTGTAGATACAGGGTCCCTTCTCCAGATCCATGCTGAAGTGGTAAAAACGGAAGCCCCGGCCCTGGCGATCCCGATGGAGCATCTCCACCGCCAGTTTTTCATAGGCTTCCTTCAGGAGAGGCAGGTCCTCATCCGTCAGGGCATAAGGCTGGTCGGGAGGACAGACCACGGGTTCCATACTTATTTCATCAAATCCCAGATCGGCGATATGGAGGATATCCTCAAGAAAATCCGTATTGTAGTGGGTGTAGGTGCCTCGAATGTAATAGGTGCCCCGCTTCCTCCGCCGGACCAGCTCCTGGAATTTGGGCACGACAAGATCATAGCAGCCCTCACCCCCCCGGGTCACCCTGAACCGGTCGTGGGTCTCTTTTCTCCCGTCAAGACTCAAAACAACATTGTCCATCTCACGGTTGGTGAATTCGATGACATCATCATCGATCAAGAGCCCGTTGGTGGTAAGGGTAAAACGAAAGTGTTTGTCGCAGCTTTTCTCCAGGGAGCGGGCGTAAGCGACTGTCTCTTTCACCATCCCCCAGTTTAAAAGCGGTTCACCTCCGAAAAAGTCAACTTCGAGATTGCGGCGGCCGCCCGAGTGTTCGACCAGAAAATCCAGGGCCCGGCGGCCCGTCTCGGGGGACATAAGGGCCTGGGCCCCCTTGTAGGTTCCCTGGGCGGCAAAACAGTAGCAGCAGTTGAGATTGCAGGTATGGGCAACGTTGAGGCAGAGGGCCTTGATAACTCTTTCACGCCCTCCCGGCAGGCAATCCTCGTGCCTGACCCTGGAAAAGAGTTTACCCCTTTCAACAAGGCCCCCGATCTCCTCCAGGGCATCCTGGACGTCGGCCACTTCCCAGCGGCTGGAAAGCGCCTGTGTGATCTCCTCACCTGTTTTATGCCCGTAAAGCTCCAGGATGTCGTAGACCAGGTCGTCCACCAGGTGGACACTGCCACTGTCGACATCGAGCGCCAGATTATAGCCGTTCAGTTTGTATTGATGGATCATAAAAAGAGGGGGTATCCGGCCTGCCGGGACGGGAAACGCCTGTCCGAAGTAAGCCGGACCAGCCTATCAGGATCGTCCTTGCTCAGTGGGTTTCTTCCTGTTCGCAGACCTGGTTGGCGACGCCACAGGAGGTCTTGCAGGCCGACTGGCAGGATGTCTGGCATTCGCCGCAACCATCGTGTTCGATGTCATCGGTCAAGTCGCGGGTTACCAGGGTGATGATTCTCTCTTTGCGGGCCATAGTGCTATCCTTTCAAATAGATCCTTGCGTCATTGTCAAGCAACACTATAGCACTTCCCCCTCATCGGGCATATTCAATCGGGGGTCATCGACATCCGTTGAATGAATCGCATTAGATTGTCGACCGTCAAAGCCAGATCTTCCTCACTTCTTTTCTTGGCATGATTAAAATCCATGGCAACCCGGTTGATACTGAAGATGCCATTCACCCCCTCCTGGTAGACGGCCTCGATATCATCCCCTATATCACCCACGATCGCTACAACCGGGATATCCAGCTTTTTCGCCCGCCTTGAGACACCAATGACTACCTTGCCACGCAGGCTCTGCCGGTCGATTTTCCCCTCACCCGTCAGGATCAGGTCTGCCCCTTCCGCAAGACTTTCAAATCCAACGGTATCCAGGACAGCCTCAATGCCAGGCTCCAGGGAGGCGCCAAAAAAGGCGAAGGCGCCGGCGCCCATGGCACCCGCCGCGCCCGCCCCGGGTATATGGGCAACCTCAAGACCCAGATCCCGCCTGATCAATTCAGCCAGATGGCGGAGACCGGAGTCCAGGCATTCGACAGCCTCCTCGTCTGCCCCTTTTTGTGGAGCGAAGACATGGGCGGCCCCCCGCGGCCCGAACATGGGGTTGTCAATGTCGCACATGGCCACCATCTCGACATTTTTAAGCCTGGCTGACCTTCCACTTGCGTCGATCCGATCAATCAAGTGGAGTGTACCGCCGACGGGCACAAAGCTTTCCCCGGAAGCCCGGTAAAAGCGGATACCGGCCGCTGCGGCCGCGCCGCAGCCCCCATCATTGGTCGCGCTGCCACCCAGGCCCAGAATGATCTTTTCCGCTCCCCGCCCGACCGCGTCCAGGATCAACTGACCGACACCGTAGGTGCTTGTGATGAGAGGGTCTTTAGCCTCCCCTACAAGAGGCAAGCCCGCTGCAGCCGCCATCTCTATGACAGCCGTCTTCCCCCGGTCCAGAAGGCCGTAGAAGGCGTCCACGGCTTCCAGGAAAGGTCCTGAAACGGATAGCTGGATTTTTTCGCCCCCCCGGGCCCTGAGAAATGAATCGACGGTCCCCTCACCGCCGTCGGCCACCGGGATACTTAAAAGGAGGGCATCCGGGAACCTATTCCGTACGGCAGTCTCCATGATCCGGCAGACCGTCAGGGAATCCATACTTCCTTTAAAGGAGTCGGG
>CAZAKT010000004.1:55263-60573 GCA_964486135.1 uncultured Mageeibacillus sp.
CGGCTAGTACTTTTTGCCGCCGGCCCTATTGTCCTCCTCGGCTGCGATCCTGTACTTGTCCATCTTGATCTTGAAGAGCTCCGCGCTGGTGGGCGGAGTGATGGTGATGGCATTGGCACCGGCCCGGATGGTTGCCAGGATGCTTTCATCGCTGGGCCCTCCTGTCGCGATGATGGGGACATCCGGATACTTGCCCCGGATCTCGCGCACGATGTCGACGGTCTTGCTGGCCCCGCTCACATTCAGGATTGAGACACCCGCGTCCAGCCGGGAGCCAATATCCATATACTCGGAAACAATGGTACAGATAATCGGTGTATCGACCACCTCATTGATGGCCCGGATCGTATCCAGGGTCGTCGGTGAGTTAACAACAAGACCCACCGCCCCCTGCGCTTCGGAGAAGATGGCAATTTGGGCGCATCGGGCCCCTCCTGTTGTTCCTCCACCCACACCAACGAACATGGGGACGGGCGATATGCCGACCAGGGCATTTGAGATGGCAGGATGGGGTGTGAAAGGATAGACGGCCATGACAGCGTCGGCATTATGGTTGATGATCTGCGCGGCATCGGTCGTGAAGAGGACGGATTTTATTCGCCGCCCGTGAATACGGATACCGGAACACTCGGCTATGACAGCGGGCATATGGATGACATCGGCACGAAGTTGCGTCGTAATATCGGGGATATTCTTCCTCGGCTTCGACCCTTTGTTCATGGACGGATACCTCCCTTCCGTAAAGTCTTTTCATTCTACACGAATCAGGTGCCCCCGATACAGTTTTCATAATTGTTTGACAGTGTCAGACCAACTATTTATGATTGAAACGTGTATCAAGTGCGGCCCTGCCGCCTTGTCATTTATCCAAGAATAATCCTTCACCAAAGGAGGCTCCGTTATGGCTAAAAAAAGGATCGTGATCATTGGAAGTGGCATCGCCGGCCTGTCGGCGGCGGAATCCGCCAGGAAAATGGATCCTGAAATCGAGATTCTCATCTTGTCGGAAAGCTCCCACCTGCCTTATCACCGGCCCCGGCTCCCCGGTGTCATCATGGATCCGGAAAGCGCCCCTAAAATTCTGCTTCATGAGGAAGCCTGGTACAAAGAAAAGAATTTTGACCTCAGACTGGGTGTTGCCGTCAAGCACGTTCATACCGGTGACCGGGAAATTGAGCTATCGGACGGGAGCAGGATCCACTATGACAAGTTGATTCTGGCGACCGGAAGCCGCAGTTTTTTGCCGGCTCTCAAGGGAAATGATTCCCTGGGTGTTTTCACCCTCTGGACCCTGGATGATGCCTTCGCCATTTCCGATTATATCGATGGCGCCAAGACAGCCATTGTCATCGGCGGGGGGCTCCTTGGCCTTGAGGCCGCCTACGCCCTGAAGCAGCGTGGCCTGGACACCACCATCCTCGAGCGTGGGAAGGGACTCCTTTCAAAACAACTTGATGAGCGCTCAAGCGCCATGTTCCAGGAACAGGTCGAACGTGTCGGGGTCAAGGTGGTGAAGGAAGCGTCAACAGAGGAAATCCTCGCAGATCCAGCCACAGGCAGGACAACCGCCATCAGGCTGACGGACGGCAGGGAGATCCCAGCCGATCTTGTCATCTTCGCGACGGGGGTCCGGGCCCGCCTTGAGGTCATGGACGGCGAGGAGGTCACGATCGACCGGAGTTTTGTGACCAATGATAAGTTGGAGACGAGTATCCCCGACGTTTACGCGGCAGGTGACTGCGCCCTTATGAATGGTTTGTGGTATGGACTCTGGTCCGTATCGACACGTCAGGGACAGGTCGCGGGAACGAACGCCGCGGGGGGGGACGACATCTGCACCATCCCGGCGCCGCCCTACCTGGTCAACACCATGGAAACCCGCATTGCCTCGGCTGGGGACATCGCGCCCAAGGATCCGGAGGTCTCCTCGCAGATCCGTTTTGACGAGACACAGCTGACTTACGAACGCCGGAATTTCCTGGGCGATAAACTGGTCGGTTATATCCTCCTTGGTGATACAACTGCCTTTTCCATGCTAAGTCGTGAGCTGCAGAGAGGCTGACGGCAGACTGGCCGTTAGACAGGGGGATAGGTCCAGCTTATGCTTCCGTTGAAAGATAGTCAGCGCAGCCAAACGATTCCATTCGTCACGATCGCCTTGATCCTGATCAATGCCCTCATCTTTTTATATCAGTCAGGCCTGAACTACTGGGAGTTGGAGTCATTTTTCCATCAGTATGCCTTCACGCCCCAGGGCTTCTTTGACGCCTTTCGCTCAAAAACCTTCTACTGGCAGTTGATCACCAGCATGTTTTTACACGGTGACTTCAGTCACCTGCTTGGCAACATGTGGATCCTCTGGCTTTTTGGGGACAATGTCGAGGATTATCTGGGGAAGGGCAAATATTTACTTTTCTATTTGGGGACCGGTTTGATCGCCATCCTGGCGCACACCTTCTCCATGCCGCATTCCACGGTCTTCACGATCGGCGCCTCGGGCGCCATATCAGGTGTTATGGGTGCCTACCTGATCCTCTACCCCAAGGCCTCGATCCTGACGCTTATTCCCTTCCCACCTTATTTCTTCAATGTTTCCGCCTTCTTCTACCTGATCGTCTGGCTGGTCCTCCAGCTAATCTCCGGCATCTCGAGCGGCGCCGCCTCCGGTATCGCCTGGTGGGCCCACATCGCCGGCTTTCTCGGCGGCCTGCTGATCTGCATCCGCGGCCGCAACAGGCGGGCGCGAAAAACGGCCTGACAGTTTGCCGGACTTGACCCGGCCTCCCCGGGCCATCCGTCTGGCTCCGCTGACAGCCTGGTCACCAGGGCCCTGGTCTTTTGGCTTTTCCGCATAGATCAAACTGCTTTGGATATATTCCCTAATGGCCAGGCCATGCCCCCACTTACGGGCATAGGCTTCCGTAACCTCTTCGCTGTTTATAGTGATCCGGGTGTAACCGATCGCCCGGAAGGCCAAGATGATCTGCGCCGCAGACCAGGCTCCGCCCACTCAGGTCCTGGCCATATGGGGATCTGCTACCCATTCGGGTGGCAAATCCTTCTTGGTCGTGATATCTGAAATGGCAACCCGTCCACCCGGCTTCAGGACACGGAAGATCTCCCGGTAGACCGTCGGTTTCCGCAAGGACAGATTGATGACGCAGTTGCTGATGACCAGGTCAAAGGACTGGTCCGGGCAGGGGATATCCTCGATCTCCCCCTGGATGAAGTTGCAGTTCTTGAATCCCTGCCTGGCCGCAATCTCCTTTGCCTTGTCAACCATGCTCTGCAGGGCATCCACTCCGGTGACCTGGCCGGTTTCCCCGACGGCCCGGGCTGCAATAAAGCAGTCCAGACCCCGGCCCGAACCAAGGTCCAGGATCCGTTCCCCAGGCTGTGGTTTGGCCATTTCGTGCGGATTGCCACAACCCAGGCCCAAATCGGCTTCTTCAGGAAGCTGGTCGAGGTCTTCAGGGCGGTAGCCCAGGGATTCGGTTATGGTTCGGGCCTCTTCCTGGGTCTTGACCTCTTCCGCAGACAAAGACTCATAGTGGTCAAGTATCGCTTTTTTCAAGTCATCTTTTTTATCCATACAAGGAAGGCCTCCTATTAAAAATCCGGTTAAGACGATCATAACAATCGATACGAAAACAGTCTGTCCGCCATGCTACAGTAGTCGGGAACAATATGACAAGAGCGCCCGTCGGCGCTTGATCCTTACCCGGTCCGCACAGCCTTCTATCCTCCAAATAAAGGGTGGACCGGGGAGCAAGGAATGAAAGGGAGACTTTTTATGGATATCAAAGCGACCATCGACGACCTCGTCAAAAAGATTAAACTGGACAAAGTGCTTTCGGACCTCTTTTCAAAGGATCCGCTGAAGGCGGTGGAAAAGACCCTGGGACTGAAACTCCCTGAGGATCAGATGAAGGCCATCATCGATGGCGTGAAAGCCAAACTCTCTGTCGACAAGGCGGGTGAGACGCTTGGCAAGGTCAAGGGCCTGTTGGGGAAGTAATTACTTGACTGACCTTTCATTGCCTGGCGAAAGTCATTGAATGGCCGGCCCCCCCAGGGCCGGTTTTTCTTTGGTCTGCAGGCGGACCTTGGTTGAAAAATCTCTTTGGATCTCCATCCTCCCTGTGGAGGGGGAGGCAAGGTCGGCCAAAGTCTGGTAGATTTAAAAGTGGCGGCAGGCTCCGGCGCACAAGCAGGCAGGCCGGGGACAAGGCCAGCCCAAAGTGACTATTGCAAGAGAAAGGAATGATTACGAGAATGAAAGACCTTAAGGGAACAAAGACTGAGGCCAACCTGATGGAGGCCTTCGCCGGTGAATCCATGGCCCATACAAAGTACCAGTACTACGCCTCAAAGGCGAAAAAAGAGGGCTATGAACAGATAGCCGCCTTCTTTGATGAGACGTCAAGAAATGAGAAGGAGCACGCCAAACTCTGGTTCAAGTACCTGCACGGGGGCGAAGTACCGGCATCGACTGCAAATCTGGAGGACGCCGCCGACGGTGAGAACTACGAGTGGACCGATATGTACGCCCGGTTTGCCGAAGAGGCCGAGGAGGAAGGCTTCAAGGAGATCGCCAAAAGGTTCCGCCTGGTGGGTGAAGTTGAGAAGAATCACGAAATCCGCTACCGCCGCCTCCTGTCCAATATCGAGGAAGACATTGTGTTTGTAAGGGAAGACGGTGAGACGGTTTGGATCTGCCGCAATTGTGGCCATCTCCATGTCGGCAAGAAGGCTCCCAAGCTGTGTCCGACCTGCGACCATGACCAGTCCTATTTTGAGATTCACGCTGTCAATTATTAATCACCCACATTGAAGCTGGATCCATCCAGGAAAAAGATACAAGCCGGAAACGACCTCGAGCCGTTTCCGGCTTCAACTTGTAAGGAGGAAATAATGGATGACAGGAGGATGCGGCGAACCAGACCTTGGTTTTTTCTGCTTGCCGTCTCCGCGGGTTTCACCAATTTGGAGGCGGCAGTCGGTTCAAGCCTGGCGGTTTCCCATCATACAGGCTGTCTGACCCAGTTTGCCCTTGCCCTGGAAGGGGGCCGATGGCAGTTGATGGCCACCTATCTTGCGCTTGTCCTTTTCTTCTTTTTGGGTTCCCTGATCGCCGGTGTAATCTTTTTCAATCGAGAAATCGGAAAATCAAAAGGCTACGGCCTCTTCTCCCTGGCCCAGGGCCTGGTGACCGCTTTGGCAACTTTCTTGCTGGCAGACAGCTGGCGGCTTGCCTTGTACTTTTTTGCCGCCCTGTCCCTGGGTGCTCAAAATGGTATCCTGGCTTTT